>QIAP01000139.1 GCA_003225075.1 Acidobacteriota bacterium | reverse complement strand
ATTATTGCCGAAATGAATTTCAGAAAATGTCCCATTTACCCCCCTGCGGTTTGATATTCTAAAGATAGGGTAAATAAACGAGACGCGAGCTTTGGCTCGCGTCTTTTTTTGGTGCTGGCAGGGTTCAGGGCGGTGTCATGGAGGGCCCGGGGCTAAAGCCCGGAAGGTTGAGAGCGGGTTTGGCGGCACGACTAGAAGTCGTGCCCTTCCCAAAGCCGTGCCCTTCCCGGTCGAATGGAAATGTGGCAGTTGAATGGAAATATGACGGTTGAGTAGAAGCAGCGGCCCGTGCAGGTGGCGGGGAATTTGAACACAGGGGAAAAATGAGGCGCAGGCCAAACGGCTTGCGCCTTTTTTATTTGTCCAAATGACAACTCGAGATTTTAAGTTGTGGGGAAAATTTGGGGCGCGCAGGATGAAGGGTATAAATTTCCATCCCAAGCGTTGCGGGGAGATTGCGGAGTTGGCCTTCTCGTTCAAGGCGTGCGGCATGGGGTTTGTGGTTTCCAAGCCGTATGGGGACAGCGCGGCTTAGACTTTGTGGTGGGCGCGAAGAAGCATCTGCGGCGGGTGCAAGTGAAATCCACCAGCAGTCCGGGGTTCGGTCGCTACAATGTGGGGGCGCAGCATTTTCACGGGCGCGGAGCTCATGCCTACACACGCGAGGAGATCGATTTTGTGGTGGCCTACATCGTGCCACGAAACATCTGGTACGTAGTGCCCATCAAGGCGTTATTGAAGAAAAAGCACATGCAGTTATATCCGGATGGGAGCAGGTGGGGTGGGAAATACGAAAAGTACTGTGAAGCGTGGCACCTGCTGGCGTGATGGCTCGAAGAACCTCTCATAAATCCGCCGGCCGCAGAATTGATTCGAGTGTGAGAGCGTGCTAGATTACACCGCCTGTTGGAAAACCTATGCCTCCCACACTTGCAAACGGCAAAATCTGCTACGTCGAGATGCCCGCCACCGACATTGCGCGCTCGGCGGACTTCTACCGGCGGGTATTCGGCTGGCAGATCAGGCAGCGCGGTGATGGCAGCACCGCCTTTGACGACACCGTCGGCGAAGTGAGTGGCACCTGGGTGGTGGGACGCCCTCCGGCAGAAAATCCCGGTCTGCTGATTTACGTGATGGTGAATAGCGTGGCCGCGACGGTTGACCTGGTCGTCGCCAATGGGGGCGAGATTGTGCAGCCCATCGGCGCAGATGCGCCCGAGATCACCGCGCGGTTCCGCGATCCGGGAGGAAACGTGATTGGACTGTATCAGGAACCTGGGTGAGGGACACCCCCGTCACGCTTCCGAGTACAGTGAAACCCCAGGTTAGCGTCCCAAAAGCGGACGCGAACCTGGGGCACCAAGGCTTGCGATCGCTCCACACGCGGGAATCAACGACACAATGCGGTCTTAAACATACTTTACTTCCCTAGGCGAATAAAAGGCGAAATGTGTACCCTGTGTGGGTGGATGAGGGGCGAAAGCGCGTGTTGGCGATTGTCGCCGGAATTCTGGTGGCCAGACACTTGAAGACTGCGGATGACCTGTTCGGAGGGCCGCAAAGGAGTCCGTGGACCGACGCGCTGATTGCCGCTGCGGTGCAATGGGCGGAGAGGATTATGCGGAAGATTGATGGAGTGCACTCGTGAGCGGGCAGTAGATTCCCTTCGACTTCGCTCAGGGCAGGCTCTCACCCAAAGAACGGGTTCGGAATGACAAGGGTTGAGGAGCCGTTCGGGACGTCAAAGACCCCACCCTCTTCGCAAAATGCGCGAAGGAGGGCGGGGCACCCGGCCCGAGTACGGTGAAACCCCAGGTTAGCGCCCCAAAAGCGGACGCGAACCTGGGGCACCCGGCAAGTTGTCTTGGGAGAGTGAAAGAAAGATTCTTGCTGGTCATGGCATCTACTTCATGGATCTATTGGGGCGCCTTGGGAGTTCGCAGCGGGATGAGCGCGCGGAGGCGGTGGTCGCGGAGGTAAAGTCCTCCCCAGAGGAGCACGGCGACGTAGACGGGGGAAAGGATGTAGCCTAAGAATGGGTTGCTGACGCGCAGGTTGGAAGCGACAGCGCCGCCGAGATAGCCGGTCAGCAAGATCGCGCCGAGAATGGAAGTACGCGGAATCGCATAGAGGACAACACAGACGAGCAAGACGATGCCGATACTGAAGACCAGGCTTACGGGATATCCGAGGCGAGCGGTTCCCTCCACGGCAGGAGCGAGCCTCAGTATTTTGATGGAGCTGTCGAAGAGCAGGAACAGTATGACCAGAGCGCTAATGATGCGTCCGGTCCAGAGCATCTTTTTCGAAGTGGGAGCACTTTGAGGGTTCGAGACGGAAGCAGGTTGAGTACCCGATTGCATGAATCTTTCCTCCTGATGAGTGTCCAGCGAAACATGTTCGGAACGTATGCGGTGATGCGGGGCGGCCGTGTTTGCCACTAGCCGCCGGCAATCGCGCCAATGACGATGAAGGGCTCCTTGCCGGATGCGATCGCGTCGGGCAGCGGGGCGTCGGGCGGCTGATGGGAAAGATCCTCCTCGCAGGCGAAGAAGCGCAGGAACGCGCGGCGCTGTTGCGTGTCATGGTCGCGGATGGTGCCGCGCAGCATGGGATAGCGGGCCTCGAGGGCGTCGAGCACCGAGCGCTGCGTGATTGGGCCCTGGACGTCGACCTGCACCTCGCTGCCGACGTGCGCCAGGGTGCGGAGATGTGGCGGGAGTATGACGCGGATCATAGAGCTTATCTTACAACCCACAGGCTGCCCCAGGCTTGACGCTCCTTGTCAAGAGACCCGCCGAAGGAATATTTTCTATAATCACGGCCATGGGCAACCCTCCTTCAACCCACAGGGCGCACCGGTGCAGTTTTCACCCGGATCGGCAGGACCCCTATCTCCGTCTCAGCACGGTGACCGTTTTTGTTCGCGATCAGGATCGCAGCCTACGATTCTACCTGGACCAGCTTGGATTCTGCCTGGTCTCCAATGTTCGCTCTCCATCTGGCGATCAGTGGTTAACGGTTTCGCCTCCGGATGGCACTGCAATGCTTGCGCTGGTCGCTCCTAATCCCGATTCTGAAGAATACCGGCTCATCGGCCGGTCCACTGAGGTGGTTTTCCTGACCGAGGATGTCTTCGCAAAATTCGAGGAATGGTGCGGGCGCGGGGTTCGCTTCCACCACCCGCCACAGACGCACCCTGGGGGCGCGATCTCCACTTGCTTCGAGGATGTGGACGGGAATTTGTTTACCCTTCTGTGCTCTGACGAGATGACTTGGGAAGTCGAGGAGCAACGTCGCGCACATGAGGAGAGGCTGGCATCGGAACGGCACGCTGCCCAAGAGCTGGAAATTGCCCGACAAGTACAGGCAAGACTCTTCCCGCAGACACAACCGACCCTTACGACCCTTGAATGTGCGGGGGTTTGCATTCAGGCTCGCGAGGTCGGCGGCGATTATTATGACTTTCTTGAGCTGGGACGAGACCAGCTGGGGCTGGTGATTGGCGACGTTTCAGGGAAAGGGACGGCGGCTGCTCTCTTAATGGCCAGTTTGCAGGCACACTTGCATAATCAGTGCGCCATATACTTGAGTCGGCCGTTCACGCCATTCGCTTTGGAGCAACCGGAGCGCTTTTTGCGATCGGTAAATCGTCTTTTCTACGACAATACGACGGACAGCACCTATGCGACGTTCTTCTTCGCCGAGTACGATGACAAGGTGCGACGCTTGCGCTACGCGAATTGTGGCCATCTCCCTGCCCTTCTCCTGCGGAACGATGGCAAGCTTGAACGGCTCGATTCCACCTGTACCGTCATGGGGCTCTTCAAAGAATGGGACTGCCACGTAAGGGAGACCCGGCTCTTCCCGGGCGACACTCTAGCTCTCTACACCGATGGTGCTACCGAAGCGTTCAACAAGACAGGAGAGGAATTTGGCGAGGCGCGTTTGATTGAATCACTGCGCCAGAAGCGCGAAATGGGTTCGCGAGATTTGCTGGCAGCAGTGATCGCTGACGTGCGGCAGTTCAGCCACGAGCAGCAACACGACGACATAACTCTGCTGGTTTGCAAGGGCAGCGACTTACCAAAAAATAGGTAAGAGGGTCGCGGGACGCGGATCATGTTAATGTTTTTCTGCTAGATGCTATTTAGATTCTGGTCGTCTCCGCTTTGACGGTTATCTTTGGGAAGTTTATGAACTCCTTTTGCCACTTCTCGGTGTATTTTCGTCGGAATGCAGTGAGCTCCCCAGGGCGGTATTCCTCCAAGATTCTTTTAAATGTGGACAAAGCGTTTATTACAGTGAAACGGAACACATTCTCAAACCCTTCCACGGACCGAATGGGCTGGAAGGTCAGCTCGCCATCGCCGATTCTGACGTGGTGCTCATAGCTTGACGTGTGCATGACTTCGGATGCACCCGAATACACGATCACGTACTGAGATGATTTGCCAATAGCCCGAGCCATGCCCCGCAAATTGCGATCGCCCAGAGGGGCGTACCAGGCTGGATCGAACCGCTTTCTTCCGCGATATTGTTCGATATCCTTGCTAATCGCAGCAAACTTCGATTGGGAAAGGATTCGGTCGATCTCTTGAATTTGCCGTTTGGCAGCTTCTCGGACGTTGTCACCTATTTTGAACTCCCGCCTTGTTCATCATAGTGATGAATTCTTGTGACTCTGGTGACCCTGGTTGTGTTCGCAGAGCCCAAATACGTTTTCGGCGCAAGTTGTGCACGTAATAGTAGTCCGCCTTCCGCTCCGAATCGTTCAGAAGTATCCAATCGATATAAACGGAGGCTTCAAAAAGCGCTCTCATCTGCAGATTCGCTGCATGGGTTGCCCCATTTGCCAGCAGAATCCCCACCCCATCTAGCATCGCCACAGCCTGGCGCAAGAGAATCGCAAGGACAACCGCATCCTTCAAACTTCGTTCGCTCGAAGAGAAGCATCGCGGGATCAGGTTGCTTCCGTAGTTGGTTACATCTTGGACTAAGGCGATCCACGGGCTTAGGTGTTCCTTGATATCGGCAATTACCTTGTCGGGATCGAGGAGAGCCTTGAATTCGCTCTCAGGTACTTTAATAAGCATGAATTCATCCTATCGTCTATACCTCCACCGAAAGCACGGCCGGAAGATCGCGGACGATGGGGGCCCAGTTGTCTCCGGCATCGGCTGACACGTGTACCTGTCTATCGGTGGTGCCGAAATAAATGCCGCAGCGCGGAGGGATGGATCTCCAGCGGCTTAGCGACCATTGAGAATGGCCGAGATTTGCCGCCGAGCTTCAGCCCAGGGAATCGGCTTCATTTTGCCGGAATCCAGTTCCTCGATCCGGCGCGCGATCTCCTGGCTCCAGGCTTCTTCGGCGGAGGCGGCCACGGTATCATCCAGACTCTCCAGGAGTGAGCCTGCCAGAGCTGCTCGCGCCTCTGCAGGAAGTGCCAACGCCTTCTTCAACAGATCGCAAACTTCTTCGGTCATGCGCTTATTTTACTCCCGTGGGCGAAGACCCATCCCTCTCTCTCCGTGACCACTTGGAATCATCCCAGCGTCTGCACCTCCACCGAAAGCACCCCCGGCAAATCCCGCACAATTGGATTCCAACTGTCGCCCGCATCGGCTGACGCGTATACCTGGCCACCGCTGGTGCCGAAATAGATGCCGCACTTATCGAGGGAGTCGACGGCCATGGCGTCGCGCAACACGTTCACGTAGCAATCTTTTTGCGGCAGACCTTTAGTCAGGGCCTCCCACTCGTTTCCGCCGGTGCGGCTGCGGTACACGCGCAGCTTGCCGTCGGGCACAAAGTGTTCCGAATCGCTCTTGATGGGGACGACGTAGATGGTCTCCGGCTCGTGGGCGTGAACGTCGATGGGGAAGCCGAAGTCGGACGGCAGGTTTCCGCTGACCTCTTGCCATTTATCGCCGGAGTTGTTCGAGCGCATGACGTCCCAGTGCTTTTGCATGAACAGCACGCCCGGACGCGAGGGGTGCATGGCAACGTGGTGAACGCAATGGCCGATCTCGGCGTTGGGGTCGGGAATATATTGCGAGCGCAGTCCCTGGTTGATCGGCTTCCATGTCTTGCCGCCATCGTCAGTGCGAAATGCCCCCGCCGCCGAGATGGCGATCCACATCCGCTGGGGATTTTTCGGATCAAGAATAATGGTATGCAGGCACATGCCGCCTGCGCCCGGTTGCCACTTGGGGCCGGTGCCGTGTCCGCGCAGGCCGGCGAGTTCCTTCCAGTTCTGGCCTCCGTCGGTCGAGCGGAAAATGGCGGCATCTTCGACGCCAGCGTAAACCGTATCGGGGTCGGTGAGCGATGGCTCCACGTGCCACACCCGTTTGAACTCCCAGGGATGCTGCGTCCCGTCGTACCACTGATGAGTGGTGAGCGGTTTGCCGGTTTCGGCGGAGGTGTCGTAGGCGAACTTGTTGCTGTCGCTCTTAGGCATGCCAGCGGGCGCCGATTCACCAGCCGGTGTTCCCGGCTGATGCCATGTTTTGCCACCGTCATCGGAGCGCTGAATGATCTGTCCGAACCAGCCGCTGGTCTGCGAGGCATACAGGCGATTCGGGTCCGCGGGTGACCCCTTGAGGTGATAAATCTCCCAGCCCCCAAAGTGGGGACCGCTTACGTCCCACTGTTTGCGTTTGCCGTCCGACGTCACGATGAACGCGCCCTTGCGTGTACCCACCAGTACTCGAACCTTGCTCATTCCTCATCTCCTTTTATGCGGCTTCTAGCAGTTCACCATCCACGGTATGCCGAACCGATCGATGAGCATACCAAATCGCGCGGCCCACTCGCATTGGCCGTTGAAGTCAGCTAAGGATTCAATTGCAAAAGACCTCCCCTTGTTACTCTGATGATTGAGAGAACCAACGGCGCGTGAGATTATCAAACATATTACTTGTGAAATGCAAGTTAAAATAGTCTACTCTGAATATGCCGAAGAAACGCAAAGGCAAGCGGCGGTCGGCGTGTCCACTGAATGCTTCTGTGGAAATGTTGGGCGATCGCTGGTCGCTGCTGATCATCCGCGACATGATGCTGCGCGGGTCACGGAGCTACAAGGAATTCCTGGAGTGCTACGAAGGAATCGCAACCAATATATTGGCAGATCGCCTGCGGAAGCTGGTGGCTTATGGAATCGTCACTACGGAGCCAGATCCGGCGGACGGGCGAAAGCGGATTTACCTGCTGACCACAAAAGGAATCGATCTGGCGCCGGTGCTCACGGAAATGGTGCTCTGGGCAGCTGCGCACGAAGATACCGGCAATCAAGCGCTGGTAGGGCAAATGCGCGCGGACAAGCAGAAATTTCTGGCTGCCGTGCGCCAACGCTGGGCCACCCGCCATTCAGCCCGAAGCTGACTTCCCTTCCCTAGTGGTGCGGATGATAGCGATTACTACCGTGCTCGAACCTTGATAAACGGAAGCCGTTGCCGGACGAGTTACTCTCGTTGCGTTGGCGACGGCTTCGGTGTAGATTCAAAAGAACGTATTTATGGGGTAATTGTTTGATGCGCTCGATATTGAAAGGTGTAGCGTCGCTTTGTCTATTGCTGACGTTCTGGTCAGCATGGGCATTCGTTGCGCATCATCGAGTTTCGTTGCGGTTGCCATCTTTCGGCCGCAGCCGGTTTCCGCCCAGCAGTGCCTCTTGGGATTCGCTCTCAACGTACGCCCGCCTCCGCAAGTCTAGGTTTCAGAAGAATCGAAAATTGATCGTTGGATTCATTCTGTACCCCTATTCTCTCCGGAGGAATTCATGCTGGCTTTTTATAAGAAGTCCTATCGCACAGTTTTTGTGCTCATTTTTCATCTGCTACTTGGGGTTAGCGCTTACGCGCAATCCGGCGGAAGCTCAGCAACAGTGAATGGAACGGTTGTTGATCCCTCCGGTGCGGTGATACCGAATGCCACGGTAGAAATTCACAACCCGGTCAGCGCTTTCGCGCGATCTACAACCACGGATGACTCGGGGCGGTTCAGCATTCCTAACATTCCATTCAATCCCTACCACCTCCGCGTCAGCGCGACCGGATTTGCTGCTTACGCGCAGGACGTTGAGGTTCGTTCCACTGTACCTTTGACGCTGAAAATCAACCTCACGGTGGAAGGATCGTCCACAAGTGTGACCGTCGAAAGTGGAGGGGACCTGGTAGAGAATGATTCGACTTTCCACACCGACGTGGATCGCGGACTCTTTGACAAGGTTCCGCTGGAGAGCGCGTCCTCGTCGCTGAGCTCTCTGGTCACACTGACCTCGCCGGGCATCGCGGCGGATTCCAACGGTTTGTTTCACGGAATGGGCGATCACGCGGAGAACTCGTTCACCGTGGATGGTCAACCGATCACCGATCAACAAAGCAAAATCTTCTCTAACCAGATTCCGTTGGACTCAGTCCAGTCCATGGAGGTGATCTCAGG
>QIAP01000246.1 GCA_003225075.1 Acidobacteriota bacterium | reverse complement strand
GCGGTCGCTTTTGATACAACGACTTGAAGGAAGCCGCTTTGTTCGCGGCGGACGCTATGGGATTTCAATCGACTTTGGTTTGGAAGTTGTTGAAAAGCAGAGTGTTTGCAGCACGATCTTCGAGTCCGAATTCATGGAGCTAACCAACAAGCGCAAGTTCACATTCGCCTCATCGTAACGCGAGACAGACCATTCTGCAAGACTGCTAATCTCGAATCTCCGATGTCCCTTCCTTCGGGCACGCGACAGCGTCCGCCGCAACGCGGCTTCGTTGTGTGCTGGGCATGCTCAGTAACTTGGAGGTGAAAGTCCTCTGGCCGACCTGATGGAGGTGAAGGCCTAGTGATGATGCAAGGGCTATCGCCGCGAGGCGGGGTCCGAAGGAAGCATGGAACAAACGTGCGAGTCGATAGACAAAAACCGAATAGAAGGCGTCCGTACCGGACGAGTGGGCAACTTACCGCGAAGTCCATAATCCATCAAGGTGCGAAGCGTAGATTCGGCGATTGTGCACGGGTAGCCGGCTCTTGATAATCACCACCCCTCGTTCGGGCCTTCTCCGTGGCCGGATACTATGCCCGATGCTGGAGATTCCTGTCGGCTTGGGTCTGATTACATTGGTGTTGTTTTCGTTGGCAGGCATCAACTTATTGACGAAGACAACAGCAACCATCTCCGGAGCAGCTTTCACAATTATCTTCTTTACTGCTTTTTCTTTTTCCGAGAAACGCTACGCACCAAAAGAACCGCGCAAACCAAAACTCGGCGAAGCAGACCGAGAGATTTCGTCTCCAGGTTCGTGGGAATCTCTCTCCCGCATCCTTGCAGGTGCGATCTGGCAGTGTACTCGTTGGCATCCACGACCCTAACCACTTAAGCGTCCTGCGAAAGGCCTTGGAAGAAACCGATCCGATGAAACACGATACGTTGCGTTATCCGTTAATTTGAATGCTCAAGAACGTGAAAAAGAGATTACCGATCCAGCTGAGGTGATGGACGAGTGTGAGACCTCGGGTTTCAGTCAGGTCGTACATGAGGCCGAGAAAGTCGGGAAGCCCGTGTGGCCGGTTGCTGTTGTAGGCAGGAATTGCTATGACCTCATACTTCAGGCTGCCCATCAATTGCGCTCTTCGCATGTGGTGATCGGCGCGTCTTCCAAGATGAGTCTCAGCAAACAGCAGCAAGAGATGAGGGCGGCATGGCAGCGATTGCCGGCCCCGACACTCTCTGTGGAAATTGTTCCGGGTGAAAATCGGCAATCAGACTACCGTGGCATCAAAATGCCGCTCGGCCGGTTGGTAGGTAGCAATTGTTGATTCTCGCCCGTTCGGAGGTACCTGCGCCCTTCGAATTGCGATCCGAAGAAGGTACTGGTTGACGCGGCCGAAGCAATGGATTGGATCCGCAGTTATTTATTACTGGTCAGGCTTTGGCAACGGGAGCGAACTTTGGCCGAACACATATCACCATCCTGCCGGAGTCCGAACGTAGGGCGCAGCCGTGGTCACCTCCACCATGGTGATCAAGTCCAACGGATGTAGCGTGAAGTCAATCGTGGCCTGCTGCGCGACCTGCAGCACGACATTGTTTTCCTCGGCCGGCCGAAAACTCGCGGCATCGGCCTTAATGGTGTAAACGGCGGGCCGCAACCCGGTCAGAACGTAAAGTCCGTGATCGTCGCTGCGGGAAGTCTCGGAAATACCCGTGGCGTCATTTGTGATTGTGATGGTCGCCTTGGGGACCACAGCGCCACTCTGGTCCTTGACTACGCCACGAATCTGCGCGGTGTAACTGGCCTGCCCCCAGGTCGGCGCCGATAGCAAGAGCACCGCTAGAAAGAGGAAGACGAGAGTGATACTAACTGCGACTGACCACAGACGACGCCCATGGGTAGACATGGCAGCCTCCGTCAACTGCTTTCATTTGATTACGAATAAATACTATTGCTTTCGTTTATGCAACTAAGTCAAGCCAAATCGTTCGCGGCTTGGCCTTTTCCCGTGGGATAAGAAATGGGAGCCCCTGTCAGGTTTTAGCGGGTGCGCGGACTTCGGACTGCAATGAGCGATACCTGTTCCAGGTCCGGGTAGTGATCGTCTTTGTCGGCTTTACGCTCCACAGGTGCAATTTGCTGGATGGTGTTCCGTGCTGGCAACACCGGGCCGACATACTGCGAGTATACCTCGTCGAATGACTGCAGATCCGACAAGTCGTCGACATAAACATTTGTCGCGACTACCTGGTCAAAGGTCATCTCGGCTTCTTCCAGGTTGTCGAGCAGATTGCGCATGGTTTGGCGCAATTGGTGAGGTGTCGTAGAAGCATAGACACCACCGTGCGGTCCCGGAATAAAGCCACTCTTCGCGGAACAATACAACGTGTCTCCTGCAAAAATGCAGGGACTGGCCGTGGGGCTGGGAGGCATATTCTTCGGGCGCACCGCTTTCCGTTGACGGAGGTCCACGACCGCTACACCGGTGTACTCAATGTGCGCTCCACCGGGCAGACTCGATACCTCGATGGTGGCTCGGGCCGGGGTGTTGCCAAATTCAAACCGCTTCGCGTAGCGCTCGTTCATGACGCGCATCGGAATCTCCGATGTCAGGTAAGGATTCACGAAAACCATGTTGCTGAGTTCCAAACCCGCCGCCTTCACCACCGCCTGCAACCGGTCGAGCGCGAGATCGACTTGCGCCGCGGGATCCTCCGGAACTTTTCCCCTCATAGGATCGCTCCCGGCCATGCTCGAAATGAAGAGCCGGTCGTGGGTGAGGATGCCGGCCGAAGCCGCATCGTCCGACCGGTAATTCGGCGGATGGATCGCCCGCCGCCCGGCAAGATCGCGCACCGCGACAGCACTGATCTGGATGGGAGGCTCCGGAACGCGGGCAACGCCGAGCACCGCGCGAGCCGGCGGCGTTTTTCCGAAGTACTCGGAGAAGACCGCGTTCATTTCCGCATATTTGCTGATGTTTTCGAGATAGACCTGTGTGTATACAACGTGGTCCATATTCAAACCGGCAGCTTCAACGATCGCCTTGACGTTATCGAGGGCCTGACGAACTTGGGCAGAAAAATTTGCTGGCGAGCTGCCATCCGGCCGGCGCGCCCCCTGCCCGGAAATGTAGACATAGTCTCCGGCGTCCACACCGGGAGAATAGAAACGATTCGCCGATGCTGAGGCCTGCGCGGGAACAACAGCACGCAATTGCTGCTGCGTCAGAGCCACTCCCGAAAGCAGAAATCCGGCCAGCAGCCATCGCATTAGATGGACGGTTCTCAAGCGAGGAACACCTTGCCTTTCTTACGCCGCAGCTTTCTTCTGGGCTGCGCCCAGAATTCCACGCAGCCTCTGCCCAACCACGATTTCTTCTCCGGGCTTGATGGTCATGGAAACGAGTTCGATGTGGTCGGGCTCCTTGCGTTCTTTTGGGTTCGGCTTACCTTCGCGAACCGCGGTCACCAGACTCGGATTGTCCGCCCCGAGCACCTCGATCACAGGATCTCCGCCACGCAATTCC
>QIAP01000138.1 GCA_003225075.1 Acidobacteriota bacterium | reverse complement strand
GGCACTTCGGCCTACACTTTCCCCATGCCCAAGCGGGCTGCCCCCGCCCTTCGTTTTCTGAAGGGGCTCCACGGACGAGTGCTCGGCTGCCTACCCGCGCAGTTTTCGACGGTGAAGGGGTTCGAGCGGACGTCGGAGGTCTCCGAGCCAACCTCTTTATTATCTGTGCGCTTGCTTCCCTTGTACGTACATCAATAGCCATACATAATGAGCCGTACAATGTTCCACGTGGAACACTTTGCACAAACCCAAATCGCACTAATGTTCCACGTGGAACACTCTTCCAATCTGTCCCGTCAATGCGCCTATGAACCTTCCCGATTCATCCCTCTCTCCAAGACGAATTTTCCTGCTCTCCGGACCCACACCTACCTTATATTTGTCTATGAGAATCCTGTTCTTAAGGGAGCGCCCGGCCGGTGCAGCCGGCCTCGGGCAGAGGAGTGGCCGTGGCATCGTTCGGTGCGCGCTTGAAACGCGAGCGGGAGCAGCGCGGCATTTCCCTTGACGACGTCGCCTTATCCACCAAGATCGGAGCCCGCTTCCTGCGCGCTATGGAAGAGGAAAAATTCGATCAGCTCCCCGGCGGCATCTTTAATAGAGGATTTGTACGTGCCTACGCCCGACGCGTTGGCATCGACGAAGAGCAGGCCGTCGCCGACTACCTCGAAGCCACCGGCGAGACCATTCCCACCGGCCAGCCCGAACCCAGCATCCCCGTGCCGCCTCCAGTTCCGCCAGAGAACAAAACAAAAGACAGCAAAGAGAGCGCCCACAAAGAGAGCAAACCCAACCGTGACAACCACAGCACTGCGGAAGGAATTCCGTGGGGAGTGTTGGCCATGGTGCTGCTGGCGGTGGCCCTAGGCTTGTCGGTCTGGAGCTACTTCACCCGACAGGTAGAGACGGCCAAAGGCGGCGCTGCCACCGCACCCGCCAGCCAGTATGCTGCGCCTCAGAATCGTGCCGCCTCTGCTCAGGATTCGAGAACTGGGCAGCGCCCTTCATCCCACAACCCCGGAACTGCGGAACAGCCGTACGATTCTGCTGTGACCCAACCGGACCAGCCCGCACCCGGCACCTTCAACGTTGAGATCACCGCCCGCGAGGACTCGTGGAGTTCCATCGCCGTCGACGGCAAGCCAGTCTTCGAAGGTACTCTGATCGCGCCCGCTGAAAAACTCCTTCCCGCGCAAAAGCTGGTAGTCATCCGCGCCGGCAATATTGGAGGATTGGAGTTTGCTTTTAACGGCAAGAAACTTAAGCCCCAGGGCGACTACGGCGAAGTCAAAACCTTGACCTTCAGCGCCGACGGCCTGCAATCCGTTCAAGCCTCCCCACCACCTGACTGAACAAAAAGAAACAAATAAATTAGCCGCTCGCCGACGCCATCACGCCGTTCAACGTGAACTTGTCTCACTCCAACGTTACCAGCTTGCGGCTGGATGCGCACAGCCGCTGCATAGCCCAAAATCATTGCGCGGTGCATGCTTCTCTGGTAGCTTTTTAGAGACTTCAAATGATGTCGAAAGATGTTGATGGATGGCGTTGGGTTCGGGTTTTCTCGCCAGACGTAACGTCCAATTAGTTCAAGGAGAAGCCAATTGTCCTCCAGAAATCGTTATTTGTTTACCTCGGAGTCGGTCACCGAAGGACACCCCGATAAAATCGCCGACCAGATTTCCGACGCAATTCTAGATGCCTGCCTCACCGAAGATCCCTCCAGCCGCGTCGCCTGCGAGACCCTGACCGCCACCGGCCTCATCGTCATCGCCGGCGAGATCACCACCAAAGCCTATGTAGATTTCCAAACCCTGGTGCGCGGTACCATCTCCTCCATCGGCTACAACAACGCGCTCTACGGTTTCGATTCCAACACCTGCGCCGTAATCTCCAGCATCAACAAGCAGTCCGGCGACATCGCCATGGGCGTAGACACCGGCGGCGCCGGCGACCAGGGAATGATGTTTGGGTATGCGTGCAATGACACGCAGGAATTGATGCCCATGCCGATTTCGCTGGCCCACAAGCTGGCCATGCGGCTTTCCGACGTTCGCAAACATGGGAAGCTGCCTTACTTGCGGCCGGATGGCAAATCGCAGGTGACCGTTGAATATGACGACAAACGCAGGCCGGTCCGGGTAGATGCAGTCGTCATTTCCACCCAGCATGCGGAGACCGTTACCAACGACGAGCTGCGGAGCGACATTCTGAAGCATGTCATCCAGGCCACCATCCCCGCACGACTGCTCGACGCCGACACCAAATACCACATCAATCCCACCGGACGGTTCGTGATCGGCGGCCCTATGGGCGACACCGGTCTTACCGGGCGCAAGATCATCGTGGACACTTATGGTGGCATGGGACGTCACGGCGGCGGCGCCTTCAGCGGCAAAGATCCGACCAAAGTCGATCGCTCGGCGGCCTACATGGCGCGTCATATTGCCAAGAATATTGTGGCGGCGGGCCTGGCTGACCGTTGCGAAGTGCAACTGGCATACGCCATTGGCGTGGCGGAACCGGTGAGCATTCTGGTGGATACCTTTGGCACCAACAAAGTCGATGCAGCGATCCTGCCCGACTTGATACGAGCCAATTTCAAGCTCACGCCCAAGGGTATTATCGAGTCACTCGATTTGCGGCGGCCGATTTACTGCAAGACCGCGGCCTATGGCCATTTTGGACGCAACGATCCCGACTTCACCTGGGAATCCACCGACAAATCCGCCAAGCTGGCCAGGGACGCCGGTCTGCGCGAGCCGGTGGGGCAGACGGTGCGAAGGTAACCTTGTCGGACGCTGGGCCGCGCTTGGCTTGAGAATCGTTGGTCCGGCGGGCACATATTCAACTGGACGGCAATGACCAGCCCACAGGACGGCTAAGATATTGGCCATCCGAGCGCGACGCCTCACTTACGTATTTCCCCCGTTCGTGTATTCTGATGTTAGGAAGTTGAACCGCAATTAGAATTTCATATCAAAGCGCCACAGGAGAAGCATGTCTACTACAGCCGCGCAAATCAACTGCGACATCAAGAACATCGATCTCGCCGACTTGGGAAAAAAGCGCATCGAGTGGGCGAACCAGTCCATGAAGGTGCTGCAAATCATCCGCAAGGAATTTATTAAGAACCAGCCGCTGACCGGCATTCGCATCTCGGCCTGTCTCCATGTCACCGCGGAGACCGCAAACCTCGGAATCGCGCTGCGCGACGGCGGCGCTGAAGTGGTGCTGTGCGCTTCCAATCCGCTCTCCACGCAGGACGACGTGGCGGCCAGCCTGGTGCGCGATCACGGCATCCCGGTGTTTGCCATCAAGGGCGAGGACAACGAAACTTATTACAGTCACATTCTGGCGGCGATCGATCACAAGCCGCACATCACCATGGACGACGGCGCGGACCTGGTGAACGTGCTGCACACCAAGCGTCAGGACGCGATTGACGGCGTGCTGGGCGGGACGGAAGAGACCACGACCGGCGTGATCCGGTTGCGTGCCATGGCGAAAGAAGGCGTGTTGCGCTATCCCATCGTCGCGGTCAACGATGCCGATACCAAGCACTTGTTCGACAACCGCTACGGCACCGGGCAATCCACTATTGATGGCATCATTCGTGCCACCAACTTCCTGCTGGCGGGATCAAAATTTATTGTCGCGGGATATGGATGGTGCGGACGCGGGCTGGCCAGCCGGGCGCGGGGCGCGGGCGCTGAAGTCATCATCACCGAAGTGGATCCTACAAAAGCGCTGGAAGCGGTGATGGACGGCTTCCGTGTAATGTCCATGTCTGACGCGGCCAAGATCGGCGACGTGTTCTGCACCGTGACCGGAAACAAGAACGTGCTCACTAAAGATCACTTCGAGCACATGAAAGATGGGGCGATCATCGCGAATTCCGGCCACTTCAATGTGGAGATAGATATTCCCGCTCTCGAGAAGATGGCGTCGTCGAAGCGCACCACGCGCAGCTTCGTCGAAGAGTATTCGATGAAAGACGGCCGCAAGATCAATCTCCTGGGCGAAGGCCGGCTCATCAACCTGGCGGCGGCGGAAGGGCATCCGCCATCAGTGATGGACATGAGCTTCGCCGACCAAGCTCTTTCGGTCGAGTACATGGTCAAGAATAATGCGACGCTCGAGAAAACCGTTTATCGCGTCCCCGAGGAACTCGACAAGCGAGTGGCGAAACTGAAGCTGGAGTCGATGGGCATCAAGATCGACAAGCTGACGCCGGAGCAGGAGGAGTATTTGGCGAGTTGGTCAGAAGGAACGTAGGGACAATTCAGTACTCAGCATTCAGCCAACCGGGGCAGCGTGAGCTGCCCGGTTGTTTTTTTGTTTTGTGCGAACCGGTGCTGGGAATAGCCGGCGTCCAGGCAGCCTTCATCCTGTCTTGAAACACGAAAAGGGCGGGACATGTAGCTATCAATTCTTCACTTGCATTCGGGCCTCACGGGATTTCTCAGCAGCGGGGTCGCGGCTGACTGGCCGAACCAGTGAATCCGCGGTACCTACCAGGGACGTGAAGAGGCATTTCGAGTCACATCCGCGCTCCGGTTCTTTGTCGAGCGCGCCAGTTACAAAGTGATAATTCTGATCACCCAAATTGTGGATAGGACCAAGCACTAATGCGGCCAACTGCCTGACTTCGAATGCAGCTAGTGACGTGCTGAACGGAAAAACATTTTCATGCCGTAACAGAACGTCATTCTGTTCGAGTTGCGCTAGGTAAGAGGGATCGTCCAGCAAGCCCTCGCGTTCCATACCAACAATCGAGGCATTGTATGCGCCCGCACATTCTAGGCACCCAGCGGCCAGGAGCGAACGTCCGTGCATGCCAGTCCGCACCCACCAGTCGCTCCCTCCGCAACCGTACCAGAATGCCGCCGTCGATTACCGGGACGCAGTGGGCATATGCAATGTGGTTGAGAACGCGCCGAGGAAGGTGACGGTCCACAGAGCTGAAAATACAAGCGCCTAGATATTGAGCGGGCGGCCGCACACTTGCATGGCATGATTGAGGGACGCAGACAGAAGGCCGCCTGAGACGGCGCTTGATTTTCGGGGCCGCCAACGGAGAAGAAATTTGGCTGACGAGGAGATCAAAAGGAAAGCCCCATGTTTCTCGCAAAAGAGGCGAGATACGGGGCTTCCGTTTTCTTTCGAGGCCTCGAGTCTAATGGCAGTTGGTTCCGATGAAGGCGGTGTGTTCCCAAACTGCACGGCTTGGTAGACGCCCGCCAGGTCACCCTTAGCATTCACGCCGAAAACTATGTTGGACGCGGTGTTCGGGATATTGACCGGGTGGAAAGTGCCGTTGCTGTACACAAACCCGTAGGGAATCTGGTCGGGACCAGGACCTAAGTAGTATCCAGAAATCTCGCCGGCATCATTTACTCCAGTGAGTAAGGTCCCGGTCGAACCGGGATACGAGACATTCTGAAACTGGCCGTGGTTGTAGATGAACCCGGATTGGTTGATGCTCGAATCCTCCCACATGCCGACAATTTCTCCGGATTTGTTGATCCCCAAGCCACGGTAGCGAATGCGCCTGGATAAGAGAAGCTGCTAAACTGGCCGCCGCTGAGTCGAAACCCGGCTCCCGGAGAGTTGGGTAACGCGTACCAGCCGACGATGTCGCCCTTCTTGTTAATTCCGTGTGGCTCGGTGTAGGTAGCGCCGGGATAGGTAATGTGACTTACCTCGCCATCCCCGATCTTGAAGCCATTTGCACTACCGTTGTCAGAAACATTCTGAAAGTAGCCCACGATCGTGCCGCGATCGTTTATGCCCTGCGGGTACGTGTTGACGGCCTTGGGAATGCTGAAGCGAACTATTTTTCCCTGGGGTGAGCGATAGAAGCCGTGAGCGTTAAAGCTGGTATCGGCCCACGTCCCGACGGTGGCGTCGAATCGGTTGATGCCGTAGGCGCCTGATCCGGGGCCAGTGTTGGCAGCTTCGGACGACGTGTAGGTGCAAGTTACCGATTGCGCGGTCGAATTGGTGGAGACAAGACTCGCGAGCCCGAGCATTACCATTGTACAAATTAACCTGGTCTTTACTGACATCCCTGACATCTCTTAGGTGCTCCTCAGAACCGGTTGTGGGATGAGCGGCCCTAATAAGCAGGTTGCTCAAAATGGGCGCGGGAAAAGGCGTCCGTTGAGCGCCGCTTGACCTCGGTTTGAGATAATCGTACGGTGGTATGGCGACACGGAAGTGGTGGAAGCAACTAAGCCTTCGGCGCCGAATGTTTTAAGTTCGAGTTCGTGGTTCGGTACATTGGGGCGGTGGAGGCGCATCCTGAAGACCGCGGGTATTTATTCCCACCGGAGAAAAACCCTCTTTCAGAGTCATGACCAAAAGTTCTAATGAGCATGCGCCACATCGCTGACTGGGCTTTGAATGTTGCCAACCTTCGCGGCGCGTCCTATGCGGACGCTCGTATTGTTGACGACCGCAGCCGCGGACTCGCTACCAAAAATGGCAAGGTCAGCCATGCCTCGGATGGCGAGTCATTGGGTATGGGAGTTCGCGTGATCGCTGATGGAGCCTGGGGATACGCCGCCTCCGACGATCTCAGCCGAGCCGCGGTGGAAGACACGGCGGCGCATGCGGTGGCAATTGCAAAGGCTTCTGCGCGGGTGAAGCAAAGTGATGTTCGACTCGCACCGGAGAAAGCAGTTACCGCGCAATGGACCACGCCTTACCAGATCGATCCCTTCATGATTTCGGTCGAGCAGAATATCGATCTGCTGCTCAAGGTCGATTCTGAGCTGCGTTCGGTTGCCGGCGTGACTATGGCTGAGACGAATATGAATTTCCATCGCGAGGAGCAGTGGTTTGTGTCGTCGGAGGGGGCGAATATTCGTCAGACGAAATATTCCACCGGCGCGGGCTACGCTGCGCACGCGTTCGCCGGGACGGAGATCCAAAAACGCTCTTACCCAACTTCGTATGGTGGGCAATGGCAGAACAAAGGTTACGAGCTGATCCAGGAACTTAAGCTGGTAGAGAACGCGCGACGGATCGGCGAGGAAGCGGTAGCGCTGCATCAGGCGGACCAGTGTCCGGAAGGTGCGTTCACGATCATCCTGGAGGGCGCGCAGCTTGGCCTGCAGATTCATGAATCCATCGGGCATCCCATCGAACTGGATCGCGTGCTCGGCATGGAAGCCAATTTTGCGGGCACGTCGTTTCTTACGATAGACAAGCTATGCAAGCTGCGCTACGGCAGCGACCTGGTCAATGTGGTCGCGGATGCGCGCCAGGAGCATGGGCCGGGGCTGGGCACGTTTGGGTTCGACGATGAAGGCGTTCCGGCGCAATGTACGCCGATCATCACAAAAGGATTGTTCACCGGATATCTCAGCTCCCGGGAGACGGCGCATACCATCGGCGCAGAACGCTCCGGCGGAACTCTGCGCGCGGAAGGCTGGAACCGGCTGCCAATCATTCGTATGACGAACATCAGCCTCCTGCCTGGGGATAAGCCGCTGACTCTGGAACAACTCATCGCTTCGACGGATCATGGCATCTTCATGCAGACGAATCGCTCATGGTCAATCGATGACAAGCGCTACAACTTCCAGTTCGGTACGGAGATTGGTTGGGAGATCAAGAATGGCAAGCGCACGCGCATGCTGAAAAACTGTTCCTATTCCGGAATTACTACTGAGTTCTGGAATTCGCTGGATGCGATCTGCTCGCGCGATGAGTGGACGCTGTGGGGAACCCCCAACTGCGGCAAAGGGCAACCACAGCAGGTGATGGGCACGGGCCACGGGGCGGCGCCGTCGAGGTTTCGCGGGGTCAAAGTGGGATCGGCGTTTAGGGGGAATTGACTTGCCACGGAGACACAGGGGCACGGAGAAATTCGTAGCGAGAAGCTCGGAGCTTCTTGCGGAGTGCTGAATGCCCAGGGCTGAATACTAAATGCCAAATTCTAAGTGCCAAATTGACTTGCCACGGAGGCACAGAGGCACGGAGAAATTCGTAGCGAGAACCTCGGAGCTTAGTGCTGGGTGCTAACTGCTGAATGCTAGGTGCTGAATGCCGAATGCTAAGCGCTAACTGCCGAATGCTAACCTTCGAATGCTAGATAAATCCAAAGCCGCTGACATCTTCGACAAAATTAAGAATTATTCCACCGCCGACGAGGTGGAAGCGTTGTTCTATGGCGGCAGGAGCGCGCTCACTCGCTTCGCGAATAATACGATTCATCAGAATGTGGCGGAAGAGAATTACGGAGTTTCCGTGCGCACTGTGTTTGGCGGACGGACCGCTCGGGCTTCGACCAACAAACTCGATGACGAAAGCCTGCGACGGGTGGTGCAGGCCTCGGAGAGTCTGGCGAAAGTGCAGCATCCCGACCCTGAATTGTTGCCGATGCCGGCGAGCGGGGGCCAGAAGGTGTCGTTTCCCATCCGGTATTTTGACGAGACTGCCGCGGTCACGCCCGAGCAGCGTGCCGAAGCCGTCCATAAGATTGTTTCCATAGCGCAGCGACATAAGCTGACTACCGCTGGAATTTTCGCGACTGCGGAATCGATCGAAGCTATTTTCAATTCACGCAGCCTCAGCGATTGGCACACGCAGACGTCTTCGGAGATTTCGATCACGATGCTGGCGGCGGACTCCTCGGGATGGCAAAAGGCCAATTCTCCTAATGTGGCGCATCTTGACGCTGTGACTCTGGGAGAAGTCGCCGCCCGCAAAGCCCTGGAGTCAGCGGCGCCACGGGAGATTCCGGCAGGGAAGTACACCGTGATTCTGGAACCGGCAGCCGTGCTCGACATTGTGGGTTTCATGTTTTTCGACTTTGGCGGGTTGGCGATTCTCGATCAGCGCTCATTTCTTAACAACCGGGTGGGCGCGAAAATCTTCGGCGACAACATAAACATCACTGACGACGTCGGCCATCCTCTGCAATCCGGCGCGCCGTTTGATGGCGAAGGGATCCGCCGCCAACGGGTGCATCTGGTCGAGGATGGAATTGTCAAGCAGCTGGTCTACGCACGAGCCACCGCAGAGAAGATGAAGCGATCCGAATACAAAGAGAAGGTTGGAAGGATCGAGCCCACTGGTCACGGCTTTCCGCTCCCCAACGAAATGGGAGAGGCCCCGATGAACATCGTTTTCGGAGTGACGAAAGATCCGAGAACCGTCGAGCAGATGATCGCCTCCACCGAGCGTGGGGTGCTGGTGACGCGTCTGTGGTATATCCGCGAAGTCGAGCCTTACGAAAAGATACTGACCGGCATGACTCGCGATGGAACCTTCCTGGTGGAGGGCGGCAAGGTCCGCCACGGTGTGCGCAACTTCCGCTTCAACGAGAGCCTGCTGCACATGCTCTCAAACGTGCAAGAAATGGGAACTCCGGTAAGGGCCAGCGGCGAGGAGTCCTTCGATATGGTGGTACCGCCGATGAAGATTCGAGAGTTTAACTTTACCGAAGTGACGAAGTTCTAACGGCAGCCTTCAGTATTCAGCACTTAGCATTCAGCCCGCCAGGCGATCGGCTTCGACTTTGAGAGCCAATGAGAGGCTAGCATTCGTTAAGTGAGCTTTGTGTCACACGTGTAGGTCTCTGAAGTCTTTCATTTCGGCTGTTCCCTTTACTTCACCGGCTGAATGCTAACTTCACTGAAGCGCTTAGCACTTGTCGCAATCACGTCTCTTCATACGCGCGGCCGCCTGAAGGCCGGCATTTCGCCTGCAATTCCGTGATTCCCAAGCATTTATGGCCGGAAGTTTCATGACTTCCGTAACTTTGCACCCCTGATTCCGGGGTGTAAGCTTCGTTCGAAATGCCCAAAAATGGCCAATCGGGAGAAGGCCCAAGCGACGGCAAGGAAAGTGCGTCGCCGGTAGCGTCGAAAGAAATGATTGCGCAACCAAATTCGCAAAATCCTCCGCGGCGTAAACCGTACACGGACATGCAGAGTGCGGCGCGATTCCCCATAAAACTGCCGGTCGAAGTGAAATCCAAAAGCGGCAATCGCCCGGGAGAGACGCAGAACATTTCGGCGAACGGGGTGTTGCTGCAAATGGATGCGGAAATGCCAGTGGGGTCGCTGGTGGACTTCACCATTTCGCTTCCGGCGGATGTGGTGGGCGCAGACAGCGACGTGCAGCTTGATTGCAAAGGCAGAGTAGTGCGCAACTATGAGGATGGTGGCCGGCGTGGTGTGGGCGTGGTGATCGACGAATATAGTTTTGAGCGCAGCTAAGGCGCAAGGACATTGATGGCAAGCACTTCACTGGGTGTGGACGAGAATTTCGACAAGCCGCACGAGGCCGCCGGGAAGGGACAGCCCATTCGGGTCATCCTGGCCGACACCCAGGCGATCTTCCGCGCTGGGCTGCGTAAGATTTTCGCCCTGGAAGATGATATCCGGGTTGTGGGTCAAGCCGAGACGCTGGCGCAAACCATGTCAGCGGCAAAGAAATTCTCCGCCGACATTCTCATGTTCGAGGCCTCGCTGGTGCCGAATCCGGTGGAAGTAGTTTGCGACCTGCTCAAGCAGGGAGCCAATTGCAAGCTGGTTGTGGTCATTCAAGAACCCAACGAAGAACTGACTCTGGAGTTGTTCCGCCGGGGCGCTCATGGCATCGTCTCACGCGACGTGGAACCGGAACTCCTGGTGCAGTGCCTGCGCAAGGTAGCACAAGGCGAGCCCTGGCTCGACACGCAAGCCGTGAACTGGGTGCTGGAAGCTTATCGGACACAGGCCACGCGGCCTATATCCGCGCGCACCAAGGTCCAGCTTACGCCCAAAGAATCGCTGATCGTTTCCTGCGTCACTCAAGGCATGAAGAATAAGGAAATCGCTCTCCGGGTTGGCACTACTGAGCAGGTGGTGAAGAATTATTTGCGCAAAGTGTATGACAAGCTGGGAGTGGCCGACCGCCTGGAACTGGCGCTCTATTGCCTGCACAACCGAGTACTGGAAAATGCAGCCAAGCCAGCGGTTACCGCAACCCCTGCCCCTGGAAACGGGGCGACTGCGGAAGTCCGCGCTGCTCTACTTCCTTCCGGACCTGAAAAACTCGCGTAAGCCGCAATCGACAAGATTCACAAAAAATGAAAGAGTCTTAAGCTGTTTCGCGCTCCCTCTGGACGCGTTCGGAAAGCGCCCTCTTCTTCTGGTACTCCTGCAATTCGTGATTGAGTTCCGCGATGAGGGCTGTCAGTTTTTCGGGATCCCTGGACTTAAGCGCCTCGCACCAGAGGCTGTTCCAGTCTTTCCATTCCCACTTATCTTCGGCCATGATGATCCTCCACGGCGAAGTCGACCGCAAACTTATAACACGGATGTCAATGCGGTTACGGTCTTAAACCGGACAGTGCCCCCGGGCACGGCAATTGAATCAATTTTCGCTGTTGGAGTTATCCGGCGTGGCCAGGCACAGGACAGTAAACCGGCGGAATGAGGAAGGAATCGAACCCGGCTAGGGCGCTTTGGCAATCCACCACAGGACTCGTCCGATGATTCGCCAGTCGCGG
>QIAP01000078.1 GCA_003225075.1 Acidobacteriota bacterium | reverse complement strand
GCGCTGGGATGGCACTCTTTCTCGGCTTGTACTCACGGATGAATTCCCGAGAGGTAGATGGGGTCAAATTCCACTCTGCCCCGGCCAATGATTCCGCAACAAACCGAACCTGGCTGCCGGGTTTCCGCAGCCACTTGGGATCCATGCCTGTCTCTCTTACCCGATCTTGATGTTTCAGTAAGTACTCGCGTTGTTCGCGGAAATTATCGGACAGGCGGCGGGCGAAACCAACCAATTGCTCCGCCACTTTCACGTCGCTGGTGACAATCCTATTGATTTCCGGAAACGTCATCAAAGCTTCCTGCAGCCAATCTGCAACCGAGGGAAGTAAATCCTTAGTGCCGGGTGCCACTTTCCTCTTAGAAGCTTGGCCCGCAGATCGACGCAGCTTTTTGTCGGTTTCGTCCCGAGCATGAGGTAAGAATTCACGCTCAATCTCCTTCTGCAGATAATTGTCTGCTCCCAACTCGATCTTCACTGCCTGAGATTCACGCCGACGATGCTCTTCCACGTGCTTTATCAGCGGTAAGAAATCCTTAAACTCTTGCGCGCAAATCGGGCAGTTCCGCCAAAATAGCTTCTCTTCCTCTTGGCAGCCTTGTCTTCTTGATTCTGCATTAGTTAATGCCTTCCTGCTCCGACCCCTTCTTGGCTGAATGCCCATAGGTAGAGGCCAAAACACAAGGAAACCTCGATGACTAACGATCAATACCAGCACGCAACGGCTCGGAAAAGTGAGGATAAGGCCGCAGGGGCAATGCTTCAACCGGCTTTTTTCTCCGGAGTCGCAGGCTTAGGCGTCGCTGAAAACAATGTAAACGTCAACGTTGGGAGATATTGAAATGGACAAAATTCCATGTTTTTTGTGCGGCACGCTGTTAGGTGTGCGCACAGATAAAAACGGCAAGCTTTACCTGATTTGTGATTCTTGCGGTTCCCAGCATTTCGTCAGGCGCCAACACGGTATGGAGCGCCTTAAAGAAATGGGGCGGTACTTTCCACAGCAGACCGCCCAACTGGCGGCACGCATGGAGTCACTGCTCCAGGTGCAAGCACGGCTCAACGAAATCGACGCATTGAAGAAAGAGATCCAAAAGCTCGAACTAGCGGCGGGTCATATCTTCCGCGACCAAGAGAAGGTGCGGGCTCGCGATGCCGTGCAGAAACGTGTCGATGCCCTCCTGGCCGAACTGGAAAGGACGGCTGAAGACATTCATGAGGAGCCCGGACTCAAGAAGACGGTAGCAACTTAAGTTTCTCGCACACCGCCGAGCAAATGGATATACTTCCCATCCCGGAAAAGCAACGAGAGCCAAGCCAGTCAGGAGGCTGGCAAAAAGATATGGCTCGTCGTCGCTATCAGAATGGCTGTATCCGTAAACGCGGCAAGCGCAATCCGGTTTGGGAGCTACTGTGGTGGGAAGACTTCATCAAGGAAGATGGCAGTGTCGGACGACGCCTGGCGTCCAAAACGCTGGGAGCGGTCCGGGACTTGACTCGAAGACAAGCCAAAAAGCTTGCCGAGGAGCATTTGCGACCTTTGAATCTGGGTCGCGTAATGCCTCTTTCGACCGTCACCCTGGGGGATTTCGTGAAACAGCAGTTTGTCCCCAATGTCTTCCCGGTGCTGAAACTCTCAACCCAGGATCGCTATCGCCGCACCTTGGACAACCACATTTTGCCCGCTCTAGGTGCTCGTCGCCTCTGCGATATGGGGACACTGGACCTGCAGCGGTTCATACTGCAGAAAGCCGACACTGGCCTGAGTTGGGCCTGTGTCGATCACTATCGGCATTTGCTGTCGAAGATCTTTTCGACGGCGAAGAAATGGAGCTACTACTCGGGCGAAAATCCGGCCGCCGGAGTGGAACTGCCGGAGAAGAAGTCGGTTCGAGAGAAGCATGTCCTAACACCCGAACAGATTTCCCAACTTTTAAGCGTTCTTGGCGAACCTGTACGAACCATGTTTTTGCTGGCGATTTTACAGGTCTGCGCGTGGGAGAAATTCTCGGCCTACGCTGGAAGGACTTAGACTTCGGCTCCGGACAACTGCGGGTGGAACAAGCCTGCTATCGGGGCCGCGTCGGTTCTCCCAAGACGCAAGGCAGCAAACGGTGTCTGCCTCTTCCCCTTGCTCTGGTGGATTGCTTGGTTCAGTATCGCGTGCAGGGTATTCGAAGCGAACCGGACGATCTTCTTTTTCAGACGGCCAACGGCAATGCCATGAGCGACACCAATCTGCTCCATCGTCACCTGAAGCCTGCCGGTCAACAAATCGGAGCGACCTGGCTGAACTGGCACACCTTGAGACGCACGCACGCCACGCTGTTGCAAATGGCGGGCGGTTCCCTCAAGGATGCCCAGGCACAGCTCGGTCACTCCAAACTTTCAACCACGCTGGAGCTTTACACCCTACCCATCCCCTCTCAGCAACGGGCAGCAGTCGAAAAACTTTGCCAGGTTTTGTTGACGAATGTTGACGAGAAGAAACAACTCGCGACAGAACTGCCGATCGCTGCCCAGCAGATTCAGTGAGATACATGGTAGGCACGTGGGGACTCGAACCCCAGACCTCTACCGTGTCAAGGTAGCGCTCTAACCAACTGAGCTACGCGCCTACGATTAGGCACTATTGTAATGGCCAGAATGATGGGCGGCAACGGCAGCGTGGGCCGCAACATCACAGTTGCCTACCCCGCTTTAGATTCCATCCTTCTGAAATTCCATCCCGAGACCGACCGTTCGCTCTGGCAGCGGCTGCTTGGTCTGCTTGATTTGCATTCCGTCGTGGCCAACATAGACAATCTCTTTTGTGAATACGTCCGGCAAGTCCCGACCACCGAAGGAACTGGTTGCATCGAACTAGCCTCGTTCGAAGATTTTGTTGTCATGGTGAGAGATGGCGAACGATCGTCTCCCGGCGTCGTATTTTTTCCAATGCATCGCGTGGAACGCATGGAAATGGATTTGCCGGATGGCTCCATCCCTTCGCTTTCGCAACGGTTTGCTGCCAAGACAGGCGTGGATCCGGCGGTTCTGTTGTGCGCGGAATACCTGACAAAGGGTGGTCCCAAAGGGGACCCGGCGTGAAACTCTCTACCCTGTTGACCGCTCCCAACCAACTCACGCTGGTGCGCATGCTGTTTCTTCCTTTCATCATCATCAACCTGCTGAATCATCATTATTCCTGGGCCTTGGGACTTTTTGTGGCGGCAGGAATTAGCGACGGCCTCGACGGCGTGCTGGCTCGGAAACTTAAGCAGCAGACCATGCTTGGCCAGTATCTCGATCCCATCGCCGACAAACTGCTGATGAGCACGATGTTCCTAGTGCTTTCGATTCTGCACAACATTCCATGGAAGTTCACCGTGCTGGTGTTCAGCCGAGACATTTCCATCCTGGCGGTCAGCGCTGTGCTGTATGCGATTGCCGGGTTACGCGACTTTCGTCCCAGCATTTTTGGCAAAGCAAACACCTTTGCCCAGGTGACCGCGGTATTCTTTGTGCTCCTGTTTGACTTGGAGCCATTGCGATGGGTTTGGATCGCGCGGACAGTTTTTTTGCGGGCGGTGTTCGCCTTCACCATCATCTCAGCCGTGCACTATCTTTTTCTTGTCCAGAAGCGATTGCGCGATCATGGTCAGGCCCAGGGGCAACTTCCTTCCGCACCTCCAGCCTCAGCCAGTCACCGCATTTGACCCCTTTTCTTACGTACCCCTAGAATGAACGATTCGCTTTCGCAGTGCTGCTTGTGCATGGCTCTCCACCTCTACAACACGCTCTCCGGCAAGATTGAGGAATTTCGGCCGCTGGAGGACAACGAGGTCCGCATGTATGCGTGCGGACTCACGGTTTATGACTATGGGCATATCGGAAATTTTCGTACGTTTATTGCCATAGATGTGCTCCACCGTTTTCTCGTCCAAAGCGGATACCAAGTACGACACGTGATGAACATCACCGACGTGGATGACAAAATCATTCGCAATTCATCTCGCGCTGCGATACCGGTGAAGGAATACACGGCCAAGTTTGAGCGGGCATTTCTGGAAGACACAATCACTGTGAACATTGAACAGCCCATCTTTGTGCGCGCCACCGACCACATCCAGGAGATGGCGAAATTTATTGCTGAACTTGAAAGCAAGGGTTTTGCTTACCGCACGGAGGATGGTTCCTATTATTTCCGCATCGCCAAATTCCCCAATTACGGGAAACTTTCGAAGCGAGATTTCGCCGGCATGGAAGATGGCGCCCGCGTCGACGTGGACGAATACGAGAAGGACAACGCGCGCGACTTCGCACTGTGGAAATCGCCAAAACCAGGCGAAGCATTCTGGGACACACCCATTGGGCGCGGGCGCCCCGGTTGGCACATCGAGTGCTCGGTGATGTCCATGGAGACCTTGGGAGAAAGTTTCGACTTACACGCCGGCGGCGAAGACCTGATTTTCCCGCATCACGAAAACGAAATCGCGCAATCTGAGGCACTCACCGGCAAGCCATTTGCCCATTTTTGGTTTCACGCGCGATTTCTGCTGGTCGAAGGCGAAAAGATGTCCAAAAGCCTGGGCAATTTTTTTACCTTGCGCGACCTGGTTTTGAAGGGACATAAGCCTTCATCAATTCGTTATTTATTGTCTTCGGTCCCATATCGCAACCAGCTCAACTTTACTTTCGACGGCCTAAAACAGGCAGCCACCTCGGTGGAGCGCTTGCGCAATTTCTGGCTGCGGCTCACGGCTGCCAATTTCTCCGAGGGCGCGACTGCGACCATCGTGCAACTTGCCCTCGAGACAGTTCAACGCATGAAGAGCGCGCTCGAAGACGACCTCAACACCGCACAGGCG
This sequence comes from Acidobacteriota bacterium, assembly GCA_003225075.1. Lineage (GTDB taxonomy): Bacteria > Acidobacteriota > Terriglobia > Terriglobales > Acidobacteriaceae > Gp1-AA124. Next base: position 52,979 of record QIAP01000078.1, on the reverse strand, counting down.
CAAGCCGCCATCTTTGACATGGTGCGCAAGGCAAATGCCGCAATTGACAATGGTGAGATCCGCAAGGACGACGTCGCACCGCTGCTGGCCGCGATGGACAAATTCGAGGAGATTTTTGCGGTCCTTAAAGACGACGACGTGCCTAAGATGAAGAGTATTCTCGAATGGGCGAAGTCGGCGGGTCGCGAGCAGGACATCAGCAACGAACTGCTGGAGATTGTTCAGTCCGGTGCCCTGAGCTCAGAGCAAGTAAACCATAAAGTCGCGGAGATGGAGCAAGCGCGCCGGGCGCGCAATTTTTCCAAGTCGGATGCTATCCGCGCCGAACTTGCCGCCGCTGGGATCATTGTCGAGAACACGAAAGACGGCGTTCGCTGGAAGCGGAAGTGAGCATATATGGGCATAGATCCGTCGTTTGGCTCAGAATGACACGACTTTATGACCTGCAAGCTGAGGCCCCATGAAATCCCTCGATGAATATCTTCATGACGCCGAGCAGGCCCATGGCCACCTTTGCGCGGGGCAGATTCTCGGTGTGCGCATGGCAATGCTCGGGTTGGAGAAATTGGGCATTGATGATCCTCGCGGTAAAGACCGCAAGCGCCTCGTCACCTTCGTCGAAATCGACCGTTGCGCCACTGACGCTGTTGCCGTCGTCACTGGCTGCCGCCTGGGGAAGCGTGCCCTGAAGTTTCGCGATTGGGGAAAGGTGGCGGCTACATTCGTGGACGTCAGTACAGGCAAGGCGATTCGCGTGGCTGCCAAGGAGTCGTCAAAAACTTTGGCGCGCCAGATACATCCGGAAATTGAGAATAAGAATCAGCAGCAGATGGCGGCATATCGCGAAATTGCGGATGACGATCTATTTTCGACGCAGTGGGTAAAAGTGGAATTGCCGCCAGAAGAGTTTCCGGGATACAAGGGTGACCGGGTTGTGTGTGAGGTTTGCGGGGAAGGAATTAATTTCCGCCGTGAAGTCCGTCGCGACGGTAGAGTACTCTGCCGGGCCTGCGCGGGCACAGCAGGCTGCTATTACCAACTGGCCTAGCAGGCGCTCGACGACCAACCGCCACGACTTCATTCAATTACAAGAAAAGCGCAGATCCTAGTGGACACCCGCGTCCACGCTGCCATGCGCATGCACTTCAGCGCGCGGACGGCGCAGCACCGGAGTATGGTTCACGGTTCTGGTCGAAGGATGCCGGTGTCCGGAGTGGCAGCCGTGTTTCTTTGCCTGTCCCGGGGGCACGTCACAGTCGCCCCAACCGGTTTTGCGACCGTGACTCCAGCCGGGAGGCCGGCGGTCGTGATCGTCGCGGTCGCCGTCTCTATCAAAATCCCGATCGTGGCCGGCGTTGTGCCCCACATGATGCGGTGACTTATCACGATCATGATCAGCATCATGGTCTCGCAATTCCTTGCGGTCATCGCGGTCATGATCTTTATCGCGGCCTCGACCCTGCGCCGACGCAGGAATAGCTAGCATCAAGCCAAGCATTATCAATGATGCAATCCAAAAGTGTTTGCTCATGGGCCCTCTTTGTCAGAGTATATTTTTGAAGCCTTCGCCAATGAGTACAAGTAACTAAAGTGCACCCAGAGCGTTAGATAGGGACAACGCACATGGCAGGTTACCCGCACTGAAGCGAATAGAGACAGCCTAGACCTCCTGCCGGATGCGACCTTCCTTGGTCCCCCTCGACGCCCCCACGCCCCGCACGATAAGCTAGATGGTTTTCTAGTGGAGGCCGGAAGCATGCGCGAGGCTGTCCAACGGCTGTGGCCGGAGATTCAGTGGATCAAGGACGCACGATTGCGAGAGCAGGTCACCGAGACCTGGATCAAGGCGCTTGAGCGCAGTCCGCTGAAGGCCGATGACCTCAACCATATTCCGTTCACGCTGCTGGTGCCTAATTGTCCAATTACATTCATGGAACATAAGCGTTGTGTGGTGCACATCGCGCGTCATAGCGCCGAGGCCATGCAGGAATTCATGGGACGTTCCCTGCCAATCGATATGGATACAGTGATTGCGGGTGCAATCCTCGCCGACGTGGGCAAGTTGCTGGAGTACGAACTTGGCCCCGACGGAAAGAGCCGGCAGAGTGAGCGCGGCGAGGCACTGCGTCATCCTTTTACCGGCGTCGCATTGGCGCTGGAGTGCGGCGTGCCCGACGCGGTCTGCCACATCATCGCCGCGCACGCCGCCGAGGGCGATCTGATGAAGCGCACTACTGAGGCTTACATCGTCCACCATGCCGATTTCATGGCATTTTTGCCTTTTAAGAATCCTAGAAACATAAAAGTGAAATGAGCCAGGGGAAGACTTGTCGGGTATGAAACCAATTTCTGGGTCGAAAGATACGGTCACGGCAAAGATGGCGCGCTGGGTGGCGGTGCTCGACTACAAACAAGTCTCTCAAGACGCGGTGTATCAAGCGAAGCGGTTTCTGTTGGATTCAGTAGGCTGTGCCCTTGGGGGGTACCAGCAGCACGATGTGAAGATTGCGCTCGAAGTGCTCGACGAAATCGCCGGAAACGGCCCGGCGACCGTGATTGGCACAGGAAAGAAGATGGATCCGGTCTCGGCTTCGCTGGCTAATGCGCTGATGATCCGCTGCATGGACTACAACGATATTTATTGGAAGCAGGATCCTTCGCATCCATCCGATATTTTCCCTGCGGCACTTGCTTGTTGTGAACGCGCGAAGAGCGATGGAAAAGAGTTGATCGCCGGTCTGGTGCTGGGGCATGAATTTGAAATGCGTTTTTGCGAGGCGGCGTTTCCGGGTATCCGTGAGCGGGGCTGGCATCACGCCACGCTGACGGCATTTGTTTCACCGATCGTCGCGGGACGGGCGCTGCACCTTGGATGGGAGCAGATCCAGCATGCCATTGGAATCTCGGCCAGCCGTCACGCCACGCTGGGCGCGGTCACCGCGGGCAAGCTCACCATGATGAAAAATACCGTAGATCCGATGGCGACGCAAAGCGGTGTCCTGGCAGCGCTCCTGGCTGAGAAAGGCTACACCGGGCCCGAACACGTAGTGGATGGGAAAGAAGGACTGGCGCACTGTCTTGGCCCAGAGTGGAAACTCAATGTGCTCACTGATGGGCTTGGTGACTCGTGGCGCATTACCCAATGTGGAATGAAAGCGTTCCCCACGGAAGCGTTGACACATACGCCCATTTCCGCAGTACTCGACTTGGTAAAGCAGAACGACCTGCAGCCAGATAACGTGGAGAAGATTCAGATCCGGTCGCTGGCGCGTGCGGCCGATATACTTTCCGATCCCAGCAAATACGATCCACGCAGTAAAGAAACGGCGGACCATTCGCTGCCTTATGTGATCGCGGCGGCGCTGGCAGAAAGACAAGTCACGCCCGGGCAGTTCACTATGGAAAAGATCATGGACCCTAAGATCCGCGCCCAACTTCAGAAGGTGGAAGTGGTGGCGGATCCAGAGATCGAAAAGGTTTTCCCGGCACTGCAGCGTGTCATCGTAAATATCATGACTACGGACGGGCGGTCGTTCAGCAAGCAACTTGATTATCCAAAAGGCGACCCGCGTAATCCGCTGACCGATCAAGAAATTGAAGAGAAGTTCGCCGCGCTAGCGGGAGGCGTGCTGTCGCCCACCGCTGAGAAGAAGGTGAAGGATGCTATTTGGAACCTTGAGAAAGTCGACTCGGTGAGCAATCTCATGGGGCTGCTGAAGGCGGATGTGCGAGCGAAGAAGACTCGCACGAATCCCAAGAAGAAGTGAGTTGATTATGGGCCAGACTATTGTTGAAAAGATCGCGCAATCGCATCTGAGCGAGGGTCCAAAGCGGCCCTTGCGCACGGGAGACTTCGTCTCGATTCGACCGCATCATGTAATGACCCACGACAACACTTCGGCGGTGATGAAGAAATTCCAGGGCATCGGCGCGAAGAAGATTCACGATCCCAAACAGCTTGTTTTTGCACTCGATCACGACATTCAAAACAAAGACGAATCTAACCAGGCCAAATATCGCGCCATAGAGGCATTCGCCAAGCAGCACGGAGTTGATTTCTATCCCGCAGGCTCGGGCATTGGTCACCAGATCATGGTGGAGCGCGGATATGCAGTACCGGGATCTTTCGTAGTGGCTTCGGACTCGCATTCGAATATGTATGGGGCCATTGGTGCCGTGGGCACCCCAATTGTTCGCACTGACGCGGCAGCCGTCTGGGCAACCGGAGAGTTCTGGTGGCAGATACCGCGGTCCGTCCAGGTGGTGCTCGAAGGGCGACTGCCTGACGGAGCAACCGGGAAAGACATCATCATCACTTTGTGCGGTCTCTACAACCACGATGAGGTGCTGAACTCGGCAGTCGAGTTCACTGGACCGGGAGTAGCCAGCCTGTCGATGGATGCGCGGCTCTCCATCTCGAACATGACGACCGAGTGGGGACCGCTGGTGGGCTGGTTCCCAATGGACGAAATCACGATTGAATATCTTAAAGGTGTGAAGCGGCGCTTGGCAGCGATGGGAATCGAACGCTTCACCGATAAGGACGTCGAGAACTGGCAAAAGAATCCGCCGCGGCCGGATTCGGATGCAGTGTATGCCGCCCGCATTGTGCTTAATCTTCGGGATGTTACGCCGCACGTCTCGGGCCCCGACACCGTTCAGGTGATGGAGTCGTTGGCGGCGATGGAAAAGAAGAAGATCACGATTCAGAAGGCTTACTTGCTTTCGTGCGTGAACTCGCGACTCGAGGACTTGGCGGCGGCGGCAGAAGTTGTGAAAGGGAAAAAGGTCGCGCCGGGAGTGGAGTTTTATTTGGGCGCTGCCAGCAAATGGGTGCAAGAGGAGGCTGAGAAGCATGGCATCTGGCAGACGCTGCTGGCTGCAGGTGCCCATCCGCTTCCCGCGGGTTGCGGGCCTTGCATCGGTCTCGGTGTGGGTCTGCTAGAGCCAGGCGAAGTTGGTATCTCGGCGACCAACCGTAATTTCAAAGGGCGCATGGGATCGCGCGATGCACGGTGTTATCTCGCCAGTCCGGAGGTCGTGGCCGCGTCCGCGGTGGCTGGTTACATTCGCGGCCCGCACGAACTGGGGGATCACGCACCGCAACGGAGCTACACGGAATTTGCAGCGGACGGCGGCACAGCAGCAGAGAAAGTTGAGATTTTGAGGGGATTTCCTGAGCGCCTGAAGGGCCGATTGGTCTTCATGCCACAGGACAACGTCAACACCGATGCGATTTACGGCAAGGACTACACGTACCGCGACGATGTAACACCGGAAATGATGGCCAAGGTCGTGATGGAAAATTATGATCCACAATTTGCCGAGCGTACCCGCGCAGGTGATGTGATCGTGAGCTGCTATAACTTCGGCACTGGGTCCAGTCGTGAGCAGGCAGTGACGGCGCTGAAAGCCAAGGGAATTCCGCTGGTGATTGCGGGGAGCTTTTCTCAGACCTATTTGCGCAACGCCTTTAATAATGGATTCCTTTGTATAGAAGTTCCGGAGTTGGTAAAGCGGTTGCGCGAGCAGTTCCCTGGAGAGATCGCAGGTAAAGAGAAGACCATTATTCCTGGAGATGAGATCGACATTGATTTCACTTCGAGCACGATCTCATGGCGCGACGAGAAGTTTTCATTCCCGGCTTTGGGAAGCGTGCCGCAATCGCTGGTGATCGCCCACGGGGTGGAGAATCTGGTAGCTCGGCGGTTGGGCTTGGGATAAGTCGCGGGCAAGGACACCCACGCAGACGTGCGCAATTCTAAAAGCACTGAGTAAGGAGACTAACGCATTCATGGCGAAACATACGGTAGTCACGATGCCGGGGGATGGAATCGGCAATCAGGTTCTGCCCGAGGCATTGCGGGTATTGAAGGCGGTGGGATTTGATGCCGAGTACGTTCACGCGGACATCGGCTGGGAGTGCTGGATCAACGAAGGCAACGCGCTACCGCAACGGACCATCGACTTGCTGGCAAAGCACAAGCTGGGTCTGTTTGGCGCGATCACTTCCAAGCCGAAGAAAGAGGCCGATGAAGAATTAAAGCCGGAACTGCGTGGCAAGGGCTATTCATATTTCAGTCCCATCGTGTCTATGCGGCAGAAATTTAATCTTGATACCTGCGTTCGTCCCTGCATTGCGTTTCCCGGCAATCCGCTGAATTTTATTCGCAAGAAGCCAGACGGGGGCTTTGAAGAGCCATTTGTTAATGTGGTTGTATTTCGGCAGAATACGGAAGGACTCTATGCTGGCGTGGAGTGGACGAATCCGCCGGATGGAGTGCGTACCGCGCTGGCAACGCATCCCAAATTCAAGCCATTTTCCAGCACTCCTGGACCAGACCTCGCAATATCAGTACGGATTATCACGCGCAATGCGGCGCGCAAAATCAGCAAGGCTGGGTTCGAGTGGGCCAACAAGTTTGGCTACAAGTCAGTGACGATTTGTGAAAAGCCGAACGTGCTGCGTGAAACCTCGGGCATGATGGAAGACGAAGCCAAGAACGTGGCAAAAGAGTATCCAGGGATTGCGCTGTGGTCCACCAACATTGATGCGCAAACCATGTGGCTAACCAAGAATCCTGAGGACTATGGAGTGGTGGTGGCGTCGAATTTGTTTGGGGACGTGATTTCGGATGCATTCGCGGGATTGGTTGGAGGGCTGGGGTTTGCTGCGTCGGGCAACATCGGCGACGAGGTGGCGGTGTTTGAGCCCACGCATGGATCTGCGCCCAAATATGCGGAGTTGAATCCTCCGATCGTGAATCCGATCGCAATGCTTCTATCGGCGGTCATGATGCTGGAGCATGTCGGCGAAATGGAAAAGGCGAAACAGATTCGGGACGCGATTGCGGCAGTCGTAAAGGAAGGGAAAGTACGAACATACGACATGATGCGGATTCCGGGAGGCGCAAAGTCGATCAGCAAAGGCGCGGCGAGCACGACGCAGATGACGGATGCGATTCTGAAGAAATTGAAGTAGGCGGGCTTCAGAACAGGCTTCACGGAAGGATTCAGCATGAGCGGCGCTAAGGAAAAAAGAACGGCGCAGGCGGCCGAAGCTGGACACTGGGGCAAGGATGTCCGCTCCGACCTGCACGTGTCGCTCGAGCCGAGCGATTCCGGTGGCCTGGAAATTACTCTCGAATCTCGCGTCTCGGCGTATTACGGAACATCCATTCTGGCGCAGACGCGGCAGGTGTTGGAAACGTTGGGGGTGAAACATGCTCGAGTCGCGATCCATGATGAAGGCGCGTTGCCGTTCGTGATCTCATCGCGCATCGAGACCGCAGTCAAGCGAGCTGGACTGGGCTCAGGGAAAAAGGCCATGCCCGAAAAAGTGGCATTACCCGCTAGTTCGGCTCGTGATCGCTTGCGACGCTCCCGGCTGTATTTGCCTGGATCGGAACCCAAATACTTCATCAATGCCAGTCTTCATCAGCCGGACGCGATCATTCTCGATCTGGAAGATTCGGTCCATCACGCGGAGAAAGATGCGGCACGAATCCTGGTGCGGAACGCACTGCGGGCAGTCGATTTTGGCGACTGTGAGCGTATGTTGCGCATTAACCAGTTGCCGCTGGGGCTTGAGGATTTGGTGGAATTAATTCCGGAGCAGCCGGACTTGGTGTTGGTGCCGAAAGTGGAGCATCCGGGACAAATCGCGGAAGTGGATCGCATGATCGGTGAACTTAAAGCGCGTCAGGATATCAATCGCGCGATCTGGTTGATGCCAATTATCGAGTCGGCGCTTGGTATCGAGAATGCATTCGCTATCGTCGCGGCAAGTCCAAATGTGGTCGCGCTTACGATCGGACTTGAGGATTACACCGCTGATTTGGGGGTGGCGAGGACTGTGGACGGACGAGAATCGCTGTACGCGCGGTCGCGAATCGTGAACGCTTCGCGGGCGGCGGGAGTTCAGGCGATTGATTCTGTGTTTAGTGACGTAGCCGATATGGAAGCATTGCGGCAGTGGGGAGAAAATTCCCGCGCGCTAGGATTTGAAGGGATGGGATGTATTCATCCTTCGCAAATACCTGTGGTGCACGCGGCATTTTCGCCGTCCCCAGCAGAAGTTGAGAAGGCGGAGAAGATTGTTGCGGCATTCGAAGAGGCGCAGCAGCGTGGGCTGGGGGTGGTGAGTCTGGGATCGAAGATGATCGACCCTCCGGTGGTGCAGCGGGCGCAGAAACTGGTGACGCGCGCGAAAGCCACGAAGCAGTAGGCAGCGGGGCAAATCAGGAACGAAATGAGCGAGAGAGTCGAACTGGCCCACAATGCGGCGGGACGCAAAGTCCCCAGCGTAGTGAATGGCAGGCCGCAGATTCCTTATCTCGGAGTTGGAAAATATCAAGTACGCGGGCGCAAAGCGGCGCCACCCCTGCGGTCGAATAAAGATTATCCCGACAACGGCGATAAGCGACTGCCTGATTTGACAACGGCACTCAAGAAGGGCGGGCTGCGCGACGGCATGGTGATTTCTAATCATCATCATCTGCGGGATGGTGACCGCGTCGCGCTGATGGCGCTTGAGGCAGCGGCAAAGCTCGGAATAAGAGATTTGACCTGGTTTCCCAGCGCATCCTTTCCTTCGCAGAAGAGTGCAATTGATTTAATGCAGTCGGGCGTTATTCACCACATCGAAGGCAGCATGAATGGGCCTCTTGGCGACTATTGCAGCCAAGGAAAAATGCGCGGCACGGGTGTGCTGCGATCGCACGGCGGACGTTGGCAAGCAATTCAGGATGGTGAGGTGCACATCGATATTGCGATCATCGCCGCACCTACAGCGGACGCTTTCGGCAACGCAGACGGCTCGCACGGGAAGTCGGCCTGCGGCTCGCTAGGCTTCGCGCTTGCGGATTCGATGTATGCCGACACCGTGATCGTAGTCACCGACAACCTGGTCCCGTTCCCCTGCATTCCCTGGCAGATTCAAGGTAATAACGTGGATTACGTTGTAGAAGTGGACTCGATCGGCGATCCGGCAAAGATCGTTTCTGGCACCACACAAATCACCCGCTCTCCCGATCGATTGCGGATTGCGGAACTGGTGGCGCGGTTTATGCGCGAGGCGGGAATCATGCGTAATGGATTTTCGTTCCAGGCGGGCGCGGGAGGCATTGCGCTGGCGTTCGTCGATTACCTTCGTCGCATGATGAAAGAAGATGGCGTGAAGGCGCGCTTTGTGCGCGGCGGGTCCACACGATATCTGGTGGAGATGCTGCACGAGGGATTGACCGACTACATCCTTGACGGGCAAACGTTTGATCTGGATGCGGTGAAGTCGATTGCCAGCGATCCGCGGCACGTGCCGACGTCGCCGTTTACTTCATACAACTATCATGGGAAAGGGAATTTTGCGTCCATGGTGGACGCGGTTGTGCTTGGCGCTACCGAAGTGGACGTGAACTTTAACGGAAATGTGGTAACGCACTCCGATGGTCGTTTGCTGCATGGCATTGGGGGATGGCAGAACTGTTTATTTGCTAAATGCACGATCCTGGCGGTACCGTCCTTCCGCGATCGGATTCCGGTGATCGTGGATGAAGTGACGACCCTCACCGGGCCGGGAGAATTGATTGATGTAGTTGTCACAGAACGCGGGATCGCGATCAATCCCCAGCGGCAGGATTTGCTGGACGCGGTGAAGGGTTCAAACCTGCCCGTGCGATCAATTCAGGAGATCAAGGCGGAAGTAGAGCAAATCTGCGGCGGCAGACCGGCAAAGCCAAAGCTGGGAGATCGACCTGTGGCGGTGGTGAAATGGGTGGATGGGAGGGTTCTGGACACGGTTTGGCAGGTTGGATAAAGAAGCTTGCATGTGTGCCAGCAGCGGCGATAATTTGAAGCGTTGAATCTTGGCATTGAATCTTTTTGTTGTACCGGCTTCAAAATGTAAGGAGGTTTCATGTCGCAAGCTATTCCAGAGAAATATCAAGACCTGTTTAAAAAGAAGGCATTCGCCAGCCTCGGTACAATCATGCCGGACGGGCGGCCGCAGGTGACGCCAGTGTGGGTGGACTATGACGGCCAACATGTGATCTTCAATTCCGCAAGAGGCCGGCAGAAAGATCGTAATGTGCGGCGCGATCCCAATGTGGCGCTGGCTATCATGGACCCCGATAATCCTTATCGCTATGTTGAAATTCGTGGCAAGGTACAAGAGATTACCGAGCAGGGCGCCAACGAGCACATCGACAAGATGGCCAAGAAGTATTTGGGCGTAGACAAGTATCCCTATGGTCAGCCAGGCGAAGTACGGGTGTTGTACAAAATCAAACCTGAGCACACGACCACTATGGGATAGCTGCGACTGCGGGACCGCCCCTGCTGAGTGCCGATTGGAGTTCGTTTTCGCAATCTGAGGATATTCTTTTCCTTTGTTTCTCTCATTCTCGAGGAGTTACTCATTCGCACTTACAAGCTGTGCCTGCTCGGTGTGGGGAACGTGAATCGCACGCTATTGCGGCTTCTGCGCTCACGAGAGCAGGAACTTCGAGAGCAATATGGGATTGCCTGGAAGATTACAGGCGTGGCCTCACGAAGGTTGGGGTGGATCGCAAATGGTGAGGGCCTGCCAACGCTGCCGGCCGCAGACGGATCGGCGTTCGAAGACAACGGCAGTAAGCTGAACGGTGTTCGGGAGTGGCTTCGCGCGGCGGAGGCGGATGTTCTCTTCGAAGCAACTTCGTTGAACGTCGAGAATGGGCAGCCTGCCATTGAGCATATACGCTCCGCTCTCGAATGCGGAGCACACGCCATTACCGCAAACAAGGGTCCGATTGTTTTCGCTTATGATGAATTGCGCGACCTCGCTGCAGCCCAGGGCAAACGTTTTTTATTCGAGTCCACGGTGATGGACGGAGCGCCAATCTTTTCTTTGTTTCGTGAGCATTTGCCAACCGTCCATCTACGCGGATTCCGCGGCATCCTCAACTCCACGACGAACTTAATCCTCAGTGGAATGGAAGAGGGGTTGAGCTTTGAGCAGGCGCTACAGAAAGCACAAAACATCGGCGTCGCGGAAACCGATGCCAGTCACGATATTGATGGATGGGATGCTGCGGTTAAAGTTGCGGCGCTGGTTACGGTGCTGATGGGCGTGCGGCTCCGGCCGGGAGATGTCGATCGCGAGGGAATTCGCGGGCTCACGGCCGAAGCTGTCTTTACCGCACGCGCGGCGGGCACTCCATATAAACTCGTTTGCCATGCTAAGCGTACAACCGGGGGAATTAGCGCAACAGTGGGCCCCGAACAAGTGCCTTTAAGTGATCCGCTGGCATGGGTTGCGGGGACATCATCAATTGTATGTTTTGAAACTGATATGTTTCCCGGTCTGATCATCAGGGAAGATAATCCGGGACTGGATACCACAGCATATGGAATGTTGGCAGATTTCATGAAGGCAGTGAGTTATAAAGGCAGCGAGCAGTGAGCAATGACCTTTAAGTTTAACAAGATCGTTCAGCCGCCTCATGCGTGTCAGTTTGTAGAATCCCAGGAACCTAATGGCGATTACGCAGAATGAAGCAACCAGTTCGCTCGATCTCATGTGGATTCGCGGCCAATTCCCTTCTCTGGCACAGACCGTAAACGGGCATCCCGTGGCATTCCTCGATGGCCCGGGCGGGACACAGGTACCGCAGCGGGTGATAGATGCCATAGGCGGTTACCTGGCGCGCGACAATGCCAACACGGCCGGAGCCTATCCAACCAGTCGGCGCACCGATGCCATGATTTCCGGAGCCCGCGCCGCCATGGCAGATTTTTTCAATTGCGATCCAGATGAAGTCATCTTCGGCCAAAACATGACCGCGCTGACTTTCGCACTAAGTCGCGCGTTAGGCCGCCAGTTCGCTCCGGGAAATGAGATCGTGTTAACCCATCTCGATCATGATGCCAACATTTCACCTTGGCGAGCGCTTGAAGAGCGGGGTGTGACCATACGCTTTGCCGACATCAACCCAGCGGATTGCACTCTCGACATGCATGATCTGGCACGTAAGATTTCAGGACATACTCGATTGGTGGCAGTGGGTTATGCGTCAAATGCGGTGGGCACGATCAACAATGTCAAAGAAGCGGTGAGCCTCGCCCGAAAAGCTGGCGCCCTTAGTTACATTGATGCCGTCCACTACGCGCCCCACGGCCCCATTGACGTGCGCGCGCTGGATTGTGATTTTCTCGTTTGCTCCACTTACAAATTCTTTGGTCCGCACATGGGCGTGCTCTACGGAAAGCGGGAGCACCTTAAACGCTTGCAACCCTACAAAGTGCGTGCCCTCACGAATGACAGTCCCTTTCGCTGGGAGTGGGGTACGCTGAACCACGAATGCATCGCGGGGATCACCGCCTGCGTTGAATACCTCGCGGATCTCGGTCATCACGTGGACCCTGCGGTTCAGAAGCGACGCGCCGCTTTGCTGGCCGCCTATGGCGCCATTCAACAGCACGAACGCGACCTCGCGGAGCGACTTATCCGAGGATTGCTGGCCCTACCGGGTCTGAAGCTGTACGGCATTTCTGATCCCAAGCGATTTGACCAGCGCTGCCCCACGATCGCGGTCCGTATTGAGGGACATACTCCGCTCGAACTTGCTACCATGTTGGGAGAGCGCGGCTTCTTCACCTGGGATGGCAATTACTACGCGATTAACCTAACCGAACATCTCGATGTGGAGAAGCGCGGCGGATTCTTGCGCATCGGGCTGGTGCACTACAATACGGCGGACGAAGTGGAACGGTTGCTGGCAGCCTTGAAGGACATCATTAGCTGAGGACAGCCAGTCTTAGGTTCATCGCGGCCTGAAATCTATTCTTCCAGCGCCTCTCTTCGGAATTCCAACACTTCCGTCCCCTTTCCCATCAGCACTACGCTCGCGAGGTCGATGAACAGGCCGTGCTCCACTACGCCGGGCATGTCCTTAAGCGTGTGCGCTAGTGCGGCAGGATCTGAAATTCGCCGGAAATGACAATCCAAGATGTGATGCCCTTCGTCGGTGGTAAACGAACTTCCATCGGCAGCTTTGCGCAGTGTAACTGAGTCGGCGAGGGACGCGATTTTCCTGGCAATTACTGCTTGCGCGAACGGAATCACCTCAACCGGCAACGGGAATTTGCCCAAAGTCGAAACTTGCTTACTGGAGTCGGCGACGATCACAACCCGTTTAGATGCGGAAGCAACGATTTTCTCCCGTAAGAGCGCGCCGCCGCCGCCCTTGATCAGCCGCAGCTTGGGATCAAACTCATCCGCCCCGTCGATGGTGACGTCAATCTCCTGATAATCGTCGATCGTGGTCAGCGGGATGTGCAAATCTGTGGCCAACTGTTTGGAGCGCGCTGAGGTCGGGATCGCGAGGATCTTCAGCCCGCCCTGGACCCGCTGCGCAAGCAAACGAATCGCGTGCTCAGCGCTGGAGCCGGTGCCAAGTCCTACGACATCGCCTTCGTGCACAAAACGGAGGCTGGCTCGCGCCGCTGCTTCCTTTTCTTGATCGTTCTTACTTTGAACGTTCTTACTTTGAGCTTTGGCCATTGCTTTCCAGGCGGCGCGCAGCCGTCCCAGACCACGACCCACAAGCGCCTGGCGCAGGGGCTCTGATCATTGGGCAGAGTATTGTAGCCGGACTGGAGGTCGGAGAGAATCGTTTTCAGGAAGGCTTGATTAACCGCGCATGCCGGGGTGAATCGCGCGCCACAGGCCCCTCATCCATTATTCTAGTACGAACATATGGCTATCCCACAGAGTAGGGCGGAGACTAGTTCGAGGGGGCTGGTTATGGAAGTAACCTCGAACGACCGCGAGCGTGTTTTCGACATGTTTCGCCAGTGGGGATATTTTGAGGCCGATCTCGACCCCTTAGGCCTTCTGCGCCCGCAGCCACAATCGGAACTCCACATTGATGGCGAACCCGCTCGTGAAGCGCGTCGTATTTACTGCGGCACAATAGGCGTGGAATTTATGCACATCGCTGAAACTGAGCGCCGCCGCTGGATTCAGGAACACATGGAGAGCGAGTTTGTAGCGGAACAGGAGACGGCCGACAAGGAACGCGTCCTCGATCTGCTGGTGCGGGCTGACTTGTTCGAACAGGTGCTGCAGCAACGTTATCTCGGCAGTAAGCGCTTCTCACTTGAAGGCGTCACGGCGCTGCTTCCGTTAGTGGATGAGATTCTTGAAGGTGCTGGCCGGCACGACGCGGTCGAGCTGGTGATGGGCATGAGCCATCGCGGCCGCCTGAACGTGATCGTACACGTTGCGCGCCGCGCGCCAGAAGAAGTCTTCGCCGGATTCGAAGATGTGGACCCGCGCAGTGTTCTGGGGGGTGGCGACGTTAAATACCACATGGGCGCCACCGGCGAATACGTTACCCGCAGCGGCGCGAAGATTCATATCCACCTGGTTTCAAATCCCAGCCATCTCGAGGCAGTCGATCCGGTTACGATTGGACGCACGCGAGCCAAGCAGGACCGCAACGGTGAAGACGGCTCGCGAAAATATCTTCCTCTACTGGTGCACGGAGACGCCGCTTTCGCCGGACAAGGAATCACCGCAGAGACCCTCAACTACGCCGATCTCAAAGGCTACACCGTTGGCGGGACGGTGCACGTTATTGTCAACAACCTGCTGGGTTTCACAACACCTTACAACGAACTCCACTCGTCTCGATTTGCCGCGCAACTTGCGCGGCGGCAGGCAGTGCCAATATTTCATGTGAATGGAGAAGACGTAGACGCGGTGCTGCGGGTGGGGAGGATGGCGCTGGAATACCGGTACACCTATGGCAGTGATGTGGTAATCGACTTGATTGGCTACCGGCGCCATGGCCACAGCGAGGTAGACGATCCCACTGTTACTCAGCCGCTTCTTTACAAGGCAATAAAGGACCATCCGCCGCTGTGGGAAATCTATTCCGAAGATATTGGCGCGGAAGACGTACAAGCAAAGGTCGACCAAATTCGCAGCGAATACGAAGCGGCGCAGAAAAATGCCAGTTCAATCAAGAAGAAGCCTACCTTGCGCGAATTGCCGCGTTACTGGAACAACTATAAGGGCGGTTGCCACAAACGCGAATATGAAGTTGATACTGGAGTACCAGCACAAGAATTGACCGAAATCACAGAAAGGCTGACGACGTATCCAGGGGACTTCCACATACATCCCAAGGTCAAGAAGTTGCTTGAACAGCGCGCCGAGATGGGCGCCGGGAAGCGCGCCGTAGACTACGGCATGGCTGAAGCACTGGCATTCGGCAGCCTGGTGAAGCATGGTATTCCCGTGCGCTTGAGCGGCCAGGATACCAAACGGGGAACTTTTAACCAGCGCCACTCCGTGCTCACGGACGTTGAGGATGAGAAGGAATACGTACCACTCGAACACATTGCTCCAGATCAAGCACGCTGTGAGATTTATAATTCCACCCTCTCCGAAGCCGGCGTGCTTGGTTTCGAATATGGCTATAGCCGCGACTATCCTGAGGCGCTGGTGCTGTGGGAAGCGCAGTTCGGCGATTTTGCCAATGTTGCCCAGGCTATCATTGACCAGTTCATCAGTGCCGGCGAGGACAAGTGGGGACTGCTGTCAGGGGTCGGATTGCTCCTGCCCCATGGCTTTGAAGGCCAGGGCCCGGAGCACTCGAGCGCCCGCATCGAACGCTTTTTACAGCTCGCAGCAAGGGACAATTTCCAGATTTGCCAGCCTTCGAACGCAGCCCAGTACTTCCATTTACTGCGCCGGCAAGCCCTCCGCGCCTGGCGAAAGCCGCTGGTAGTTTTCACTCCCAAGAGTATGCTGCGGCATCCCGATGCATCTTCTCCTATCGAAGATTTCACTCATCAGCGTTTTCTGAGCATGCTTCCCGACGCCGAAATCACAGACGCCAATCGCATTCTGATTTGTACAGGGAAGATCGGTCACGAGTTGCGCGCAGAGCGCAAGAGGCGAAAAGATCGGTCGACAGCTATTGTCTTTCTCGAACAGCTCTATCCGTTTCCTGAAGCCGAGTTGACAACCGAACTGGACCGCTACTCGTCGGCGGAAGAGGTCGTATGGGTACAGGAGGAGCCAGCAAATATGGGGGCACTCTTCTATGTAATGCCGAGATTGCGGCGGATATCCCGCAGCCGGCCCGTATTTTCAGTGAAGCGCTCCGCCAGCGCCAGCCCAGCGACCGGATCCGCGAAAGCACACGAAGTCGAGCAAAAGACGTTGCTGGCGCTGGCCTTCCGGGCAAAAACGTAATTTTGGCCCTTCGCATACAGATTTTGACCATCCCTGAGTAACGATTTCTCATCAGGGTTCTGCACACTCAGGCGGTGACAGTTCATGGCGTGCCGCGTGCTCGAGTGTCCTACCATCTATAATTCGCCTTCATCATGGTAGGTTTCAGGACAAAATTGCAGCGCGATACATTTCACATCGCGATCGACACCGGCGGCACGTTCACGGATTGTGTGTGGGTGGAGCGGGGCCGCATTCGCATGCTGAAGGTTTTTTCTACTCCTGCGGATCCGTCACGAGCCATTGTGGAAGCCCTGAAGCAAATCGGATTGACCGGATCGCTGGTGCTGCTGCATGGAACGACCGTCGGCACCAACACTCTTCTACAGCGCAAAGGAGCGCGGGTAGCGCTGGTTACAACTTCGGGATTCGAAGATGCGATTGAAATCGGGCGCCAGAACCGTGCAAAGCTTTACGATTTTTTCTTTGAGCGCGTAGAGCCGTTAGTGCGCGCAGATTTACGCTTCGGCGTGGATGAGCGCACGGGCAGTGACGGGAAAATCCTGCAGCCGCCCGCATCGGCGAACCTGCGCAATCTGGGAGATAGAATTCAGCAGAGTGGCGCCGAAGCCGTGGCGATTTCTCTCCTCTTCTCGTTCGCAAACGCCGAGAACGAGCGGGCGGTTGCGGCAGCGCTGGAGAAGTTGGGGCTTCCACTATCTGTCTCGCACGAGATCCTCCCCGAGTTCCGCGAATATGAACGCAGCAGTACGGTGATCGTTAATGCCTACCTGCAACCCGTGATGCAGCACTATTTGAAAAATGTAGAACGCCGTAGCCAAACTTGGTTCAGACCCGGCTCTCAAAGGGAATCATTCTCTGCGAAGGTTAGTTTTTTCGTGATGCAATCGAGCGGCGGCATCACCGCTCTATCGTCCGCGGTCCGCGAGCCCGTACGAACTGTGCTTTCCGGACCGGCGGGTGGGGTGGTAGGCGCCGCCGCGCTGGGCCGCCGCAGCGGTTTCGAGCGCATCATCTCTTTCGACATGGGCGGGACTTCTACTGACGTTTCATTGGTTGATCGCGAAACTCGAACTAGTGGCCAATCCGAAGTCGCGGGACTGCCCGTTGGGGTACCCATGCTCGACATTCACACCGTTGGGACGGGTGGAGGATCGATCGCTCGATTCGATGCTGCAGGCGCTCTGCGTGTAGGGCCAGAATCTGCCGGCGCTGATCCTGGTCCGATTTGCTATGGCCGGGGGACCCAGCCGACAGTCACCGACGCCAATCTTCTTCTTGGACGATTGCAACCGGAACGCTTCCTCGGTGGTGAGTTCTCACTCGATCTGGATCGCACACGCCACCTGGTAAGCCACTGGCTTCAAGAACAACCGACTAGACTCACGCTGCAAGAGTTCGCCGCAGGTGTAATCCACGTGGTGAATGCAACCATGGAAAAGGCAATTCGCGTGGTCTCAATTGAGCGCGGCTACGATCCTCGTGAGTTTGCGCTGGTCGCCTTCGGCGGCGCTGGTGGGTTGCACGCCTGTGAGCTGGCCGCGGCTCTGAGCATCCCACGGGTGATGGTGCCTGCCCTGCCGGGAGCGCTCTCCGCATTTGGAATACTGGTTAGCGATGTGGTGAAGGACTATTCGCGGACGGTGCTTTGGCGCCTCGCGGGGGAGCTACCGTTAGCTGGATTAGAAAAAGAATTCTTCACGCTTCGTAAGGTTGCAGACGAAGATTTTCATTCGGAAGGCTGGCGGGGAACCTTACGATACGGGCGTACCGTGGATATCCGCTATCGCGGCCAGGGGTACGAGTTGAACGTCCCTTTTACTCGCAGTCTGGTTGAGGCGTTCCATGTCGAGCATCAGCGGCGTTACGGTTATAGCCATCCCCAACGGCAAGTGGAACTGGTCACATTGCGTTTACGTGCGAGCATGAAGTCTCCGCAGGCTAATCTCGCGGCTAGATATGGGAAGGGCATCGTGGCACGACGGCGCGATCGCGCCGAACGTGCTCCGGTCTTTTTCGGCAGTAAGAACATAGAAACTGCGATTTACTCTCGCGACGAGCTTCAACCGCGCAAAGAATATTCCGGGCCAGCAGTGATTACTGAATATAGTGCCACTACTGTAGTACCGCCAGGAGTGCGATTCCGGCTGGATGAAGCCTCGAATCTGTTGATAACGATCCACTAATCTAATTGAGTAGCTGCCCAAGTGGGAGCTGACAGATTGGAGCCGAAAGATGTTAAGTATGGCGGCTTTCCTCCTGGTAGCGCCGTCAGCAGCCTGCCGATGGCCCTGCCTCCGGCTACAATACGACCTGTGAAGCCCAACATCGTTATCGTAGAAGACGACCCGGACATTTCGCGCCTGGTCCGCCATCACCTCGAGAGCGCGGGCTTCTCTGTTCGCGTTTATCCCACAGGGAATGCGGTGCTATCCGATGCCGAGCGGCAGCGACCCGCACTCTTTATTCTGGATATCATGGTTCCCGGCAAAGATGGACTGGAGCTTTGCCGCCAGATTCGCCAGGCCCAATTGCTGGCCATGATCCCCGTTATTTTTTTGACAGCAAAGAGCGGCGAACCTGACCGCGTCCTTGGACTGGAATTGGGCGCTGACGATTACATTCCCAAGCCTTTCAGTCCGCGTGAACTCGTGGCTCGAGTAAAGGCTGTGCTGCGCCGCTTCGAGCGCCCGCTCATGCAAACACTGGTTCGGGCAGGCGAGATCGAAATCGATCCTGCCGCCATGACATTGACGGTGAGTGGCAATCTGGTTACGACTACTGCCACCGAGTTCCGCCTGCTCGACTACTTCGCACGTCACGTGGGGCGCGTCTTTACTCGCGATCAGCTCCTCGACTCGGTCTGGCGAGACACGGCCTTCGTCACGCCGCGTTCGGTGGACGTGTACGTGCGGCGCATTCGCGAGAAGATTGAGCCCGACCCGGAGAATCCGCGCTACCTCAAAACCGTGCGAGGTGCGGGCTACCGTTTTGAGGTTCCGAAGTGAGGAGCCGGATTTTTATCAAGTTGCTGGCTGCGTTTGTTTTTGTCATCGCAGCCACCACTATCACGATCGATTTCTCAGTACGGCGCGCATGGGAAGCCTCACTGCGCCAGGAAATTAACCGCAACCTTATTCAAAAAACCTTGCTGCTCGCCCATCGCGTCGAGGTTGAACACACCCAATCGTTGCAGGACATCGCTTCTCAAGAAGCTCAAGCTGCCAGCGCTCGCGCGACGATTATTGATCCCACCGGCAAAGTGCTCGCCGATTCGGAAGCGCAGGCATCAACGATGGAGAACCATGCCCAGCGGAAGGAATTCGTAGCCGCACTCCACGGCAAGGTTGGATCCGACGAACGCCGCAGCCGGACACTCGGTGTTCCCTTTCTCTATGTGGCCGCACCTATTTCGGGAGGCGCGGTGCGCTTCGCCTATCCGCTTTCCGAACTCGAGGCCACTACACAGCTAGTACGACACACTCTGTGGTTCAGTTCAGGGCTGGCGTTCATTGTCGCGTTGGTCATTGCAGCCATTACCGCTCAGTATAGTGCCCGCCGCCTGCGTCGCATTGTAGGTTTTGCCGAGCGAATTGCGTCCGGCGACCTCTCCGCGCGGATCGCCGAGGGATCCAGCGATCGAATCGGCCAAGTCGCTGCCGCACTGGATAAAACTGCACGCAAACTCGAGGAGAGTTTCTCCGCACTACAAACCAGCCAGCGCCAGCTCGAAACTCTTCTTAACAGCATGCAGGACGCCGTCATCGCTGTAGACGCCGACGGCCGCGTGCAATGGGCGAATCGGGGCATGGACCGACTGGCGCTGCAGCGCACCCGGTTGCATGCTCCCATCGTTGAGACGGTTCGCGATCCCGACTTTCTAACCGCCCTGAGCGGAGCAACTGATACACAGAGAGTCACGGCGAGGCGCGCCGCCTCCATCATTCCCGGCCGCACCTTCGACGTCACCGCCGCACCCATGCCCGGGGGTGGCGCGGTTGCGGTGCTGCGCGACCTCACGGAGACTGAGCGTGTCGAAAAAACCCGGCGCGACTTCATCGCCAATGTGTCGCACGAATTGCGCACGCCATTGACGTCCATCCAGGGCTACACGGAAACCTTGCTTGACAGTTCGCCCGACAGCAATCACGCCCGAGAGTTTCTGGAGATAATCCGTAAGAATGCAGCCCGCATGTCCCGGCTCACGGAAGATCTGCTGACGCTGGCGCGAGTGGAATCTGGCGAGCAGCCTTTCGACATTCAGCCGGTCGCTCCCGGTGAACTGCTGGAGGAGGCTGCCCAGAGCTTCCGCGACATTGCACGCAATCAGCACGTCGAAATTGTGGTGGAAAATTCCGCGCCCAACCCAGTCAAGGCGGATCGCGAAGCCATCCATCAAGTGTTTTCCAATTTGATCGATAATGCATTGAAGTACGGCGGAGGCGAGATTGTCCTGGGCTCTTTGCCCGGCAAGCACAATGTTGAGTTCTACGTCCGAGACTCGGGGCCTGGCATCGGGTCCGAGCACCTGCAGCGTCTCTTTGAGCGCTTCTATCGGGTGGACAAAGCCCGCTCGCGCGAATCGGGAGGAACTGGACTGGGGCTGGCGATTGCCAAGCACATTGTGCTGGCGCACGGGGGAACGATCCGTGCAGAAAGCGAACTCAATCATGGGTCGACTTTCCTGTTTACCTTGCCCGTTGCCCAATCTTCCTGAAAAAGATGCTGTTGTTTACACCAGTTAGTAGTCCGATGTTTTTGCTCTTCTCTAGGGCAATGGATGCGTCGCGGATTGGGCTGCTGTATTACGCCGCGAATCGTCATGGTCGCGAACGCCGGCGATCAAGTGATTTGACGATGCATCAGGTGCGTGAGATATTTAGTGCGTTTCTCGGCTGCATCCTATGTCCTAACCCTGTCGAGAAGTAATAAGGAGAGCTTAAAGAACCTATGGTTCGCATGATCCCCCGGGAAGCCAAGTTCTTTGACATGTTTGCCGATCTCTCCCGCAACATCACCGAGGGTGCGAAACTATTGCAGGATATCCTTCAGCATTCACGCGATGCTGAATCCCGAGTGAAACAATTGCAGGAGATCGAGCATCGGGCCGACGACATCACTCATGCCATCATCACCAAGCTGAACCAAACATTCATTACTCCCTTCGACCGCGAAGATATCCACCGCTTGGCGTCGTCCTTGGACGACGTCCTCGATTTCGTGAACGCGGCGGCTGTACGCCTGACTTTGTATCGGATTTTCGATCCACCACCGGCAGCATCGGAACTGGCAGGCCTAATCGTGCAGCAGTCCGAAGAATTGGCGATTGGAGTGTCGCTGTTACAGAATAACCAGAACGTGCTCGAGCATTGCGTCGAGGTCAATCGTCTCGAAAATGAGGCGGACCGGGTAAGCCGCAAGGCAATCGCTGAGCTGTTCGAGCACGAAAAGGACCCTATCCAACTGATCAAGCTTAAGGAACTGTACGAAGTTCTGGAGAACGCCACGGACAAAGCGGAAGACGCGGCCAACGTTCTCGAAGCCGTGGCCCTGAAGAGCGCGTGATGTTGTCCCAACGGCAGCCAACCACACAGACGAGGTATGCCCGCCGGTGAACACAGGATTGCTGCTGCTCATCGTCACCGTATCGACCGCTCTGATTTTTGATTTTCTGAACGGCTTTCACGATGCCGCCAACAGTATTGCCACAGTTGTTTCTACCCGTGTACTCTCGCCCAAGCTGGCCGTGATCTGGGCTGCATTCTTCAACTTTGTTGCCGCTTTTTTCCTCGGTACTGCCGTCGCCAAGACTATTGGCAAGGGTATGATCCGCCTGGAAGACGTGACCCAGTATGTGGTGATTGCAGGCCTGATGGGAGCAATAGTATGGGATTTACTCACCTGGTGGTGGGGCCTGCCCACGTCGTCTTCGCACGCGCTGATCGGCGGCTACGCAGGTGCGGCAATGGCACGCGCTGCGCTAAATCATGGGCTACCTGCCGCCTACGGAGTAATCCTCCCGCAAGGCTGGACCAAGACGCTGATTTTCATCGTGGTGGCGCCGGTGATGGGACTTGTACTGGCCCTGCTTTTCAGTGTCGCGGGCTATTGGTTGTTGCAAAATAAATCACCACGACAAGTGGATACCTGGTTTCGTAAGTTGCAACTCGTCTCGGCCGCAGGCTACAGCCTCGGACACGGCGGCAACGACGCACAAAAAACCATGGGCATTGTTGCGGGCGCACTCTACACTGCAGGCTATATGAACAAGGCCGATATGGCTGCGAACTGGGGACGCTACCACTGGCCCATTATCCTGGCCGCGCACACTGCCATTGCTCTGGGCACGTACTTTGGTGGCTGGCGCATTGTCCATACCATGGGATCGAAGATCACCAAGCTAAAGCCCTTCGGCGGCTTCTGCGCGGAAAGCGCTGGCGCCATCACTCTGTTTGGCACCGCGCTGGCCGGCATCCCGGTCAGCACCACCCACACCATCACAGGAGCAATAATAGGTGTCGGCGCGGTGCATCGGCTCTCGGCAGTGCGTTGGGGAGTAGCACGCCGCATCGTTTGGGCATGGATTGTGACGATTCCGGCTTCTGCGGGCGTCGCAGCAATCGCTTTCTGGATGATTCGGTTCTTTAATCGAGGGGCATGATCCGGAGGAATGCGCTCCAGGCCTTGCTGAATGTGTGGCTATCGTCGGCGAGGTTTTTTTACTTCCTGAAGGCGGCGTTCTTCAGCGCCTACCAGTCCGTACAATAAGCCGAATGCGGCTGAGACAATCAATACGGCAAACAACATAACTGCTCCAAGTTGAGTTAACTGTAGTCCCGTGCCCAAGGCACCTCAAGATGACCTAAGTACCACGCAAGCTAGAGTCCCACAGCCCTTATTAGCGCGTCGTGTTAGCTCGCTCCCTCCAAGAAATTCACACGCTTTTAACCAAGCTGAAGAAAGAATGAAGATATCCTGGCTTCGTGCTAAACAGGCGTTGGGAAATCAGTGGGCTCCGCCCCCCCACTCCCCCGCCGGAGGAATGATTCTATGAGCACAGCCAGTACCCCGAGCATCAAAGCCGCGCAGGAGCCCTATTCCGCTCACCTTGTCCGGCGCACGGTGCAAGCCTGTTCTGTTGCCCGGGAAGCCGCTGGCGCGGCGGCGGAAGGAATCGCGACTGGCTCGTCGGTACTGCTTAATTCAATCCGGCAGTGCGAACGAGAGCTCGACCGCTTCGACATGGAACTGGATTCCGGAGTCACCGCCGCGATTACTCAGGTTACCGAGCCCGAGGCTCGCGAACTGCTCGCTTGCATGAAGTTCATGATCGGGCTGGAGCGCATTGGAGATCTATTGCTCAGCTTCGCCAACAGTGCCCAATCCGCCGGTCCCAGACTCGATCCGCAGGACACCCGCGAACTAACACGGATGGCAACGGTGCTGGAGAAGATGCTGAACGACGTCGGTGCGGCATTCTCTGGTCGCGATGTAAAGAAAGCGATTGACGTATTGCGTTCCGATGCCGAGATAGATCGGCTGCGCAATCTGATCTCTATGCGGCACATTGAGAACCCGGAAAATCTTGTTCATCAGGCCAGTCTGCAGGTCATCTTCATGACGCAATCCCTGGAACGGGCGGGCGACCACGTCAAGAATCTAGCTGAGGAAGTCTGCCACCTGGTCAGCGGACACACCATTCGTCACGTCCTCATGGCTTACGACAAGCCCATCGAACAGATGTTCATTGACTGGCTTCGCACCCGCGATGAAAAGCAATGACGGGATGGCAATCCGGACTACGACGACAACTAAGATTGCGGCGAAAAAGCAGAATTTAGACCGGATAGGAGTAAATGGGAGAAACCTAACTCTTTACTTCGGTGTTTTCGCTCTTGGGAGGTTCCGCTGGGCGATCCTTCAGACCTTCTTTCAGGGCGCGAATGCCATCGCCCAGCCCTTTGCCGAGCTCAGGCAGCTTCTTCGGACCAAAGACCAACAAGGCTATAAAGAAAATCACCAGCAGATGCATCGGTTGAAATAAACCTTCAAACATAAGTCCTCACCAGTGCCGACCGCGCAGCACATACATAATTTACGTTACTCCGACCCTTAGTTTGCAGTCAACCTAGCGCTGCAAATTATTGATTTATTTAAGCAATCGGTAAGCCTTCGACTCACTTTCAGATGGAAAACCGTTAGGTGGCTCAGATCGCGCGTCCAACAACCCCACCATTACTTTGGTGACCTTCCGGGGATTACCTTGCTGATCTATGTTCTTGGTGAGAAGCACTCGCGTGAGAGCCAAACAAGCTCCCCGAGCCGTGTGGAGGATTCCGAGAGATGCGGAAGTTGTTGCTTTCAATGTTCTTTGGTGCGGCGATCGTCCCGCAAGTTTTAGCCGCATCAATGCAGGCCAAGCCCATCCGGAGCTTTCAATTGATGGCATGGCTGGCAGGTGGTGTGTCGAACAATCGGCTTGGCCGGTTGGTCAAAGAGCGCGGAATTGACTTCAAGACTGATGAGCTCTACTCCAAAGCCCTTAGCGCCGCCGGAGCCGATACCGCACTAATACAGGTCTTGCGGAATGCAAGCGCAAAGGTCGGTAATGGGCAAAAGTCTGACTTTCCGTCTGCTTTAGCGAAAGCAGCCCAACTCGTTCGGAACAAACACTATGACGAGGCTGAACAAAAACTGCGTGAATTGTTGCAGTCAGATTCCGAAAACGCGGCGCTACACTTCGCTCTGGCATACGTACTACGACAGCAAGAACAGTGGGATGGAGCTTTCGAGGAATTCACGAGATCGGCCCGCTTGATGCCAGGCTTTCCCGAAACTCACAGCCGCCTCGCCTATTTGTTTTATCGCTCTGACGATAGTGAAAATGCCATCGCCGAGGCGCGCACTGCCTTGAGCATGGACCCGCACAATGCTGAAGCTTACCGCTACCTCGGACTTGGTCTGTTTGCAGACGGCCAGTACGATGCAGCGCTACATGCATTTGCGGAATCGCTGGAGTACGAGCCTGATAATCCCGATACCTACTACGACATGGGGATCACTCTGCGGGACAAAGGCAATCTGCACGCGGCCGTCGCGGCCTATCGCCATGCCCTACGGTTGAACCCTCAGTCTTGGGAGGCACACACCAATCTGGGCATCGTTCTACACGATGAGGGAAGAAACGACGAAGCTATAGACGAATACCGTGAAGCCAAGCTGCTGGCGCCGAACGAAGCTTCGGTTCGTAACAACCTGGGCAACACGTTTTGCGACAAGGGCGACTACGACAATGCCATTGCGGAATTCCGTGAACTCTTTCGCATGAATCCCGGCTGGGAAAGTGGTCACAGCTGTCTGGCGCGGGCTTTTATGGCCAAGCGTGATTACGAATCTGCCATCTCGGAACTGCATTTGGCCATCCTCCAGAATCCGACAGGATCCAGCGAGCACCGGGTTCTAGGACAGGCCTTGCTGCTGATTGGAAAAAACGAAGATGCTGCCCGGGAATTGCGCGTGGCTGTTTCCCTGAATCCGGATTCCGCTTTGGCTCACCATTATTTGGGCACTGCTTTGTTCGACTTGCAGCGGTTCGAGGCGGCAGAAAAAGAATTCCGGCAGGCACTTCGCCTGGAGCCTACGGCTGATCACCATTACGATCTTGCAGCGTGCCTGGTGAGTATGAATCGATATGAAGATGCGCTGGCTGAGTTAGAAGTTGCGTCCCATCTCGAACCGGGACAGAGCCTGTTTCGCGCGCGTAAAGAAGAACTTATCAAGCTGATGAAGGCAAACGCACGTTGATTTGTAGTCTCATCTCACTTTGAAATTGTGCTGGGGGAATCTCAGGGAAGTAAAGCGACATGACCAACAAGTTCTTTATTTGCGTTCCGCACGATTGGTCGGTTAGCTGCAATAAGTGAGCGGCGGCACGCGGGTTCGGATGAGAGTTTGAGGAAGCCGAGCCGCCGGATGCGGACTCTGCGTTGTACTAATGGGCAGTATCGAGACATGCACTGCAGTGCATCGGCGATTCCAGTAATCGTCCCTAGAATGAGACTTAGTTTTACTGGCGTTCCCGATCCAAGAAGTGCACGAGAAAGCGACCGCAAAGCACCAGGAGCAAACCATGGATTCCACGCGAACAATGCAATCTGTGATCGGCCAGCAAGCGGCCAAAACCGTACTGCAACGGAGTAGCGATGTCCAGCGAGCGGAGCCCGTACTTGCACCGGACTCGGAGATTACGCCGCGCGCCATAGGATATGGGTTGCCGTGCGCCAAGTGCCGGACCTATTACGCCGCCGATCTCAAGGCATGTCCGGTTTGCAAAAGCCCCCAGCGGGTTTCACCCCTGGGAGCGCCGGTTGCCACTGCCCCTCCGCTGGGCGAAGAAATGCCGGACGGAGTCGCGTTGGAAGAAGAGCGGGAACGTTTTCTGCGTGAATTCAAATCGCAACTGTACGCGGCTCACACGCAGATCAATGCGGCAGCCAGTTTTCGCTGCAGCCTCGAGGAAAATCATCAGGGCGCCTATGAACCGGCGGCCGTTTGCAAGTGCTGCTACGATCACGTTCAGGAGCGGGTGGATGTCACCGAAGCGGCTCTGCACATGGATCTGAAGGAAGCAGCGCAAGTCATATACGACGCGGTTTGGGCGGATTCATCGGACCCCAGCAAGACTTATCAGAACGCGGCACAGGCGCTGCTCTCGGAATTGCGCAAGCGTGCGGGCATCACTCTGGTACTGGGCTCGTTGCAACCGTTGCCGCACTGAAGGCTATCAGTTATTGCGTTTTCAGACCTACCCACTTTTTGCCGGCATAGAGGCGGTATATGCCTCCCTCTTCGACAATCTTCAGCGGCACCGGCCGGCGCAACTTGTCATCCGTTTTTGAAGCCACGCTGAGAACATCATTGGCGCCGACATCCATCACTATGAACTTGCCATCCTTGGTGAAGCCAAACCCGTACGCACCAGGCGAGAGGCTTGAACCTTCAATATCAAGTTTGACCTCGGTGATAAACATTCCCTGATACTTTTGCTGCAGATCGGATGAGTATCCAGATGTGTCTACCATTCCGGCCAGCACCATCTCTGCTGCGCCAGCGCCGCACAAATTACCAACCCGACCCACATCGCCGATGCGATACATCTGCGAATTTCGTTCATGAAGCTCTTCTCCTTCCTTTTGAAATCTTCGCGGCTTGAATCTACGCTTTCCAGTCAGGATGCTGCAAGAACTTCTGACGGCAATCCTTGGCGTGACTACAATTGTCCGCGTTAATATTCTCGCCTTTCGAATCAAAACCGGTCGGGCTTGATGTGACGCATAGCTTTGTGAATCTTCTTCCATTCTGCTTTCTGCCGCTGGGCGGCTCGGGGGTCGGCTTTGCGTTCTTGGAACCGTAGCTCTGCCTCAAGCTTACGATGATTTTCCAGCCGTTCACGTTCCAGTGTGCCTTCTAGAATAGCCGCCTCAACCGCGCATCCCGGTTCACCGCGGTGGCCGCAGTCTCGGAATTTGCAGCCCTGCGCCAGGATTGTTATGTCCTCGAAGGCGCGTGCTACTCCTTCTGCGCTGTTCCAGAGTTGGAGCTCACGCATTCCCGGGGTGTCAACCACAATGCCGCCTTCGGGCAGAAAAAGCATTTGGCGGGAGCTTGTAGTATGACGGCCGCGGTCATCATGCTCGCGCACCGCTTGCGCGCGGAGAAAATCCGTGCCCGCCAGGGCATTAATGATCGTGGACTTCCCAACGCCAGACGAACCCACGAATGCCGAGGCTTGCCCCCGTGCCAAATATGCGCGCACGGCTTCGAGTCCTGTTACTTGCAACGCGCTCAGGAGGTGCACGGGCGTGCCCAACGCGATGCTTTCTACCGTCCCAACAACGCTGGACGTGTCTAAGCAGAGGTCCGCTTTATTAAGCAGCACGACCGGACGCGCCCCGCTTTCATACACCAGCGTCAAATAGCGCTCGATGCGACGAACGTTGAACTCTCGATTGAGCGAGCCGACGACAAATACCGTGTCGAGATTTGTGGCTATGATCTGCTCGCTCTGCTCGCGGCCAGCCACTTTACGTGAGAGTTTCGTTCTTCGCGGCAGAATGCACTCAATTCGGGCGCGGCCTTCCTCGGGACGCGGTGTGATACCGACCCAGTCGCCTACGGCTGGTAAATCGTCGCGATCCTCCGCTTGATAGCGGACTCTACCGGCAACTTCCGCCAGATAGTCTCCCTGCTCAGTTCGCAGTCGATGAGAGCCTTTGAGCTCCTCTATCACGCGGGCGGGAACGAGCGATGGACGTCTAAGACCCCAGAATTCGCTTTCGAAGAATGAATTCCATCCGAGATCGCTGAGAGCAAGGCGCCGAAGACGTTCGCGGTGAGTCTTGTTGCAATTTGAATCCTCAATATGCACGTGAAATCCTTCTTTCGTCGCCTTGTTCTAACCATATGGTTTGAATTGGCGTGCACTGGTTCGCACAAGAATGGTCCAGTAGTCGCAAGACACACGGCTACCGACCGAATAACATGCCAAGAAGGAAGAAGATCAGCCCTGGTCAAGCGGCCCGCTAAAGACTGGCGATAGGACGGCTAAAACTCAGCGCGCGGCTAGAGGAGCAGTCTGGAGGCAGACCTATTCTTCCGATTGTGAACGGCAGACATAGGCGCCTCCTGAAGGTGATTTTGTCCGAACTGAGGCTCAGACATTGGCAACATACGGCGAATCTGAGACTGAGTCAAGGAGGAAGTTTTCTTACTCGGTCACAGTGTCGCCCACGCGAATTATGCCGGGGCTCAAGATCTGTGCCCGCAAACCGCCGCGATGGCGTAACCCTTTGATGATGGCTGGACGTCCGGTCAGCTTTTGCAGATGAGCACAGGGCTCACACAGCCGTATGCCACGGATCCTCACCTCGCCGATACGAAACTCCCGCCCCACGAGATGATTGAGGGGCACACCGCGCGTGACCAGGTTGCGGCGGATTTCCCCGGAATCGAGGTCCACGTCATAGTCGCGCCGGAGCGCTTCGACCGCCTCGCCCTCAATCAGGGTGAGTTCGAAATCCGGGAGTGGTTTGAAAAAGGTCCCCTGCCGCAGAGCGTAGCGGTCGCCTTCCAGTCCAACTCCCGGTATAGCTCGTGCCTGGTCGAGAGACTGCATCCGCTCCCGGGCAGCAGCAGCGATGTGAATCGATTTCACCGTTCCAGTCCACATGGCGGGGGCTCGACGTCTTATGCACTCTTGCCGACAGCGGAGATGGACTCATCGAGCGCGTCAATAGCGGCGTCGGCCTGTTCCGGGTTGACGATGAGCGGCGGCGCGATACGTATTGTGCTCGGTCCGCAGCCAAGAAAAAGAATGCCGCGTTCGAAGGCCAGTTCGACGATGCGATCTCTTTCGGCAGGGGCATACTCTTTCGTCTTCTTGTCCTTGACGATCTCGACTCCGATCATCAATCCGCGGCCCCGGACGTCACCAACCAATTTGTGTTTCTGCGGCCAGTCGGCCATGCGCTTCAACATGTAACTGCCAACCTCCGTCGCATTTCGCATAAGGCCTTCGCCTTCGATGACATCGAGTGTGGCAAGTGCAGCCGCAATGCAGACGGGATTGCCGCCGAAGGTCGAAGCGTGCGAGCCCGGCACCCAGTCCATAATCTTGGCCCGGCTCATCGTGATGCCCAGCGGCATGCCCGAGGCAATTCCTTTCGCCATGCAAACGATATCCGGCTGCACGCCCGTGTGTTCGATGGCCCACCACTTACCGGTGCGGCCTGCGCCGCTTTGAACTTCATCCGCCACCAGCAGAATGCCGTGGCGATCGCAAATACGCCGTAATTCCTGCATAAAGACTGTTGGCGCGATTACGTACCCTCCCTCTCCTTGCACCGGTTCGACGAAGATCGCGGCCACTTCCTCGGGAGGAAGAATGGTCTTGAATAACTTGTCTTCAATAAACCGAGCACAACCCAGCGCAAAGGCTTCGGCGTCCTGCGGGCCGCCCTCGCATCCGCGGTAGACATCGGGATAACGCACATGGGTCACGCCGGGCATGAGCGGTGCAAATCTACGGCGTTGCTGCGGCTTGGAAGCGGTCAGCGAGAGTGCCCCCATAGTGCGTCCATGAAACGCCCCGAAGAACGCGATGATGTTCTGCCGCTTCGTATGGTAACGCGCCAGCTTCAGAGCAGCTTCGATCGCTTCGGCGCCTGAGTTACCGTAATAAATCCTGTGGGGACCAGGCATCGGGGCAATCTTCGACAGCCGATCGGCCAGCGTGATCATGTTCTCGTAATAGAAGTCGGTACCGGACATATGAATCAATTCGGCTGCCTGCTTCTGAATCGCCTCCACAACCCGGGGGTGGCAGTGGCCAGTTGAGGTCACAGCAATGCCGGCGGAGAAATCGAGGAACTCGTTGCCATCCACATCCGTGATGACGAGGCCACGACCCTGCTTGGCCACCAACGGATACGAACGGGTATAGGACGGCGAGATGTATTTGGTGTCGCCCTCGAGGACGCGCTTGGCATTGGGGCCAGGCAAAGCGGTCTTGATCTTGGGGCCGATGGTAATCGTCTTGGTTGACATGGAATCCTCCAAAAATGCTGCTTATTCGCTGGTCGATGATCGCTTCTCCGGAAGATCGCCAGTTATGTGCTGACGAACGTGCGCAGAAGCGAAATCAAACGTGGAGGATGGGGAAACTAGTCGCTGCCGAAAAGGTTAGGACGCGCGTGCGAAGGCAACACCGCCATGTAGCGGCGCGGGCCGACTAGCGAATGCAACCAGCACGCGGGGAGATGCGAATTGGGTCTTTGACTGCGCATCGTACGTCGTCATTATAGCGCCTGATAACGCATTCCGTAACCCCTCAAAAACATCGCTATTGCGCCACAAAATTGCATCATCTTCACTCAAAACCACGTCTGATATCTTTGAACCCTCGACTATTCCTATGACAGAAGCCCAGCGGCAGCAACGGTGGATGGTGATTCTCGCCTTCGGGCTGGTCTATTTGTTCTGGGGCTCAACCTATCTCGGTATCCGCATCGCGGTGCAGCAAATTCCACCCGCGCTGATGTGCGCCACGCGCTTCCTTATTGCTGGTGTCTTCATGCTGGCGTTTTGCGGGCTTAGCGGACGCACGATCGTCTATCCTCCGCGGCAACTCGGTCAAATGGCGGTGATTGGTGTGCTGTTGCTGGTGGGCGGCAACCTTACGCTTTCATACGCCGAAAGGTACGTACCTTCAGGACTCTCGGCGCTGATTCTGGCCGTCACACCCTTGTGGTTCCTCGTCCTGGATTCGTTGTTGATCGGGCATCATCGCATTTCGCGGCGGGGGCTAGCCGGACTGGGATTGGGCATTGCCGGCATTGTCATACTTCTCTGGCCCGACTTGACGATGGCCGGAACTTTGGCATCTACACATCTCTGGTCGTCGCTGAGTCTTCTGTTGTCCTCGTTTACTTGGGCGTTAGGATCGGTACTCTCCAAGCGCTGGCAGTCGGTTGCCGACCCGTTCAGTGCAGCAGGATGGGAGACGACATTTGCAGGCGTAGGGAACCTGCTGTTCGCGGTAATTGCCGGAGATTTTTCCCGAGTGATTTGGGGTGTGCGCGGAATTTCAGCCACCCTGTATCTCGTGGTATGCGGATCATGGATCGGGTACACTGCCTACATTTTCCTCTTACAGCATGTGCCGACGTCGAAGGTCTCCACGTATGCTTACGTTAATCCGGTAGTCGCTGTTTTCCTGGGATGGCTGATATTACACGAGCGCGTAGACCTGCATATCCTGGCAGGCAGCGTCATTGTCATTGCCTCTGTGATTTTGGTAACCAGCGCGAAGGTAAAGACGAGAACCGCGAATGAACAATTTGCTGCCGCAGAAACCGTAGCGGATTAAGAGCGAGAACTTAGCCGCAAAGACTGGCATATGATCACCTACCGATCTGACGTTCGTCCTGATGTCAGGACCATCGCTGAGCTTTACCGCGCCGCGCTGCTGAATCGGCCAGTCGATGACCTTGACCGCATCCGTCGAATGTACGATGGATCCAACCTCATTCTGACCGCATGGGAGGGATCACGATTGGCCGGCATTCTGCGTGGCTGGACTGACGAAGCGCGTGATGGATACGTTTGCGATCTGGCTGTTTATCCCGATTACCAGAGGCGGCGTATTGGAGCCACGCTGCTGGAATTAGTGCGCGAAGGGCGCCCGGAAGTCGACTGGATCCTGCGCGCTTCCACGATCGCGACAGATTATTACCAGCACATTGGCTGGAAGAAGATTGAGAATGGGTGGTCCTGGCCGAGGGAAAAGTAAATGCTTGCAGCTAACGCAGCACCTGCGCCACCTATGGACCATCCGCGTGCGGTGGTTCCGTATCGCCCACCGGTCACCAGCGCGCTGGTTGGCATCAACATCGCGGTATTTGTATTGATGACATTAAGGGGAGTCTCGCTGACTAACCCTGGTACCGCGCAATTAGTGAACTGGGGGGCGAATTGGGGGCCTCTCACGCTCGATGGCCAGCCATGGCGGGCGCTGACTTCGAATTACGTACATATCGGCATCGTTCACATATTGCTGAACATGTGGTGCCTTTGGGATTTGGGCAGGCTGGCGGAGCGGATTTTCGGCGGTTTGACCCTGTTCTTGATCTACACCCTTTGTGGCTTGGCCGGGAGCATAGCAAGTTTGTGGATGCATCCTATGGTGTTCGGCGCGGGCGCTTCGGGAGCGATTTTCGGCTTAGCCGGAGCCCTGATTGCGGCGTTATACCTGGGCAAGCTTCCCTTCCCCAAGCAAGGGTTACAGCGCACCCTGCGCAGCCTGCTGACGTTCGCAGGTTATAACCTATTCTTTGGAGCGGTCGCGCGAGGAATCGACAATTCGGCGCACATCGGCGGCCTAGTAATGGGATTAGCGCTAGGCGCGATCCTGGGACAGTTCTTGACTCATGCGCCAGAGGAACGAACGCGCCTGGAACGATACGTCTTCCTGGCCGCTGCCCTGGTGCTGCTGGCAGCAGGCACCTTTGTGAAACATAAGTATCGCTTTGTGACCACTTCGGATGCCGCCGCCGAGTTTTCGATAGCGGAACGGCTAAGCGGCCAATGGTCGACGTGCGAACTGGCGAAGGCGTCTTAACCTGCTGGGCTGGGCAACGGGCACACTTGCCGGCCACGGCTCCTCCACGCCCATCAGTGCCACGGCACCACCCAAGAGCGCCAGGTTTTTGGTGAAATTGATCATGTCATTCATGCGCTGGTTGGGATCTTCGACACGCCAGAAATCGTGCATCAGCGGTGAAACGCCGGCCAGAAAACCGACTATCGCCGCCGTACCCAGCTTGGGCTTGACCCCAAGAAGAACACTGGCGCCTCCCGCTACCAGCACGGCTCCTGAGGCAATCACCGCTAAGTCGGATTTAGGAACACGCTTTGAGCTCACATACTGCGCAAGCATTCTGCGCTGCGTGAAGTGATTGATTCCGCTATACAAGAAATAACCGCCAAACAGGAGACGACCGATCAAGAATGGAGCTTTCATCGTACTTCAACCTCCAGGATTTTGGTGGTAGTTCGATTCCGGAGCGTGCGGGGGCGTTGCCCGGGGCGTTGCCCTGTGCGTAACTGCTGAGAAAGCGGTCTGGGCGTAACCTTTTGGCGCGTCGCCAGTTTATGTAGATGAGACAGCAAATGGCCGTCGGAAAACCTGCATCGAAAGCGGCGCGGCAGGAGGCGCTCGGCTCGCCGGAGAGCGAACGCCTCTTGGTCCAGGCAGCGCAGAACGATCCATCCAGGTTTGCCGAGCTTTATGACAAGCATTTTGAACGCGTGTATGCCTTTGTCGCACGCCGCGTTCGCAACCGCGACTTGGCAGAGGACTTGACCTCCGACGTCTTTCACAAGACCCTTGCCGCCCTCCCACGCTTCGATTGGAGGGGTATACCCTTTGCTGTGTGGCTCCTACGAATCGCGGCGAATGTGGTGACTGATCAGTGGAAGCAGGCAGCGAAAGAGGTTTCCGATGATTCACACGAGCCAGTTGTGGATGTGACTCCCGAAGATGTCGAGCAGCGGGCCCAACTCTTCCGGCTGGTGAACCAGCTTCCCGAAGATCAGGGCCGGGTGGTTGTAATGCGATTCGCGGAAGGCAAGACAGTTCGCGAAATATCACATGAACTGGGGCGTACTGAAGGGGCCGTGAAGCAGCTTCAATTCCGGGGATTGCAGAGCTTACGGGCACATTTCGGAGAAAAGTTTGGTGGCAAGAATGGCTAGGCGCAGCCTGATCGAACAACTCGATGAAGCGGTGCAGGCGATCATCATCCATCCCAGCACGCCGCTGCCGGGCGTCGACGTTCGCATTGCTCCGTTGATAAGTGTGGCCGCCGAGCTGCGCGATCTTCCGCGTCCGGACTTTAAAGCTCGCCTCAAGGCTGATTTGGAAAGGGAAATATCGTCCATGAGAAATTCAATGCTGAGCAATTCAACGAGAAGCCAAGGCACAACGACGGCAGTCAATCCGATTCGTGAAGGCTTTCATACCATTACTCCTTATCTGATTGTCGATGAAGCGGCTGGGCTGATCGACTTTGTGAAAGACGCATTCGGTGCCGATGAGCTTTACCGCGGAACTGGCTCCGGGGCTGGTATTCACTGCGAGGTTCGGATCGGTGATTCCATGGTAATGATTGGTGGTGGTGGCGGGTGGCGTGGCAAAGTTATGCCTACCTCCCTTCACCTCTACGTCAATGACACGGACGCGGTTTACCAGCGCGCGCTGCAAGCGGGCGCGACCTCGGTTGCGCAGCCAGTTGACCAGTCTTATGGCGATCGCGAAGCGGGTGTGAAAGACCTGGCGGGCAACTACTGGTGGATCGCCACGCATAAGGGGAAAAAATATATCCCCGAGGGGCTTCGAAGCGTGACGCCATACCTGCATCCACGCGGTGCCGACCGGATGGTCGATTTTCTGAAGCGCGCATTCGGGGCAGAGGAATCTGGAGTTTACAGATCGCCGGACGGTACCATCGTGCATGCGAAGGTCAGAATCGGAAGCTCGCTGATCGAAATGGGCGAGGCTCACGGCGAGTATCAGCCGATGCCCACGACTATCTACATGTACGTGGAAAATGCAGACGCCGTTTACAAAGCTGCTCTCGCGGCAGGTGGCACATCGCTTTCCGAGCCCGCCGACCAGCCTTATGGAGACCGGAATGGCGGGGTCAGGGACCCGTTTGGCAACGAATGGTACATTGCAACGCACATCAGCGACGTTGGCATGTAACGTGTAGCCGCCGCGCTCGCCGACGAATTCGAGCGACAATTATTGGGAGTCGCGACAGTTCAAGCAGCCGTGAAATCAATTTCAAGGAGGAATGACATGGCACTCGTAAACGCGAAGGAGCAAACCACAATGGCAGTTAACCCCATTCCGAAGGGGTACCATACGGCGACGCCCTACTTAATCATCAAGGGCGCGTCTGATGCTATCGAGTTTTACAAAAAGGCCTTCGGGGCGACCGAATTGCTCCGCATGGCGCAACCCGATGGCCGGGTCGGTCACGCCGAAGTCAAAATTGGAGATTCGCCGATTATGCTGGCCGACGAGTTCCCGGAGATGGGGTACCTGGGACCGAAGTCGCGCGGCGGTTCCTCGGTTAGCATCCTTCTTTACGTAGACGATGTGGACGCCGTCGTCCGTGATGCAGTTGCAGCCGGGGCCAAGGTATTGAAACCGGTACAAGACCAGTTCTATGGCGACCGGTCCGGATTTATAGAGGACCCGTTCGGGCACAACTGGGGCATCGCAACTCACAAAGAAGATGTGCCGCCGGAAGAATTGAAGAAGAGGGCAGAAGCCTTGCACTCGCAAAAATGAAAGCGACACATGCGCATTTCACAGTGCTGGTGGCAACCATCCTCGTGTCTTGTTGTTTCGGTCAGGAATTTGCGACTCGACAAAAAAGCCCCACGACTGAGAACTTGCGAGGAGTGAGTGCGCTCTCTAACGGAGTTGCGTGGGCAAGCGGCACCCACGGAACTTATCTGCGGACTCTCGACGGCGGGAAAACATGGAGGGCAGCGCAGGTTCCGGGTGCGGAGACCCTCGACTTCCGCGACGTAGAAGCCTTCAGCGCCGACGTTGCTTATCTGCTCAGCGCGGGGCCAGGAGACGAGTCCCGAATCTACAACACCGCGGATGGAGGCAAGAACTGGACGTTGCAGTTCACCAATCCGGACTCCAAAGGCTTCTTCGATTGCATGGCCTTCTGGAATAGCGATCAAGGCATCGCACTCGGTGATCCGGTCAATGGAAAATTTGAACTTATCGTGACTGAAGACGGCGGAAAAAACTGGAAACCTCTTCCGCGCGATAAAATTCCGCCGGCGGTGGAGGGCGAAGGAGCATTTGCCGCAAGCGGAAGCTGCATCACGGTTGAGGGAAAAAACCAAGCATGGTTTGTTACAGGCGGTAAAGCAGCACGGGTATTCCATTCGATCGATCGCGGGGAAACATGGCAGGTCACCGAGACCCCGATAGCCTCTGGAAGGACGCGGGGCAACGATTCGTCGGGCATCTTCTCCGTCGCTTTCCGCGACGCCAACTACGGCGTGATCGTAGGAGGGGACTACAAAAATCCCAGGGATGGCAATGCTAACGTTGCCTTTACGGACGACGGCGGCGCTAACTGGAAGGTGTCCAGGATTTCGCCTCAATCCTATTTCTCGGCCGTCGCCTTCACGTCAAGACATGATAACGGCGTGCTCGCCGTTGGCTCAATTCGTGTGGCGTACACCGGAGATTTTCGCAAGGAACGCTGGGCAAAATACATGGAACTCAATTTGAATGCGGTGAGCTTCTTCCCCACAGGAGATGCTCTGGCCGTCGGTCCAAATGGCACCATCGTCCACTTTGCTACAATGCGCTGACCAGTTTCACTAGCCAATCTACGATTTGACACAAAACAGGCTGCCACAGCGCAGTCGACGGACGTACGAAAAATCACAGAGGTATGGTGTTTCAATTCACGCGCGCATGCGCAAAACTGGAGGAAGCAGGATCATGAAACGTATTCTCACATTGATGGTTTTCATGCTGCTTGTTGCGGCTTCGGCTTATTCCCAAACGCAAGCAGATAAGGACCGCGCCATTAAATACCTGGAAAGCACCAAGCAGGCCGTACAGGACGCAACGGCGGGCCTTTCCGAAGCACAATGGAACTTCAAGCCAGCACCGGACCGTTGGTCGGTGGCGGAGGTGACGGAGCACATTGCCGCAGCCGAAGATTTTCTTCGAGGAATGATCACCGAAAAAGTGATGAATGCTCCGCCTCGTCCGGAAGGCGAGGACGTAAAGGCGATTGACGACTTCGTGCTGGTGGCGATTCCCGATCGCAGCCACAAGGCGCAGGCGCCCGAGCCACTCAAGCCCACCAATCGCTTCGGATCTCCTGAAGGATCTCTGAAACATTTCGCGGAATCGCGCGAGCAGACAGAGGACTTCTTGCGCAAACACGACGATCTACGTGCTCACGCGGTAGACAGTCCCTTAGGAAAGAAGCTCGATGCCTACGAGTGGGTTCTTTTCATTGGGGCACATAGTGAACGGCACACTAAGCAGATCAACGAGGTGAAGGCAGATCCGAAGTTCCCTAAGCAATAAGTGCTGGATGAGAGATGCTGGACATCGAACTGTTACGCTCTATCGTGATACAGATGATGAGCCGCACGTCAGTCGAGCTGCAGGGCCAGAGCATCAGGGTGCGCCGAACCAGCAGCCAGCGTCTAAGAACGGTTGCCTTTGATATGAATAGCCGGAAATACGAAGCGATTGAACAGAACCCCCACAAAACAAGCCAGTGGGGCAAACTGGCAAGCTCTGGACATCAAGTAGTCCAGTTCAAAGATGTCCAGAGCAACAAATTTGTCGCCGTGTCGGTGGATGGCAAAGTAAAGGAATACGGGATCCAGAGTCGTCAAAAGAAATCGGCTAGCTGATACCGAGGCGGTTCTGGGCGTTGGTGCTAAAACCTTGGTGCTGATTGCTAAATGATAGAAGCAAGGTTGCGCTTCGCAGCTATTACTCCGTTCCTTCCTCCTCTGCCGTGTCGTCAACCACGTCTACCGCATGGCCACGTACTGTGAAAGTCAACTTCTGGCCTTCTTGCGACTGGAAGCTCACCCGTACGGGCTGACGCTGCCAGGTTGGTGTAGAGCATTCGTAAGCAGCTTTACCGTCATCCTTGACCTCTCCGACAGATTTTTTCAGAATTGGTTTGCGCCGGCCAACCTGAGCCACAATGGCATAAACTGTCGTGCCATCCTCCGACAGTCCACAATAGCTGATGTAGTCCCGATACCAACTCGTGGCCGAGTAGGTTGGATCAAAATTCGGTAGACTAATTTGTGACAGGTGGCCAGTGGCCCGGTCCACGAGCATCCATCCCCCGGACTCCCAATACCAGCGTATTGCCGAACCTCTCTCTTGCGGAAGATCGTCATGGAGACGAAAAGCACTACGCACAGCGAATTGGCGGTCCGTGATGTCGTGAGAAGAACCAACGGTGAAAGCCTTGAGTCGTCCATCCAGGTACAGAGCTCGCACCTTAAGACCTAGCTAGGGGCGTACTTTCGTCGGGTCCAGCATAAGATTTTACAACCATCCATTTCCCAAAGCTGATCACGTGCGGTTTGGGTGCGGCAAAGACTGGGATCAGTAAACTCAACAATATGGCAGGGCAATAGCAAATACGACGCATCGCATAAGCCTAGGGATGCCTTCCCGCTTTGCGCAAGGGCAGGTGACACAAATGTGCGCGTGGTGGTCCTCAAGTGGGAAAACAGCAGAGCTCGCTACTTTCGTGCGAAAGATTGGGGCTGCCGACTCACTTTCATAATTGCCATACGACCGGGTGGCCGTGTGCATGCATGAGGAATGGTCTGTGACAAGCGTGTTTCGCAGGCGGTGTCTGTTGCGCAAAAAGAAAATCCGCTACAATGTCGGAGTAATCGGGCTGTGCCAATGAACTCTCCCCCGCATTCGTGGACAACTGTTTCTTCGAAGTCCCACTCTCAAAAAAGTATGGGCGAACTCCTGTTCCGGCGTCGCGCAGCCAAAATTCTGGTCGTAGACGATAATCAGGATGGCGCTGCGCTGCTCGCTGAATTGCTAATCAGCCGTGGCTATCATGCTGTGCCCGTTCAACATGCAGCCGATGCAGAAAATGAAATCCGCCGCGATCCCCCCGATCTGATCTTATTGGACGTAGTCATGCCCGGGAAGTCAGGTTATGAACTTTGCCGCGAATTGAAAGAAGACCCTGCCACCAGGTTGATTCCAATAGTGATGATCACCGGCCTCACTGACCGACAGGATAAGCTGCGAGGAATCGAGGCGGGAGCTGATGACTTCCTGAACAAACCCATCTTCCCGGAAGAACTCTTTGCCCGCGTGAAATCGCTACTGAAAATAAAGGAGTTCACCGACGAACTGGAGACAGCCGAGTCTGTCCTCTGCACTCTTGGCTTGAGTGTCGAAGCCCGCGATCCGTACACAGAAGGTCATTGTGAGCGTCTGGCTCGTCATGCTTCCGATTTGGGACGCCATATTGGGCTGAGCGATGAATCGATCGTGGCGCTACGCCGCGGCGGGTACTTGCACGACCTGGGGAAGATCGCGGTGCCGGACGAGATACTGAAGAAGGGCAGCAATCTCAGTCCCGAGGAGTGGCAGCTTATTAAGAAGCATCCCATTACCGGGGAAAATATTTGCAAGCCATTGAAATCATTGCGTTTGGTCCTTCCTATTATTCGCTATCACCACGAGCACTCTGACGGCAGTGGCTACCCCGATGGTCTGGTAAAGGGAGAAATTCCCCTTTTGCCGCGAATTCTACAGGTGGTCGACGTTTACGACGCGTTGCGGACATCGCGTCCCTACAAGCCCGCCCTTAGCCACGACGAAACCGCCATGACCATGCGAGCCGAGGCCGGTTTCGGTCTTTGGGATGAGGAACTCGTCGACGAGTTCTTTGCCATGTTGCACAAGCATCGGCAGGTGGCTTGAAATCAGTTTTCTCGATTCTCCTCTCTGGCACTTAGTTAATTCAATTCCTTCATATAGTTCGCGCCTCAATGACTTTCCCACCTGTTTCAATCCTGGCTGATGCTTTTGACTTTCTAACTCTTAAACATTAAGACTGATGCTGCTCGGTACTTCGATTTAAAAACCTGGTCCCCTAACTGGGAGACCTAGCAATCGAGAATTGAGAACAGTCTTCTTGGCTCCGATTTACAGCATCGTGATTCCTGCCTACAACGAGGCCGCGCGCATTGGCGCCACTCTTGAGAAAATTCTCGCTTACGTCGCACAGCGTCGTTGGAATGCTGAAGTAATCGTCGTGAACGATGGATCGCGCGACAACACGGTTGAAGTGGTTCATCGCTATTGCAAACAAAATTCGACGTTGCGGTTAATAGAGAATCCCGGCAATCGCGGTAAAGGCTACAGCGTAAGGAATGGCATGCTCAATGCCCGTGGAGAGATTTTGTTGTTCAGCGATGCCGATTTGTCGTCGCCTATTGAAGAGGTCCCGAAGCTCTTGAAGGCTATCTCAAGCGGCGCGGACGTCGCCATTGGTTCGCGCTGGCTGCGCAGCGAGTTGCAGACCGGACGCCAGCCCTTGTACCGACAATTATTCGGGCGGATTTTCAACATGCTGCTAAGGATCACGCTAGGGTTGAAATACAAGGATACGCAGTGCGGCTTCAAAGCATTCACGAGGCTTGCCGCTGAGGCAATCTTTCCCCGACAAAGAATTGAGCGCTGGGGGTTCGATCCCGAAATTCTTTTCCTGGCTAACCGGTTCGGATTCAAAGTAGCCGAAATACCAGTGGAATGGGCCCACGACGAAGGCACGCGTATCAGCCCGCTACGCGACGGTAGTCGTATGTTCGAAGAGATGTTGAGAATTCGGTGGAACGCATTGACTGGGAAATACGACGCGGCTCCGACGAGACTGGCACCTACTTTATGAAGCCGCTGTATGCGCCTTCGCCCGCGGCACTGTCTTAACCGCGCCATCATCGAACGCCAGGGTCATCACAGCCGAGCACTCATCACACAGCCAGAAAAATTCAATTCGACTGGCGGGTTTCTTAACGGTACGTTGGTCATCAAAATCCAGGTTGCTCCTCGCGGCCCTCTCTGCTGGCCTTTCCACGCGGAACAACTTGCCGTTATGCAAGTAGCGGAATGAAGCTGAGCACGCGGGATTAGCGCACTTAGAAAGCATAGAAAGGCTCTCCCGGCCACGAAGAGGGAAAGGGTTGCGCATGCATTCTAGTGCAAAAATTTGCTCCTGGCGCTGTGAATAACTATTACCTAAGGGTTGGAGGGGGCGGCCTGGATAATCCAACCTAATTTGGCGCTGCGTTGTTTGATACGTCGCTAAGCGCGATTTCCTTGACGGCCTCGAGTACCCGTTCACCCATGTCTGCCGTCGATATGGCGAACCTGCCGTCCTTCGCGAGGTCGCGAGTGCGATTCCCCATATGCAGAACTTTGGATACCGCTGACTCAATGCAAGCCGCCTCGCGTTCCACGTGGAAGGAATGGCGCAAAAGCATGGCGACTGAAAGAATTGCACCCAGTGGGTTAGCAACACCTTGTCCAGCAATATCGGGAGCCGAACCATGCACCGGCTCATATAATGCGACCGGTCCCCCAATGCTGGCGGATGCCAGCATTCCCAGCGAGCCCACAACGCCGCCAGCCTGGTCGGAGAGAATATCGCCAAACATGTTCTCCGTGAGTAGGACATCGAAATCGCGCGGGCGCAGCACCAGCGCCATAGCGGCCGAGTCTACATACATGTGCGAGAGTTTTACATCAGGGTAGTCACGCCCGATCTCCGTCACCACCTCCCGCCAAAGGCGGGAACACTCCAATACGTTCGCCTTGTCGACTGAAACTATACTGTGGCGGCGCGCACGTGCGAGGTCGAATGCAATTCGCGCAATCCGTTGAACCTCTGGTTCGTGGTAGCGCATAGTATTCGTGGCAGCGCGATCACCGGTAGGTCCGTGGAGAAGTCTTGGTTCTCCGAAATAGAGTCCGCCAAGCAATTCGCGAACAATAAGAATATCGGTTCCCCTCACAACTTCAGCCCGCAAGGGGGAACAATCCTCAAGCGCTGGATAACAAACCGCCGGGCGCAGGTTGGCAAATGCGCCCAACTCTCGCCGGAGTCTTAGCAGCCCAGCCTCGGGCCGAAGATGAGCGGGCAGATTGTCAAAGGAAGGGGCTCCGACCGCTCCCAGAAGTACAGCCGATGAAGAGATGCAGGCCTGGAGCGTATCAGGCGGAAGTGGATCTTCGCTGGCCACCAAGGCCGCGCCGCCGATATTCTTTCGTGTGAGACTTACTTCGTGTCCAAAGGAATGGCTAATCGCGTCCAGAACGCGAACCGCCTCTTCGATGACTTCTGGCCCAATGCCATCACCGGGGAGGATAGTGATCTTAAGGAGCACGGTGCGGTCACGCTATCGCAGATTGTCAACGCCCGTATGTTCGAGGTCAAACGCGCCAATCAAACGCCCCACAAATAATCTTCCTGCTCACTGTGCTGTTCTACTTTCGACAGTGGCAGCTCACATGTCTTGGAATCGGCCGGCAGTGGTGCGGCGAGT
This sequence comes from Acidobacteriota bacterium, assembly GCA_003225075.1. Lineage (GTDB taxonomy): Bacteria > Acidobacteriota > Terriglobia > Terriglobales > Acidobacteriaceae > Gp1-AA124. The sequence goes on along the minus strand of QIAP01000078.1, from coordinate 10,006 downwards.
GGTTTGGAAAAGTATGCACCCGACGGTCTGGTTTGTCCGGCGCCGGCGGACGCGGCGATCGCCAGTGGGAGTTCCCCGACATGGCCAGGTGGTATGCGCTGCGCTTGCTCCCGGGCCTCCCGAATAAGCTCCAGCAGATGACGATCTTCAACGGTCTTGATCTTGTCCGCCAGGATGACGAAACGACGATAAATCTCGTCGAGTTCCCGGCGCTCGAATTGATAGCCGAGTTGCTCGCAACGCAGCGCAAGTGCGTGCCGGCCAGAGTGTTTGCCCAGAACTAGGGTGGAGTCGGGGACGCCCACGGATTGCGGTGTCATAATCTCGTAGGTCAGTGGATTCTTAAGCATCCCATCCTGATGAATACCTGCTTCGTGGGCAAAGGCATTGCGTCCAATAATGGCTTTGTTGGGCTGCACGCTGACGCCCGTAATCTCGCTCAGCAGCTTACTGGTCGGGTAGAGTTGATCGCTGAGCACGCCGGTGTCATAAGGGTGAAGATCCGGTCGGACACGCATCGCCATTACGATTTCTTCGAGCGAAGCATTCCCCGCGCGCTCCCCAATACCATTGATGGCGCATTCCACTTGCCGTGCGCCCGCCGCGATAGCGGCCAGTGAGTTGGCCACCGCGAGTCCGAGGTCATCATGGCAGTGTGCTGATATCGTGACTCTTTCGATTCCACGTACCCGGCGCTGGATAGTCTCAATAAGCTGGCCGAACTCCGCCGGCATGGCGTAGCCCACTGTATCGGGAATATTTAGCGTCGTCGCACCCGCTTCCACCACCGCCTCAAGTAGCCGGCATAAAAAATCGGTATCCGTACGAGTGGCATCTTCCGGTGAAAACTCCACATCCTGACAGAATGTTTTCGCCAGGCGAACCGCGTCGCGAGCCTGTTCCAGACATTGCTGTCGAGAGATTCGCAGCTTGTACGTCAGATGAATATCGGAGGTCGCCAGGAATACATGAATGCGTGGATGGGAGGCACTTTTTAGGGCCTGCCACGCACGTTCGATGTCGGGCGTGCAGGCACGAGCCAAGCCAGCGATAACCGGCCGCTGGATAGAGGCCGACACCGCCTGCACCGCTTCGAAATCGCCGTCTGAGGCAATGGGGAATCCGGCTTCGATCACATCCACACCCAGACGGTCGAGTTGGTGCGCCATCCGCAGCTTCTCCCGCACGTTCATGCTGCAGCCGGGTGACTGTTCGCCATCTCGCAGGGTGGTGTCGAACACCCTGATCCTCGCTCGTTCCATAGCCAACGCCCTCCCAAGGGTAATGAAACTTCTATGCTACGTAGACAGGGAGTTAAAGCAAAGCTTATAATCCTATGATTATCATAAGAATTACTTAAGAACGTAAGCGTAGCTAATGCCCCCGCAAGTTTTGCTTAAGTATGGATATGGACCTGTCACAACTGGAAGTGTTCCTGGCGGTCGCCCGGGAGGGACGTTTCTCGCGCGCCGCCGAAAAGCTGTACCGGACGCAATCCGCGGTTAGCCAGACGATCCGCAAACTGGAAGAGCGGGTGGGCGAACCGCTCTTTGATCGTTCCTCTCGCGAAGGTGTGCTAACGGACGCCGGCCGCGTACTACAAGAGTATGCAGAAAAACTCCTCAACCTGCGTAACGACGCACGTGAAGCGCTAGTCGAGCTTCGGGAATTGCATGCCGGCAAGCTGGCGATCGCCGCTAATGAATTCACTGCACTGTATTTGCTGCCGGTTTTGGCAGAGTTTCGGCGTCTTCATCCCATGATCAAAATCACAGTGCAGCGGTCTCTGGGCAGCCATATCCCCGATGACCTGGCTCGGCACACTGTGGAAATGGGCGTGCTCTCCTACAATCCACAGCAGCCGCATTTGCGCTCGATTGTCGTCTACCTGGACGAATTAGTGTTCGTGGTTCCCCCCCGCCATCCACTGGCGAAGGCCCATCATGTGAGCATCCGGCAACTGGGCGCAGAGTCGTTCGTTGCGCACATCGTGTCATCACCCTATCGCGAAAAAGTAATCCAAGCATTCAAACGGCACAAGACGCCGCTGCATATGGATACCGAGTTGCCCACATTACAGGCGATCACCCGCTTCGTGGCCGCAGGTAATGGCGTGGCACTGGTGCCTGAAATCAGCGTGGAAAACGAACTCACACGCGGCGAACTGGTGCGCGTGCCGGTGCGCGAACTTCGCCTGCAACGCAAGCTTCGTCTGATTTATCGCAAAGAGGCCAGCTTATCGCACGCTGCACGCGCTTTCCTTAAAGTGGCAGAAGCAGTTGCTCAGGAACGTGCTGGTCATTACAGGTTCCAAAACGAAGCCTAAGCCGAGCGGCGCATCTTTTCTTGCAATGCAGCCAGTGCATCATCGACTGTGTCGTAAATTTCAAAAACTAATGCCAGGTTGGTAATTTGTAAAAGATGTCGCACCCGCTTGCTGGGACTAGCCAGTTTGACTGAATACCTGTTGCCCTCGGCCCACATGTGCAGAAGCACCAGTTCACCAAGGCCTGCGCTGTCGATGGCCTCTACACCGCTCAATTCGACAACAAGATGTTGGGTACGCTGCAACAATTCTCCTACCGTGCGCGATAGTGCCGCAGCTTCGTCACGGAAGACAATCCGCCCCTTGCAGTGCAATACAATGGCATCACCCCGGTGCTGCGTTTCCATATGCAAGGACAATTCTTTTTCCTCCGGGCAGGTCTCGATCATGGTACTGCCTGCAAGAATATTTGGTATGGTCATGCTTAGAACTTAAATGATCTTGATTACGAATTTGTTTCGAAATCATAAAAATGTTGTGAATTTCCAGAGCAGTCTGGGTCGTGACGTCAAGTTATTTCGAATGAATATCTTGTGCCACGGTAAGATTTACCAGAATGAGTCTAAGTTCAGACGAAATCTGCATTGTGAGTTGTATGTCAGGGTGCGGCTGATACCGGTCGGCCAAGTAGGTCGTTAGCCTGTCATAGTTATCAATTCAATTGGTTTAGGGGGGAATGGTGAGAAGATGGGTTTGGGGGTTTGTTCTGCTTCTGTGGTTGTGCGATGTGTCGCACGCACAGAAGATACCGTTCGCGGAAGTTTTCGGCGGCTATTCCTATACCGGTGCCGATCCATTCTCGACAGGCAATCGCGTCGGCCTCAACGGGTGGGACGCGACATTTACTATCACTGCCGGAAAACGGCTCGGGCTGGTTGCGGATTTTGGTGGTGACTACGGTACTTCCCAGATTCCAGTTCTCGATCCGACACCCTTCCCACCTTGTCCTCCCTTTTGTCCGACGCAGGTAACGACTTTCCCCGTAAAGACACGACTGTATACCTTCCTGTTCGGGGCGCAATTGCCTTATCGCAAGTGGGACAAGTTCACCCCGTACGTGGAGGTTCTCTTTGGACGCGCGCGCCTTAGCGGCAAAGTCCCGGAATTTGCAGTAACTGATGGAAAGTTCGCTTACACCCTAGGTGCTGGTGCCGATTACACCATGACTCGCAAACTTGCGTGGCGCGTACAGGCCGACTATCTCCACACCAACTTCCTAAAAAGCAAACAGGACAACTTCCGACTGTCTACTGGAATTGTTTTTCGCTTGGTGGGCAAAGAGAAGAAGCCGCGAACGTTGACGACGCCGTAAGTCACGAATCTCATTTTTGCCGTTAGGATGAGCTTCCCCCACGGGATCTCGCTCCCGGCGCCGGGGCCGCGGCCGAAGCCTTCTTGGTCCGCCAGCATCCTCCGAACCGCCGCTCGCATCCAACTGCGAAATCTCAGTTTCGGAACTTTTAGCTCGAGGAGGATATTGTCATGTGCAGATCCGGCGCGTTTGTCTTTACACTCTTTTTGCTCACGAGCGCGCTGAATGCGCAGATTCTGCCTAAAGGCAATGTCTTCGTTGGATATTCCTATAACCGTGCTGGAACGTCACAGCCCGGGGCTTTCAATACGGATCGCAGTAACCTGAACGGATGGGAGGGTTCCCTGGAAGGCAAGTTCCTCCCTTTCCTTGGAATTGTGGCGGATGTCAGCGGTCATTATGGCTCGACCACGTTTGCGGCCCCGATCGACTGCACCTTGGCACAGCCCCCATGTTCCCCCATTCACCAGAATGTGAAGGAATACAACTTCCTGCTTGGTCCACGAGTTTCTGTCTCGGTGGGAAAGGTTCGTCCGTTTGCCCACGCCTTGTTCGGCGCGGCGCATATTAATTTGAATGGGAGTGGAACTTCGAACTCTGACACCTCTTTTGCCACGGCCATTGGTGGCGGAATCGACTATCATCTTCTGCCCTTGCTTGGCTGGCGCGTGCAGGGCGACTACCTTCAGACCCGTTTTTTTAGCAATAAGCAAGATGATTTTCGTTTTTCTACTGGCCTGGTGCTCAATTTTTAAACGTTTTTGAAAACTCCCTCGCAAGCAGGAGCAAGGATAACGATCGAGACGCATAGTTTCTTGATCCGGCTCTCTTCTTTTTAAGCAAAGGGCTGAAATTTTCCAGTCAAATCCATACAATGATGCGGCGCTTGCAGGAGCCAACATGAACGATCCGCAGAACCCTTCCCGGCGTCAGGCAATCCGCTACCTGGTCGGGGGCGCTGTAGCCGCAGCCTGTCCACTTCCTTCGAGCCTGTGGGCGGCGGCAAGCCTCAATACCAACCTCGGCAGCGAGCAGAATAAGATCTGTCATCAGGTGCGGGATGGTGCGCAGTTCACCCTTCCTGCACCTTCCGCTGAGTACGAGGTAGTGATCGTCGGTGGCGGTCCTAGTGGATTGATGACCGCCTACAAGCTCCGCAATCTCAATCTGCTGCTTTTGGAGAAAGAACCTCGCCTCGGGGGAAATGCCATCAGCGAACAGTGGCGCGGGCAGTGGTATTCGACCGGAGCCGCTTACCAGGAAGACGAAGCAGTCAAGGCTCTCTGCCGCGAAGGCGGAATGGAAATCCATCCCATTCGTAGCGTGGATGCCGCCATTATCAACAACACGCTGGTACCCGAATTCTGGAATGGAGGTTTTCGGAAAGCACCCTATCCAGAAGGTGTTAAAGAAAACTTTGCCAGGTTCCAAAAGGATATGAAGGCGCTCGACACGGAGAAAGACGAAAAGAACGTCGAGAAACTCGACAACATGACCTTCGCGGAGTTGCTGAGGCCTTACGGTCCCGAGTTGAAGGCATGGTTTGACAACTTCGGTCGGAACAACTGGGGCGCCGACGCCGAGAATACTTCTGCGTTAGTGGGAGCCCAGTCGATGATCTGGGGCGGCGGCGTGCAACCGGACCGGTTCACATGGGATGGAGGGCTCGGGCGGATTTCGCTGGCCCTCGAAGAACGGCTCCAGAAGCTGGTTCCCGGGCGGTTGCGCAAAGGCACGACCGTCGTGCAAGTAGAACCGAAGGGCAGCAAGATCCTGGTCGGCTACTCGGAAAATGATGCTGTGAAGACGGTGGCGGCAAGGGCCGTTGTGATGGCCTCGCCCAAATTTATCACCAAGAAAATAGTGAAGGGTCTCGACAAAGAGCATCTGGACGCCATGGACGAGATGCGCTACCAACCCTATCTGGTGGTGAATGTCTGCTCCAACCAGGTCATCTACAACGGATCCTTCGACACCAACATTCCTGCGCCCAGCATTATCGTCGATTTTAACGTCGCCGACTGGGTGATGAACCGCGACAACAAAGAAATCAATCGTCCGGCGGTGCTTACTTGCTACGTGCCGCGTCCGGAAGAGGAGCGATCCCGATTGCTGAAAGACGACTATTGCATCAGCTTCGGCCAAAAGGTCGTTGATCAACTTGATGTCTGGTTTCCGGGGGCGAAATCCAAGGTGGAAGAAGTACACATCTACCGGCGGGGTCATCCCATGTACGTTTCAGCACCGGGCGTGCTTACACGCCTTGCACCCAAACTGCGGAAGCCGTTCGGCAATATTTTCTTCGCACATTCCGATTCTGAAGGCGGAGTAACCGACTATTCCACCGCATTGAAGGCCGCCGATAGAGCCGGCAAAGAAGTGATTGCGGCACTCGGCAAACAAGCGGCGCGGGAGAGCGTCGCATTCGCCGCAGGACAGAAGGAATTGGACTAGAACCTCTAACGAAGCCTATTTCTGGATGGGCGGGACATACTCTTTCGGCAAAGCAGCACCTTCGCCAAAAAAGAATTGTTCCATCTGTTTGACGATCGCTGCCTGATCCTCCTTGCGCGCCGGATTCAGACGGTATTCGTTAAGCAGCATCTTGCAGTGTTCCATCCACATGTGCCAAGCGTCGCGGGATACGCTGTCATACACTTTCCTACCGAGTTCGTTATCAAAAGGCGGCTCGTCCAGACCCGGCAGCTCCTTGTGCAGCTTGGCGCAAAAAACCTTACGTTCTGCCATAGTTGATCCTTAGGAGAGAGAGTCGAAGAAACAAAATTATCTCACGGTGACGCGGACAAAGCTCGGGGCCGTTTCAGCCAAAGTGTTGCGGGATGTTGACTGAGCTATGACTGCTGTGCCTCCATCTCCTTCTGTGTCAAGCATATTCGAACAAATTCATTTTTTCGGAGTTCCGTTGAAGTTACCCTTGACATCTGGCACCAGTGGTCTACCATAGACATATCACCTCCGATCCAATTCAGGATCGAGTGGGCCGATAGCCAAGGAATGTCACCGCTTCTTGGTTGCCGGCCCATTTTAATTTTACGGATAATTGTAGACGTAGCTCCTAGCCACAAGCGGCGCCCTTTTCTCTATCTCACAAGAAAGGCCTTCATCTTTCTCAAAACCGAGGCCGGCGCCTCAACCTCCAAATCCACAAGGCCATCCTTATAGGTGCGGGAATAAACTCGCGCCTGCGCCTGCAGCAACGCCAAAGCCTTGCCTTCCTTCTGCGGGACACGCAGCCTTACGCGGCTCACCTGGTCCTCACTGATCATCTCGTCAATTTTTTCGAGGAGCGACCCTAGTCCAATTCCTTGCGCGGCCGAGATATGGATGGTTACGGCATCGTCACGCAAAGAATCCCGCTGCGCTGGAAGCAACAAATCAATTTTGTTCATCACTCGAATGCGTGGCTTTTTCTCCGCCTCGAGTTCTTTGAGGACAAGCTCCACCTGGGCATCTTGTTCGGCAGAAAGCGGGCTGCTGGCATCGGACACCTGCACGACCAGCGCCGTCCGTTGGACTTCTTCCAAGGTCGCCCGAAAAGCCGAAACGAGCGTGTGTGGCAAATTGCGGATAAACCCGACTGTATCCGACAACAATATCTTGCGCCGGGACGGAAGCTCTACGGAACGGATCGTTGGATCCAATGTGGCGAACATCTTCGGCGACTCCAGCACCGCCGCCTTGGTCAATGCATTAAACAGGGTGGACTTTCCTGCATTCGTGTATCCGACTAGCGCCACCAACGCCATCGGCACGGATTCCCGCCTTTGCCGCTGTTGCGTCCGGATACGCCGGACGTTCTCCAGCTCCTCCTTTACGTGACGAACGCGGCGATATATTTTCCGTCGATCGGTCTCTAGCTGAGTTTCCCCGGGACCGCGAGTGCCAATCCCGCCACCCAACTGCGACATCTCAATTCCGCGTCCTGCCAGCCGCGGGAGCATGTATTGCAGTTGTGCCAGTTCCACCTGTAACTGACCCTCGCGCGTGCGCGCGTGCCGGGCAAAGATGTCGAGGATAAGTTGCGTACGGTCGATCACTCGTGTCCCGACAACTTTTTCGATATTCCGTTGTTGAGAAGGAGAGAGATCGTGATCGAAGAGAATGAGGTCTGCCGATACCGAGGCAGCCGCCCCCGCAATTTCCGCGACTTTGCCGCGCCCGATCAGCGTGGCCGGATCGGGACGGTCGCGACGCTGCAGAAATTCGCCGACAATCTCGGCACCCGCACTACCCGCGAGAGCGCGCAACTCGTCGAGCGATTCCTCGGCGCTAAACTCCGGTATATTGGGCGGCCGGGAAATAGCCGCCCCTTTAACAGCCGAGTCGCGTGCCGCCCGCGCCACCGAAGTGACGGGGTCCTTGCCAGCCTTCACATTAGTTGATGCGCGCCGCCTGCGGTAATCAAGACCTACGAGGAAGGCGCGCTCGTGTTGCCGATCATGAACCGAGGATGACTTAGCGGAGTAAGGCTTCGCTAACGAATTACTTCCCTCGCGCTGCTGCAGATCACCAGGATGGCCGCTCTGGCCCGCATGGCTTAGCAGGCTGCGTGTAACATTAGAACGTTTGGAATCAGACCTGCGCAATCCGGAAACGCCTTATCCTTCCGTGCCCGATGCGCTGGGAGTTATCTCGGTGGGCGCCCCTTGCGCGGTGCCGGCCGGTTTTGCCTCCGCATGGCTCGAGTGCAGCAGCCTTCCCATAACGACCGTGGAGATCGCATGCTTGAAGATGAGCTGCTCTTGATTGTTGGTCTCCAGCACCACCGAGTACTTGTCGAATGATCGGATGCGTCCCGTTAGCTTGACTCCGCTGATCAGGTAAATAGTAATCGTAGTTTTCTCTTTACGGGCGGTATTGAGAAAAGAGTCCTGGATGTTTTGCGCCGGCTTAGTCTCCATTTGCCGATCTCCTTTTCCCGGCTGCTGCGGATAAACTGCTGGAAAAGAGCCCAGCAGACAACTCCAGTACGATACGGCGTTGCCCGTGAGTTTTCAACCTGAGAACCGGGAAAAAGCTTGCTGATGCCGTCCGCCAGATACATGTAGTGACACTCAGCTGTGTGACTTGCAAGGTCAATTGACCCAGGCTACTGGACCTTTCGCGAGCCTGTTGTACAATCCGTGCGCCGGCAAAGACGTTTTAAAAGTCACCGGAGGAACTCATGCCCAGTCCATACCATATCGCGATGTTCGCGCCGGCGCCCAACATTGCTCTACCCGATGCCAACGCAACATTCCTCATGCTGCTTCGCTGGATCCACTTCCTCGCCGGCATCACCTGGATTGGACTCCTATACTTTTTCAACCTGGTCAACGTGCCGTTTATGAAGGAATTGGACGCGCCGACTAAAGGCAAGGTCATCCCCAGCCTGATGCCGCGGGCATTGTGGTGGTTCCGCTGGGCTGCCGTGGTCACGGTAGTGGCGGGACTAGCCTATTGGGGCAATATCGTCGGCGCGGACGCCCACAACGGCGGCGGTAGCCCTGGCGCGGTTATGGGCAGGTTCTTTCTGATTTGGACCATCGTCTGGGCAATTCTTTATGCCTGTCTCATTCCCGGAAAAGGAGTTTTGGACAAAGGCCCAGTCCTTGCGGCTATTTACGCTGTCGTGATCGTCATTGCTGCCTGGCTCTTTCTGTGCTGGAACAATCATGGATGGGAAAGCAATCGTCTGCTCTCCATCGGCATCGGTGGCGGAATTAGCTGGATGATGATGCTGAACGTCTGGGGCGTGATCTGGCGTATTCAGAAGCGCCTGATCTTGTGGACAAGAGATAACGCCACCAACGGCACTCCAATTCCAGAAAAATCAAAAGCCATGGCCCGCATGGCATTCCTAACCTCGCGTGCTAACGCCTTCTTCTCCATTCCCATGCTCTTCTTCATGGGCGCCGCCAGTCACTACCCGATGTTTGGGAAGTGATGGAAGTAGGATTCTGCTACCCGGCTGCAAGACATGGCGTCGATAGGACCCGCCAACAGCGACTGTCAAGAACGATGACCTACAATTTTGCTGACTGTCTATTACATTCTGTGATTAAATCTGCCGCTATGATGTACATGAAGCGGTTTCTCTTGTTTATTTTGGCCGGTTATCTTCTCACGGCTCGGCCAGCCTTCGGAGAGGACTCTGCGTCTCCTGCATCCCCTACCTATCTGCTTCGGATGGAACGGGGAACACGCGCTGAGAATGTGTGCATTCTGGTGCGCGGCGATGGCCAATTTCACCTGGAACGCACGGCGCCTAATCGCTCACGCATTTACGAAGGATCATTTCCTGCATCCTCGCTGCAGGAACTTCAACAAATGCTTGACACTGGCGACCTACAAAAGTTGACGCAAGA
>QIAP01000155.1 GCA_003225075.1 Acidobacteriota bacterium | reverse complement strand
GCCTTCCTTCTTTTCTTCTGCCTTTTCCGCCTTCGCTTCTGCCTTGGACTCGCGATGGGCAGAACCGGTCACGGTTACAGTGTGTCCGAGGTGCTGGTCGAGCTTGACAGTCTTGCTGGTAACTCCCCAGGTTTTCCCATCTTTGCCGGTGATCATGTACTCATCGGGCTCGTCACCCTTCTCCACGCAACCGGTGACGGTCTTGGTGTGCCCGGCCGCCTTCATCTCTGCCTTCTCGGCCTTCTGTTCCTTCTTTTCTGGTGCGGCGGTGTCCTGCGCTTGTAGGGCAATCGGACAGAGGCCCATGAACACGATCGGAATCAGCCAATAGGAAAATCTCACAATTTTCTGGAACATAGTGTGTCTCTCCTTCAATTGTCTGCCTCGCGCTCCCGTCGAGATACCGCGGGCTAGTCTGGAAGTGAAAAGTATACTCGGAATGGGAGTCCAGCGTATTTACAGGGCGAAAATGTCAGCCCGTCGCGGGCGAGGGTGCCCGCGCCACACAGGCAAGTTACAGCGAGCTCATATTTGAGAGGAATTCCCCGTTTGCCTTGGTTTTGCTGAGCTTATCGATTAACAGTTCCATAGCCTCGACCGGCGATAGTGGGTTTAAGACTTTGCGCAGCACCCAGATACGGGAAAGATCTTCCCTGGGAATAAGCAGTTCCTCTTTTCGGGTGCCGGAACGCTGGATGTCGATGGCGGGGAAGACACGCTTATCCACGAGTTTGCGCTCGAGGATAATTTCGCTGTTGCCGGTGCCCTTGAATTCCTCAAAGATGACGTCGTCCATGCGCGATCCGGTATCGATCAAAGCGGTAGCAATGATAGTCAAGGAACCGCCTTCTTCGATATTGCGCGCAGAACCGAAGAATCGCTTGGGGCGCTGGAGAGCGTTCGAGTCCACGCCGCCTGAAAGAACTTTGCCACTGGGCGGGACAATTGTGTTGTATGCACGCGCCAGGCGGGTGATCGAATCGAGCAAGATGACGACGTCACGCTTGTGTTCGACCAGGCGCTTGGCTTTTTCGATGACCATTTCCGCGACCTGCACGTGACGGGCGGCGGGCTCATCAAAAGTGGAAGAAATGACCTCGCCCTTAACCGAGCGCTGCATGTCGGTGACTTCTTCGGGACGCTCGTCAATCAGCAGGACCATGAGTACAACTTCGGGATGGTTGGTGGTGATGGAGTTGGCGACGTTTTGCAAGAGCATGGTTTTGCCGGCGCGGGGCGGCGAAACGATTAAGCCGCGCTGCCCCTTGCCAAGGGGCGTCAGGAGGTCCATGACCCGGGCGCTGACGTTTTCACGAACGGTCTCGAGCTTTAAGCGCTCCTGGGGATAAAGCGGGGTCAGGTTGTCGAACAAAATTTTGTTGCGAGCTTCTTCGGGCGATTCGAAGTTGACGGCTTCGATCTTGACCAGCGCGAAATATTTTTCCCCTTCGTGCGGCGGACGCACCTGTCCGCTGATGGTGTCTCCAGTCTTGAGGTCAAACTTGCGGATCTGCGATGGCGACACGTAAATGTCATCGGGGCCCGGCAGGTAGTTGTAATCGGGAGACCGCAGGAAGCCGTAACCGTCAGGCAAGATTTCCAGCACGCCTTCGGCAAAAATATGGCCTTCTTTTTCGCTCTGCGCCTGGAGAATCTTGAAGATGAGGTCCTGCTTGCGCAGTCCGCTGGCACCGGGCAGATCCAGAGATCGGGCGATCTTGGTCAGCTCGGTAATATTTTTTTCTTTGAGTTCAGCTATGGTCATATTCACCTACGGAGATTTTCAAAGGGGGGGCAACTAGGCAAGACTGGCACTGCTCGGGCAGGCGGCGGGGCTGATCAGGCAGCCCGCCGTTGAGCCTCGGCAACATTTTCCGGCTCGGAAAGAATCGCTTGCCGTTCCGAGCTGGCAATCTTATCCAGGACTTCGTTCATGGTCTCCTGGATGCGAGTGTTGGGTTTGTGAAACCTGCGAGTCGCTTTGGATGCAAGCTGACACAGCATATAACGGTTTCGTAAGGTCTGTAAAGCATCAAAAACGCGATCAGAGCGCATCTTCCTTCGTTCTCCTAACTGTATGATGTCGGCCATTGGACCCTATCCTTTGCACCTGGGACTGGCGGTTCCCGGCGCCGATCTGCTTGTCGGATGGGTTTTGGAGCGGGATGCCTAAATCACTGGTATAGATGCTCCGCCACACCCCAAAGTTGCTCAATTTTATGGGGTTTGAATGTTCACACGGAGGTTCCTTAGGATGGCCGAAAAGCAGTAAAGATTGTCTAAGGAACGGCCTAATGTATACACAATTGCAGGGAAGGTCAAGTAATCTTTTCGGTTCTCTGAAAGGCCCCCATCTCTTGCGGAATCTTAGGGCTACGCCCAGAAGGTCCGGTCAAGGGTCCGGTACTGGATGGCTTCTGCAATGTGTTTGGGCTCGATGGCGGGGGCTGCCTCCAAGTCGGCGACGGTACGGGCCACCTTTAATATGCGGTCGTGGGTGCGGGCGGTGAGGCTTTGCTGGGCCATGGCACGTTCCAGGAGGCGCTCACAGTCCGTGGAAAGCTCGCAGAAGGCGCGTATGTGGCGAGGAGCCAACTGGGCGTTGCAATAGAGCCTTTCCTTTAATCCGGAGAAACGGGTCAGTTGCGTATCCCGAGCCCGAATGACACGTTGGCGAATACTGGCGGAGCTTTCGGGGACGGAGGTAGAGCGCATTTCTTTATAGTTCACCGCTGGGACGTCGATGTGGATATCGATGCGCTCCAGCAACGGGCCTGAAATCTTCGAGATGTAGCGCTGGATGATGGGCGAAGTGCAGTGACAATCACGGGTACGGTCATTGAAAAAGCCGCAGGGCTGCGGGTACTTTCGTTGCTGAACAGCCCCTGGTCTATCTACCGATCCTGGCGCCAAGTCATCAGGGCTCGAAACTAAAGGCGGCGGCACGAAAGGAGTGCCTGCTATGAGCGCGGGACTCGATTTCGCATCTAGTCACCGCTCGCGCGCCGAAGAGGTAGTCTCTACAGTCCCGCTGCAGTCTTTCAGTACGACCGCGATGAGTCGGCTGGAGGGGCGTCCCGTTGTTCGTTCCCCAGAGCAACTCCGGGTACATCGAGCACTGGATGAACTGGACTTGATGGATGTGGCGGGCGAGCTCAACGACGCTGCACGGTTGAGGGACCTGTTCCCACCCGAGCCGATTCTCATCACGACGAATGGGACGATCCTCGTTGGCTTAGGACGCTGGCGGTTAGCGCTGCTAGACGGTAGGCAAAGCATCAACTGTATCGAGTATGCGGTCAGCGAAGAACCGGCCCTAGAGTTCATCCTCGCCCAACATCAACCCCGGCGTGGATGGAATGCATTTGTCCGCACTTGCTTAGCGCTGACACTAGAGCCCTACCTTCAACAGCGGGCACTCGAAAACATGCGTATCGGGGGGAAGTACAAGGGTTCGGCAAGTTTGCCCGACCTTCCGCGTATTGATGTGCGACAAGCGGTTGCAAGCGTCGCGGGGATTGGCGCTCGTACAGTCAGCAACGTAAAGAAAATACTTAAGCTCCCACCCCCAAAACGCAAATGCAATGACATACAGAGCACGACCGGCACTGAAAGTGCACGAAAAGCAGTGATGGTTTACGTAAGTGATTGCAAAGTGATTGCAGGTCTCTCCTCCCCAAATAGACACGTGTGGACTCGCACCGCCAGACCTCTACTACCGAGATTGGGCATATCGGCGTAACTTGGAGACCGCTGTCACATGTTGGTAGTCTAACGAAAGGAAGATTTCTTACATTCAAGCGCCCACATTGCGCAGAATTTCATCCGGGATCGAAGTCTATGCCCGCCCGTCGAGAAGACGCTGTCCGATTGGCGTCGGCTCACAACCTCGGGTGGTGCACTACGATTGTTGACTTGATTACGATCTGGGTGGAGCAGGGCCGCAGCGTCGATCGAAGCGTCTATGCTGCCCGCGTGAAGAAAATACCTGGGGGAAATGGCTTCGGATTTCTAGAACCGAAGTTGTCGAGACGGAGTGAAGATGTTCATGTCTCAGGCATGCGAAGAACCACTGCGAACAAGAATGTGAACCAGGGTGAACGTCTCGCCAGCGTGCGGCTGAAATGCTCAGTAGTCTTGGCGTCCCCGGGGGGATTCGAACCCCCGTTACCGCCGTGAAAGAAAAATGGCGTAAAGTTGGGTGCATACTCCTGGTGCTGAGTCGCATCCGGTGTGGGCCCTGGCGATCGAGGTTACCTTGAATCAGTGGGCCTTCTTTGTCCGGAATTGAGGTAATGAAGGGGTTCTGTAGTTCGAACCAGCACTACCTCGAAAACCTACCCGGAGGCGTGTACACATTCAAAATCAAGTGGGCACCGAATGCGACCGATGTGACTATCCTCCCTCCAGAGATTCACTTTTCTGAAGGCATCTTTTCCGGTACTCCGACCAACGTTAGTTTTTCTGTGGTTCGAAACGAAGGAGTGTTTGTGTCGTTCCCGTTACCTACGCCGTACAGATGGTTTACGACGGCGTGATCAACCTTGGATGGACGTTTCCTCCAGGATCGGGCCCGCCTCCTCCCCCACCTCCTCGGCACTTGCCGCATTGCAACAAGGTCGTGCACATCAATTGTGGCGACGATCCGGAGGGCAACATCGAACGTGTGCTCGTACCGAAACTGACGGATAGCCAGAAGGCAGTGCTTGCAGCGGAGCTGAAGGAGCAGCACACGGCAAAGCGGTACAAAGGAGAGAAGTCGGCTAACCTTCTCAAGCAGGACGCGATCCATATCGAGCGTCCGGAGCACATGCCGTCCCCGCCGACAATTCGGGCAACCACCCGTGCCGTTTTTGACGAGGTACACGCCCTCCGCGACAAGCTGCAGGGAGCTGAGTTCTGCGCCATCTTCCGTGGCAAGATTCCCAATCTTCCGAAGGCGTGCGCTCGCTTCTCCCCCGATCTGAAATAGCAGCTTCCTTTGCCCCGTTTTGCGTTTCCGCCAAGACGGGGCTTTTTCGTACTTTGGACACGATCTTGCATCGGCCCAACAGTTGAATGCAGCCCTTCATGCGGTGCCTCCGGAATCGAGAATCGTCTCGACCCATCTTGAGTGCGTAGAACCCGCGAAGTACTAAGGGGCTAGGAGTATCGCCAGAAAAATCGGTCTAGCTAAATGCATCATTGACTAGCTTAGACGGGTTTTCGAGTCAACTGCGTGTTTATCAATCTTGACTGGATCAAAGCCAACAATCACTGTGCTATCAATGATAATCACCGGAGTGGTCATGTACCCAAGTTTCTTAAGATCGGCCAGAGCGCTAGGATCTTGCGCGACGTCCCTCTCTTGAAACTTTATTCCCTTTTGCGAAAGATACTCTTTCGCTTGATCGCAGAACATTCACCCATGCTGGGAATAAACGACGACGTTCTTGGTCATTTTTCACCTCCCGCGGAGTTTGCGCCGCTCGCCAGCAAGCGCTGAATAGCATCCTTCGCTCCGCTAATCACGTCGCGGACCGGATGGTCAGAATAAACGGGCTTCGGCGGAGCATCTTGCCATAGTGTGCCCGGCGCATATACCGCGATGTAGTCCCACACTACGGTTGGGCGATTGTGTTCTCCGAGCAAGTGAGACAACGCCCTTTTTCTATCCCAATACTGTGCCGCTCGCGCATCAGGAATGCGCGCGAGGGCAGCAGTCGAAGGAGCGGCAAAATCGGTCGCCAATACCGGCTCCCAGATCACAAAAACCCGCAAGTCGTGGCTGTTGATTTCTCGCAGCAATTGTTCCGTTGCAGAAGCCCCCTGCAAGCAATAGGCTCAAGTGGGCGACAGCATTACAACAACGCGCGTAGAGGATGGTGAAGCATTGAACGCAGTCTTTAAAGCCGTAAGATCCCCCAAAGAAAAACTGACCAGAGGCTGCTGTCCCTTTGGCGTCGAGTGTCCGCCGTAGAAGTAATACACCGCCCCAAACACCACCAGAAGGACCACAACAAGGAGGATTTGCTTCCGATTCATGATTTACCTGCCAAAAGATCGGCCACCAGGTTGGCGATCACCTGTGGGAAGAAGATGAATACAAACACCACAATCGCAGAGAACCACAAAAGAAAAGTGCTGATCTTGCTGGGCTTGCAATGGCATTGTTTGGCCCGCCAGGACCTGTAAAAACCAAAAGCAATGAGTAACACCGACAGAACAAGCAGGTACGGTCGCAACTGGGCGACAAAGGTTGATGTGCCTGCTGCACCCGCAGCGAACAGAAACGGGAGCAGTGGCAGGCAGCAGCTTGAAGCCGCAATCACGCCGCCGAGCGCGGCCAGACTGGCAACCACGGTGCTCCTGGAACCGTATCTATTTGTCGCCCGATTTTCTTCCACTTGAGACATACTTATAGCGTTTAGCGCCGTTCATTCGGTCAAGCTTCGTGAGCAGGGGACAACAGTCCTCGTGCTTGATTTCCCGTTTCAGGCGCAACTCGCGATTGCAATTTCGCATTGCCCCTCTAAACTCCGCTTCCAAACGGACTAGGCTCTTGATCTTTTCGCGCACGTCGGTCAGTTTGTGCTTAAGCATGGACTGCACTTCTGAACAAGCGTGATGCTTTTGCCGTAGCGCCAGCAACTCTTTAATTTCGGTCAGAGAGAACCCTAATTCCTGAGCATGCCGGACAAATTTGAGGTCGCGAATCTGCTGTCCGTCGAACAAGCGATACCCGCCGACGCTGCGAGTCGCCCTATCAATGAGTCCGAGCTTTTGGTAGAAGCGGATCGTATCAACACTGATGCCGGCCAACTTTGCGGCCTTCCCAATCTGAACCGCGTCTGCCATACAATGTTTAAGGATAAACCCTGGAGTTAGCTCCAGAGTCAAGGAGAATTCAAAAAAAGCGGATCGACCGGATGACGCCCTCTTGCAAATTAGGAATCCGGACTTGGATTGACGGTTGATCAGTGGGTAGAGTTCGAGTGGCAGGTTGTGAGATCGGCTGATGTAATACGAAATGCGGGGTAGAGGGCGAAATGCTCAAGTCGTTTGCGCGGGCCGCTGCGTTTCTGGCGTATTTAGCCATCACACTCGAAATGTTGTTCATGGTTACTCCCTTTGCCTTGTACTATTACTCCTTCTACAGCCCGCTGCTCGCCGGCCCCTCCAGCCTCCGAGTTATTGCCTGGCTGCCAGCCTTCTTTTTACCTCACCTTTCGACGGAAATTCTCCCAAGTCTCGGGGGATTTTTCCTTCTGTTGGGCTTGGTCGGCTTTTTCCTGAGTGCCTTTCAACTTTACTACGCGAAGTTCAGGCAGCGAGGCGTTGCACAGGGCGGCTTCTACAAGCGCATTCGCCACCCACAGTATCTGTTTCTGGGCTTGGCCGGCCTCGGGTTGCTGATCGTCTGGCCACGATTCATTCTGCTTGTCGCCTACATCAATATGCTTTGGTTCTATTACCTACTGGCTCGAAGCGAAGAGCGTCGAATCGAGGAACGCTATGGAGAGGTCTACCGCGAGCAAATACAGCGAACTTCCATGTTTTTGCCAGGTGGTATTGCGCGGGCTAACCTTTAGTCTGACAACGCATCTGAGCTTATCCGACCAGAGAGTTGCGGCCGTTTCGTTTCTGTCCGTCAACGAGGGAGAACTACGCCAGCTTGTTAAGTCAGCGGAGGGTGCCGAAGAAATTCAAAACCGGATTAAACCACTCGACGATTGGGTCCTGGTGCAAGCAATGGACGGCAAGCCTCGGGTCGTCCACGTGATGATCGATGCCGGTATGACTCGTGTAAGCGCCAAAACACTGCCCCTCAGCGAGAAGGGCATCAAATTAGTGTTTTCTCGGCGCATGGATCGACCTGCGCATGAAGACCCTTTCAGCATCCGGGCGCGCTGGCAACCCATTTGTGTCGCCGAAATGAACGGGCAGAAGACATCGCGAGTGATCGACCTTAATCAAGGCTCGTTCCTCGGCAATCCTGTGATGCCCGTTTTCTGACTTTTGTAAGGAAGGTCTTCAACTGATGACCCTCGGCCAAAACGAAAGACGCGGTCAACCATACGTGCATTTGGGTGCGAAGCCGAACGCCGAACGCAACGTTTTGGCGGGCAGCTCGCGCGGCCTACATCAAGATCACCGACGACGCACATCTTCCACATTAACTTCGCCGACCGCCTCAGGGCTGCGCGGACTCGCGCCAGCAATTCCCTCGGACTGAATGGCTTAGTCACATAATGACAGGCTGTTGACAATTCCTTCGCGGAGACCAGCTACGTATAGTGGCCGCTACGAAGAGGTGGCCGATTGCTTACCCACATCGGGCCTCTGCATCATCCTCAACTTCTTGACATCGCCAAGGCCATCGCGCCAGCGGCTTCGGGCAAGGCGCCTTGTGTTTACGTACTCTCGGCGTAGTTGCAGCGAACGAAATTCGTTAAACAAGTTTGCCACCGGACCAAATGGTCCGAAAGAGGTGTATGCGTAACGGGCGAGCGTGAGGCTGCGCACAAAGCGGGATTCAGTGCACGGATCCGTAGAGGTGCGATGCAGTGTCATGCAGGTAGGCGTGGGCCATGTGAAGGGCTTGGTCCTCGTTCACTTCGCCAGCGGACACCATCTCGGCCAGCGCCTCTGTCAGCGCCACGCTGGCTGATTGCGTCGCCAGCCAGTAATTCTCTTCCGCCCCAATGGCATCACCTAACGGAAACGCATCCGAGCCGAAAACGATCTTGTTCGGGAATGTTTCGAGCCACACCCTTAGCGACTTTTTGAACTCATCTGGATAGAGAAAAATTCCCATCAGGGATGAGTCAAGATACACATTTTTCTTAGCCGCCAACCAGATTGCCTGCCGCTCGTATGGAAAACCACCATGAAGCAGAATGAACGTCACGTTCTCGTAGCGTGGATCACGTAGCACGTTTTCCAAGTTGAGCACGTTACCGTCCTGTAGGCTGAAGTAATCACCTCCGCCGACGGCCGTGTGAATCTGTACAGGCAAATGCAGCTGCCCTGCTTCGCGTAAGAGATAACGGAAAATGAAGTTCTGAAAATCGCGGTATTCCTCGGCACTCGGGACGCCGCCAGCGTGATATTTGGTGTAGATGGCTGTCGCCCGTTGCTGGCTCGGATCATCGAAGTGCAGCGAACGGAAGTATGCAATTTCGAACTTGATGCCGACACCGCCGGCCTTTTGGTTCTCCTCCAATATTCGAGTGATGAAGGATAGATAACCGCTGAGGTCTGCTGGAAGCTGCTCGAAGTGAGCCCGCACTATGTTGCGCCGCAGGATTTTCTCCTGCAGAGGCAAATTCAGCTTCTGGTCGGGATTTCTCGAGGCCAGTTGACGATTATCGAAGGGAAAAAGAAAGCTGTCCACGAAGAAGACCCACCGGAAGCGCGTGGCAGGAAGATAATCAGACATGGCCACGCGGTTTGCCACTGCCGTCTCTATCCCAACCAAATCGAGCACGTGAGAAAAGTAGGAATTTCCCAAACGCTTTTTCTCTTCCGCTTTTCTCTGCACTAGCCAGCGGAGATGGTCCGGCGAGAGATCGTTATAGGGATACCCGAACAGGGCCTTGGCTGCTCCTGCCATCTCCGGATTGTTCTCGCGCAGGCGAAAAGGGAGTGCGCTGTCGGGAGAAATGGTCATTGCGTCCACGTCACTATCATCGGGAAAGCCGGGATGACCGTGATTGTCGAACACCGGAATCTGATTGATCTGCCCCAGCAACCTCTGGTAGATGGTCTGCACATCCGATCCCGAAAACGGGCGCGCCTGTCCCTGGGCGGGCGTGGTGCAGGCGGCGGCCGATGCGACGGCCATGCAAGTTAACCAAACCAGCTTCTGGTTACACCTTTTCATTAAGAACACCCGTCGAACTTCGACTCAGGCCTCTCCTGCAAGACAGTTCTCCCGGCTAGAAGGAATACCTCGCCACCAACTGAATCAAACGTGGCGTGCCCACGGTTGTGGTGATCGCGCCAAAATTTGGCCCACTGATATCCACGAAAAGGGGGCTGTTGAAGCTGGGGTGGTTCCAAATGTTAAAAAACTCAGTGCGGAATTCTAGCTTCTGCGCCTCGGTGATAGAAAACGTCTTCCCGAGTGCGAAGTCCCAGTTCTGCAGGAAGGGACCGCGATAGGGGTTCCGAGGCAAATTTCCGTAGCCGGTGGATCCGTCGGGTCCTACCACGGGCGCCGTGGCGAAGGCGGAAGAGTCCAAGTATGCTCCCAGCCGCGACTCAACCGAGCCGTGGGTCAGACCATCGGCTATTGTCTTACCGGGCTGAAGGCTTGCGGTGGACTGGCCTGGCCCGATGGGAGTGAATGCGGTGCCTCCTGTGGTATCAATCACCGTGAAGGGTTTGCCGGACTGGAAAGTAGTCACACCACTCACGACCCAGCCCCCCAGCAGAGCTTTCTCCAGCCCAGTGGCAGTCGCGAAGAACGTCAAATCATACGAATAGCTGACTACAAACCGGTGAGTGCGGTCAAAATCCGAGAGCCCGCGTGAAGCACGCAGATTGGTCTGATCGTTGATGGCAGTGTTGAACGCGGTCGCGTCGGAAGAGTTGTCGTCTATCGCCTTGGAAAATGTGTATGCACCCTGAAGGTAGATTCTGTCCATCCGTCGCGAAACTGTCGCCTGCAGCGAGTGGTAATGCGAATCGGCGTCGTTGCCGAAAAATTGCATTCCAGAGGGCCCAAGCCCCAGAACCCGCGAACGGGCGGGCGCATTGGCGACGCTGTTCTGCGTGATCTGGAATGTCTGGCCATTCGCCGTAAGCGTGATCGGGTTCTGAGGACTGACGAGGAAAGGCTGGATGGTTGTCCGGGCCTCACGTAAGTGGGTGCCCTTGGTGCCGACGTAGCCGATCTCCATTAGCCACTTGAGCGGAAGTTGCCGCTGCAGAGTTAGGTTCCATTGCTGCACATTGGGCGAAACGTAGTGGCGCGGCGTCTGCAAGGCGATCAGAAAGATACTGTTGCCATCGAAGTTGGGCGAGCACTGCGTAATGTCAGCCAGGCCGCAATCCGCGAATCCCAGGAAATGAGAAAGAGAAGGCACGAAATCGGGGGAAATTGTCCCCGCCGGCGGCAGAATGCTGAACGCAGGCAGGTTGGCCAGACTCCCCGGCGCCCCTGGTCCGAACGAGCCGGCCAGGAAGGGGGAGGAGAACCCTAGATTATCCACCGCGCCGTTGTCTTCACGTTCGTAGTAAATCCCATATCCGCCGCGGATCGCCGTGGTGTGACGCCCAAGCACGTCGTAGGCGAAACCGATGCGCGGGCCCCAGTTGAAAGCATATCCGTTATCGGTAAGCGTATCGGAACCAGTACCCACCAATCCCGGAACATTGAGTTTGCTGACGCCGCGCGGAAAGATCCATGGCGCCTGTCCCTTGGCTACCAGGCTGGGATCGAGATTGGCAATGTGATGCAGTTTGTCCGAGACCGCGCCATCCAGCTCCCAGCGGAGTCCCAGGTTTAACGTTAAGTTGGAAGTTGCCTTGAAGTCGTCTTGCAGAAACAGCGCGAATGCGTTGATGCGGTACTCATGGTTGGTCACGCCACTGCCGCTGCCGCTAACCACAGGAAAACCGCGCAGAAAATTCTGGAAGTCGGAGCAAAAACCGATTGGACTGAGCGCGCAAGGATCGTTCGGTACGGTGGGATCTGGCGGCGTTGGGGCAAACACCACCAAGCCGTTGAATAACTGTGGGAAATTCTTATCCATGTTGACGCGGTTGACTTCCCCACCGAAGCGCAACTGGTGATGCCCCAGGTTGTAGCTGATGGTGTCGAGGATGGAAAAATTGTTCTGCTGTTGCGACACATTGTCCGCCGGAGTGGGTCCCATTTGAAAGCCGCCCTGGGCAAATTGGAAACGGTAAATATTGGTGTCCACGTTGCTGTTGGGTCGGCTGATGCCCAGGTCGTTCAGGCTAACCACTGGCACGTTGTTAGTGTCGTTGGCGATGTGCACCCACCCGAAGCGCAATTCATTGATCAGCCGCGGCCCGAAGGTGTGGACCTCGGCGAGGCTAAGGAAGCGATTTCGCACGGGCAGCGACAAAGGAAAGCCGATGTCGGTCGGGCTGATGGAAGCTCCAAAGGCCGAAGCCAGACCGGTGGCCCCGAACGGCAAGAACGAGGAGAAGTTGGAGAAGAAAAACCGTTCCGCCGCCAGGTCACGTCCACCATTGAAACTGCGGTCCCAGTTGGCCGTGAACTGATCGTCGGTGAACTTTCCAGGACGACTGAAGTTGAACGGGGCAGTGTTGATGTTGCCATTCACCGTATCAAAACCGGGTGTACCTGGAAGCGACGGGAAGAGAAAGCCACCGCCTGATCCGCCAAACTGATTGCTCTTGAAATTCAGCAGGGCGAGTGTGACCGGGTCAATCTGTACACCCGACTGACCGGGAAAGAAGGTGTTCAAGAGCGAGGTTGCGGAACGGTCTTGCGGCAGGATCGGCAGGTTTGTGCTGATGAATGTTCCGGGAGAAAGTCCGCTGCGCTGCCGCGTTCCCTGGTAATTCAGAAAGAAGAATCCGAGCGCGCCGTCATGTCCGAGGGGGCCTCCCAGACTTCCACCGAAAATATTCTGCTTGACCACGGGACGGGGCTGCCCGCCACGTTTGAAAAAGAATTCATTGGCATTGAGCACGTCATTGCGGAAGAACTCAAACAGCGATCCGTGAAAAGTCTTGGTCCCGCCTTTTAGAATCGCGTTGATGTTGCCCCCGCCGGCGCGACCCTGGGTAGCATCATAGAGGCTAGTTTGGACCTTGAACTCCTGGAGCGCGTCCGGGCTGGGCAGCGGGGTGTTGGTCAACTCACCCACGTTGTAGTCGCTCGCGCTGACGCCTTCGATCAGGAAGTTGTTGTTGCCCTCACGTTGACCGTTGACATTCATGCGGACATCGCCACGGCCCAGTTGACCGGAGGCGGTCAGGTCAGTCGAGGTACCGGTCGACAGGCTGAGTAATTGCTGGACGTTTCTCGTCGGCAACGGTAGTGCCTCGATTGTCTTGGAACCGACCGATTGGCCGGTCACGGGCGTTGTCGTCTCAACCGTCTGTACCTCCGCAAAGACCTCGACCTTTTCCAGAACCGTCAGCGGACGAAGCTTGGCGATCATACGCGTGGTTTCGGTGATGCGTACCGCGATGTCGGCAAATTTACCTTCCTGAAAGCCCGCGCTGTTGATCGTCACCGTGTAGATGCCCACGGGTAACAGAGTTGCCGTAAACAAACCGTTCGCACCCGTTTTTGTAGTACGGCTCAGTACATCCGTATCCTGGTTGATGATTCGCACCGTGGCGCCGGCGATCACGGCTCCACTGCTGTCCTGTGCGGTCCCGGTGATCGCGCCCGTTGCTCCCCCTTGAGCAAATACCAGAGTTCCTAGACAGAGATATACGACAATTGTGAGAAGAATCCCCTTCATCATTTTGTCCTCCCGATCATCAATCTTTCATGCTACATCCCGTGGTTACGGGCACAGTCTCTACTTCGCGGTTTCGATTCGCGCCGCTTCGGTCCGTCGCATCTTCCAGTACGCCAGCGAAATCAATAGCAAGAAAGGCATGAACGCTGGCACGGTATACTTCAGTCCCTCGACAAAGAAAGTGCTGATGGTGAGAGCGAGTAGCGCGGCGATCCCCAGCAGCGTGGGAAAAGGATGCCAGCGAAGCCGCAGGGGTAATAGTGCGACGCGTTCCGGACCAACGGTCTTCCGGAAATTCAAGTGCGTCAACAGAATCACCAGCCACACGAAGAACATGCCCGCAACCGCAATGCCATAGAGCAGCAGAAATGCGTGCCGGGGTGCATAGACGGCGAGCACGATGGCGGCAATCATGCCGGCAGTCGACACTGCCAGCGCCCGCGTGGGGACTCCACTCTGGCTAAGACTGCCCAGCCAGGCTGGCGCGTATCGCCCTCGCGCTAACGAGAAAAGCATGCGAGTGGAGAGATATAGGTTGGTGTTAGCGCTGGAAAGCGCGGCGGTGATCACCACCAGATTCATGATGCTCGCGGCAAACGGGATACCGGCTGTCGCAAAGGCACGTACGAATGGGCTGCCGGTGATGTCCCCACTGCCGGTTTGGTTCCACGGCGTCATCGCAAGCATGACGCTGATAGCAAGCACATAAAAAACGATCAGCCGGAAAACAATCGTCTTCATCGCGCGCGGAATCGACGTCTCGGGTTGCTGCGCCTCGCCCGCCGTCACTGCAATCACCTCGATGCCCATGTAACTGGTGATGGCCAGCGTGAGCGCCAGCCAGACTCCCATCCATCCGTGCGGAAGAAAACCGCCATGAGCGGTTAAATTGGCCAGACCGATCGAAGGCGCGTGTCCCAGGCCCAAGATCAGCCCGATGCCGAGCACGATGAAGACAATGATCGCGATGACTTTGATAAGGGCGAACCAGTACTCAAATTCTCCGAATTTACCAACTTGCAGAGCATTAACAGTAACCAAGCCTGAGGAGACGACCATAACCCAGAACCACGGCGGAATGGTAGGGAACCAGAACGCAAAGTAAATGGCAACCGCGGTAACTTCAGCGCCGATGGCAATGATCTGGATCAACCCGTATGTGGCGCGCACCGAAAAGCCAGCCCACCGGCTGAAATAACGCTCCGCGTAGAGGCCAAAAGAACCGGCTACCGGATGCACGACAGCCATCTCTGCCAATGCATAGGCGATGACCAGCGCAATCACTGCGCCGAACAAATAGGTGACAATCACCCCGGGTCCGGCCAGGTGAATGGTAACGCTGCTGCCCAGGAAAAGACCGACGCCAATCGCTCCTCCAATGGCAATCATCGTGAGCTGCCGCTGGCTCAGTTTGCGCTGCAGCTCCTCTCCCTGCATTGCTCCTGTGGATGAATTCCCAC
>QIAP01000156.1 GCA_003225075.1 Acidobacteriota bacterium | reverse complement strand
ATGCGGGCAGGAGACATTCTGGGAACGGAGATTTGCAAAGATTTAAAGAGCAAAGATCGCTAAGCGAGGCCAGTAGCAATTTTAGAAATGGCCGGAAAACACACCTTGTGGAGCGTCCCTCAATTCGGTCCTGCCGTGGCAGTAGATTTACGATCTGGGCCGGCACTTACACTACGGGCCGGGAGCGTGGCAAGGCGCAATTACTTGCGGATGCCGACTTTCTGAATAACGGTTTTGTAACGCTCGGAGTCGTATTTCTTGAGGTAGTCGAGCAAACGACGCCGCTTGCTGACCAGCATGAGAAGACCGCGGCGCGAGCCGTGATCTTTCTGGTGTGTTTTGAAGTGCTCCGTCAAATGACCGATGCGCTCACTCAGAAGCGCGATCTGAACTTCCGGACTGCCAGTGTCGGTGGCATGCGTACGGTACTGGTCAATGAGGGATTGCTTTTGCTCTCTGGCTAACACTAACCTAATGCACTCCTGTCCTGATTTTGATTTTCTTTTCTAACCTTTTGAGGGTAACACGCTGAGAGTGAGGGTGTAAAGACGAGGTGGGGCGAGCAGGCAGCATCGTCACCCACCTTTCGCAAAAGACGCGAAAGATGGGGCACCCGCAATCGGGGAGAACTCCCTGAAGCGGCTGGGCGCGGATGAGAAGGCAGGGGTCCTTCGACTGCGCATGCGGATTCATAAGGCGAATCCGGATGCTCCGCTCAGGATGACAGCCCCGTTTGGTGACGTCGAAATCTCCACCCTTCGGCTGCGCTCAGGGCAGACTTTCTCGCAAAGCACGCGAAAGATGGGGCCCCCCAATCGGTCACAATGAATCTTCCAAACCCCGCGTCTATCCTGGGTTTTCGCGGGCTGAATACAGTAAGTATCTGCCCGTATTAAGGCCAACCGGCGGGCTATTCCCGCCCTCCTACCTTATGTAGCTGCTCGGGGCAAAGGAAAACGACGGTGCCGAGCTCAACCGAACCCGAACTGAGGGAAATCGCGTTCCGCCATGGACGCTCCAAAAAACGGAACAATGCCATCGTCGCTTTGCTGTCGGGCGCCCTTCCCGGAGTAATCCTCGCTTTCTATTTTCCTTCGAATTGGAAACGGTGGCTTCTTGGAATGATCATCGGACTTATATGGGGTAACGCATTCGAATACTCTTACCATCGTTGGCTGCTGCACCGACCCCGCAGCTCGTTCGCCAAAGGACATCTCGAGCACCACACGCAGATTGGCACTCCGAAAGAGCCCGAACACGTCTCGCTGGGCAAATCTCCTCTGCACATAGCCTTGCTGTTCACCAGCAATGGAATCGTAGTGATTCTCATCGATTTTCTACTGGGTCTCGGGATCAGCTCGGGCGTCTTCGTGGGCTGGACTGTCTACCTGATCACCGCCGAAGAAATCCACTGGCGGATACATATGAACGGATGGCTGCCTCCCGGTCTACGCTTCGCTCGCGCCTATCACATGAGCCATCACGATATTCCCAATACCCGGTATAACGTCTTTCTACCGCTCTTTGATTTCCTGCTTGGAAACAGCCGTGTTCGCGCACCTATCACGTAATATCGGTGCGCGAAAACGCATGAGGAGGGGCGGCCCGCCGAAGTCTCGGATATACTCCGCTCTTCGCAGTTTCCGAAAAGTCGACTCCACCCTGTCAAGTCCGCTTTAGGTATTCCGTACTTACCTCCAAGCCCAATAACGATGCCCTGATTCAACCATTCGCCTGCTCTTAACTCTCATCTGCTGGGTCGCTTAGCGATGATATACGCATGGTCCTGTACATACAGTTTAGACAGTACAATGTTTCCGCGTGGAACACTATGCCACTCTGCAATTCGCACCAATGTTCCAAGTGGAACACTTCCCTACCCCAGCTCCCGCTCTCATTAGCTTCGCCGCCCCTTCCCTTCCCCTGCCCTGCCCGGTGGCGGTATAGTCTCTGTCCGCACCTTAATACGCGTCGCACTCATGCAAGGAGGCACTGATGGCAACCAATACCAAAGCCGAATCCAGGGCAAAGAGCTTCGGCGAAAACCTGGAGAGCGATCTGGCACTCGAGTTCTTGCGAGTGGTGGAGAATGCCGCCATCGCTTCCGCCCACACCATGGGACAGGGCGACCGCAAACTTGCCGACCAGGTTGCGACCGAGGCCATGCGTGAAACCATGGAGACGGTGCCCATGCGAGGCACCATCGTGATCGGCGAAGGCGAGCGCGACGAAGCGCCCATGCTTTACATCGGGGAACAGGTCGGCGCCGAATTCCCGGACGGGCGCGACGTCCCGCAGGTTGATATCGCTGTCGATCCTCTCGAAGGCACGAACCTCTGCGCGACCGGCGCTCCCGGCGCGATCACGGTGCTGGCGGCGTCCGAGAAAGGCGGCTTGCTCAACGCTCCTGACTGTTACATGGACAAAATTGTTGTCGGACCATCCTGTAAAGGCGCGGTTGAGATGGACGCTCCGGTCGCAGACAACTTAAAAAACATCGCCAAGCGTATGGAACGCGATGTCGAGGATCTTGTCGTCATCGTGCTCGACCGCCCGCGCCACGAAAAGCTGATCGCCGATATTCGGGCCGCCGGCGCACGCATCAAGCTGATCGGAGATGGTGACCTATCGGCCGGAATTGCCGCCGCGGTTATCGGGACCGGTGTGCACGCGGTCATGGGCTCGGGAGGCGCGCCGGAAGGCGTGATCACAGCCGCCGCCATTCGCTGCCTCAACGGCTACATGCTCGGGCGTCTAGTGATAAACAAGCCGGAGTTGGAAGAACGCATTGCCCGCATGGGCATCAAGGACAAAAATAAAATTTACGAAGCCGAAGACCTCGCTCCCGGCAAGCAACTCATCTTCGCCGCCACTGGCGTAACCGACGGCGCGCTCATGCGCGGGGTGCGCTTCTTCGGTGAAGGCACGAGAACATCGTCACTGATCGTGACGCTGCAAACCGGCAAAGTACGTTTCGTGGACAGCATCCATCTGGAGAAGAGTCCAGATGTGAAGATCAGATTCGCGTAGTCGCGAGTCGTCTTGAGGATTCGTCGACCGTCACTGTGCCGCTGTAGTAGCGTGCTTAGTTAATAGACCAAACTTAATAGACCAGACTGCCCGGCGTCGGCGGCCACGCCTGAGAAAATCCGGGAAAGAGGTTTGCAGTTTTCTCTGCGCGCTTTGTGCCGTCGTGTACGGCGATGCGATGCGGCTTGTCGGCTTCGTATCCCTCCCACAGAGAGACACCAGCCCAGGCTCCATCTTTGCGCAGGACGTAATAAGTCATATCGGTATACTTCAGCCGGTCTTTATCGC
Source organism: Acidobacteriota bacterium (assembly GCA_003225075.1). Taxonomy (GTDB): domain Bacteria; phylum Acidobacteriota; class Terriglobia; order Terriglobales; family Acidobacteriaceae; genus Gp1-AA124. The sequence goes on along the minus strand of QIAP01000156.1, from coordinate 2,962 downwards.
CGTTGTAATTCCGCGCGATGCGCTTCAGCGCGTCCATGCCGGCATCGAGCGGAGACATGCCCCGGCGCATGTTTTCGATGATGGTGTGCGCGCCCGCGACTTTAATGTTCTCTTCCCCGCTACCGGTTGCGCCCGCCGAGCCGACATCCTGATCGGTGTAACAGCCGGCGCCGATGATCGGCGAATCTCCCACCCGTCCTGGTATCTTCCACGCCAGACCGCTGGTCGTAGTGGAACCGGAAATTTCTCCTTTGTCGTTCAAGGCCGAGCAATGAATGGTCCCGGTGGGCGGAAAAATGACTTTGCGAATCGCGCACATGCGCAACCCGGGCTCAATGCCTAAGTCCGCCGCCACTTCCTCCATGCGCTTGATTTTCATTTGCCACTCCTCGGATTGCGGCGAGCCGGGCTTGACTCGTTTCTTCCAGTTCGGATTGGCCAGTCCAGGTCCCCACCAGTCGGAGTGGGTCTCTTTCCACAGCAGCCAGATTTTTCGTGAATGCTCAGTCAGCAGATTTTCCCGGGAGAAGCCCTGGGCAACGGCGAATCGCTCTGCACCTTCACCGACGAGCATGACGTGGCCGGTGTGGGCCATTACTGACTTGGCCACCTGCGACACATTCTTGATATTGCGTACGCCGCCGACCGAGCCCGCGCGCCGCGTCGGGCCATGCATGCAGCACGAATCCAATTCCACTACGCCTTCTTCGTTCGGCAAGCCTCCGAGGCCTACACTGTCATCATTGGGATCGTCTTCGGGGCCTTTCACTACGCGCAGGGCCGCATCCAGGGTGTCGCCGCCATTCTTCAGAAACGCGTACGCGTCATCCAGATAATTAAGGCCGTTGGCCGCGCAAATGATGACGGGCCGCGGATACGGGCCCGTAGTCATCGTCTGTCGCACCTTCGAAGCTTTTTCTTTGGGTTCCTGTGCGTCCACGCTTAAAGAGAGCGATCCCAAAACCGCGGTGGTAATAAATTCACGGCGTGAAAAAGCCATACCGTCCTCCCGATGAGTGCGATGAAAACGGCGAACAGCATAGCACGGAGAGACGCGTGGCTTGACTGTCTGTGCGACTTGCCATTTAATAGATCGCCCGACTGTGTGCGGGTTTGGAGAGCGGCTGCCGGCGGTTTCCGCATTACACGTCCGGCCAGCAAAGTTTAGGAGATGAAGCGATGAAGAGTTTGAGCGCAGTTTTTGGGTTGGCCTTATTGTTGTTGGCAAGTTCGGCCTCGCTGCTGAGAGCCGAGCAAAGCAGTTCAGCGACTTCGCCTATTCTGACAACGCCCGATGCAATCAAGTGGAGTGCATTGGTTCCCGGCGTGCAGATGGCTGTGCTTTCCGGTGATCCCAGCAAACCCGAGCCGTACACGCTTCGGCTGAAAATGTCTGACGGCGCGCGGGTAGCTCCGCACTGGCATCCGCAAGACGAAAGTGTCACCGTACTTGAAGGCACGTTCCTGGCCGGCATGGGAGATAAATTCGATGCATCGGCGTTCCACGAATTCCCCGTCGGATCGTTTGTGCTAATGCCAAAGCAGATGCACCACTTCGCCTCGGCGCGGGGAGAAAACATTTTGCAGTTGCATGGCACGGGACCATTCGTGATCAATTACGTGAATCCCGCGGACGATCCGGCCAACGCGACTAAGAAGTAAATATTCGTGGTTGAAAATTAGAAGGCCCGATCGTTACGAAACTTGCGGGGGGATAAGCAGAGAGCCAGGCTGAACCGGCGTCCGCCGAGGACGTTGATCATGCGTTTCAGGTTATAGGCGAGCACCGCCAAGCTCATCTCGGTTTGCGCTCCGTTGCGGCCGCGTAACAGGAAGCGTGGATGTGCGAAGATGCGGTACTTCAGGGTGGCGAACGGGTGTTCCACCGTCGATCGCCGCAGCCGCATAGCCTCCGGCGTGGCCCGTTCGTGCATGCGATTCAGTGCCTCGTCGTGCAGGTGACGCGTGATCCAGCGGCGGGAAGAACTGGTACAACGCGACTTCAGCGCACAGGCTCCGCAGACCTCCGTCGCAGCGGCATAGAGTACGGCACGATCTTTCCGCGATAGCTGTTTGCGGGTGAGCGTCTGTCCCGCCGGGCACAGGAAGATGTCCATGGCGGACTGGTAGGTAAACTCCTTGCGGTCGCACAACGTGCCATCCCCCCTGATTATTCACCGCACGATTGGCTGGCACATGCGGAACGATGCCCTTGGCTTCCCACGCTTCGGCCTGTTCTCCGTTGGAGTAGCCGGCATCGGCCACTACGTTCAGCGCCCGCCCTGGCTCAGCCACTGCCGCTTGCGCCGCTTCGGCCATCGGTTGCAAACAGCGAGTATCGTTGGCTTCATCGGTCACCTGCTGCGCCACGATCAGCGCGTGCTCGGCATCCACCGCGGTCTGCACGTTGTAGGCCGGAGCCTGGCCGCTGGTTGTGCGCATGCAGCGCGCCTCCGGCTGTGGATGCTGCCGTAGCTTCTCCCATGCCTCCGCCACGGCGCCGGCATCGATGACCACGTCGTCCTGTGTGTCGGCGGCTTCCATCTCCTCCAGATAGCGTTCGAGCACCTCCCGCTCGCGCACGCTGCGCGAGCTGCTCACCGCCCGGAACTTCGAGCCGTCAATCGCCACCCACTCTCCCCGCACCAGTCCCACAGAGCGAGCACACCGGACCACGCCGGAGGCTATGCGGCTGCGGCGATCGACGGTGGAACACCCGTTCGCCACCCTGAAGTACCGCATCTTCGCACATCCACGCTTCCTGTTACGCGGCCGCAACGGAGCGCAAACCGAGATGAGCTTGGCGGTGCTCGCCTATAACCTGAAACGCATGATCAACGTCCTCGGCGGACGCCGGTTCAGCCTGGCTCTGGCCACGAGCTGAGTGGGCTCAATAACTATCCTGTCCTCGAACGGTACTCAAAGCTGCCCCAAAGCAAAAGCGGCGCTCCGGACTCGGAAC
>QIAP01000154.1 GCA_003225075.1 Acidobacteriota bacterium | reverse complement strand
TGGGTGGAACTCCACAACTTCTGGTCAAGGATATAGATACGAATCCAAGTTTTTCTTCCGACGGGCGGCGCTTCGCTTTCATACGCGCCAACGATCCCGACCCTGGCAAGTACCACCTCCTCATCGCAAATGCCGACGGCAGCAACGAAAAGAGCATTTTCGCCGGTCCAATGGCCAATGTGGTGTCGGATTCAGCCTGGTCGCCGGATGGAAAGGCGATCGTCGGTACGATCTTCGATCAGGCGGAACACAGCATAAGCGCAGTGATTTCGATTGATCCGGACACCGGTGCCCAGAGGACGATATCCAGGCCGCCATACACAGTGCTAACCAACGTGTCCTGGCTGCCCGATGGAAGAGCCTTGGCAGTAATTTTCTCAAGCATGGAAACAAACTTCAGCCGGCAGCAGGTTGGGCTGATCAGTTATCCGGATGGCAAGTTTCGTCCAATTACCGCCGACACGAATGACTATGCCAACTTGAGTGTCTCCGCCGACGGCGCGACCATTGCCACTGTCATGCGCCAGTCGGTGCGGGACGTCTATGTGAGTTCAGGCCTAAAGGCCGATTACTCCGACGCTAGGCAGGTTAGTTCGGGAGACGCCGTGCCGGTGGTCGCGTGGGCGAGAGACAACAATCTGCTGACGGAGCAGGGGTCATCCATTCGGGAGATCAGCCCGAACGGCGAACTCAAGGGGGAGATCGCTTCCGAAAAGGAGTCTGCGGCGATGCAGCCTAACGGCTGCAGCGACGGCCACCTTGTTTTCGCGCGCAGGATGTTGAAAACCCTCTCGGTGAACATCTGGCGCAGTGAAGCGGATGGCACCGGATTGCACCGTCTCACCGAGGGCAAGAGAGATATGTTTCCGATGTGCTCCCCGGATGGCAAAACCGTCTTTTATATGGATATGACCGTTCCTGCCTATATGAAAGTGTCCATCGACGGAGGTCAGCCGGAACGAGTTACAAAGGATTTTGCGGAATTCAACGCCGGTTTTGACGTTGCCCGCGACGGAAAGACGGTTGTGCTGGGCACCTACGATTTCAAAGCCCAGAGGCCAACGATCTCCCTGGTTTCTCTTGATTCCGGCGAGGTCCTGCGAATGTTCGAGTACGACCCGCGGCATCAGGGGCAACCCCGCTTCAGCCCCGACGGCAAAGGTATCGTCTACCCTGTCCGTGAAAAGGGAGTGGACAATTTGTGGCTGCAACCGCTGGACGGCGGCCCCGGCCGACAGTTGACGAACTTCGGTTCCCTCAAAATCTACTCTTATCAATGGTCGCCCGATGGCAAGAGCCTGGCCCTGGTGCGCGGAGATTCTCCTTCGGATCTGGTATTGATTCAGAATTCTCCAGGGAAGTAGTCAGAACCCGCTTTGGCCGACTCCGGACGAGTTGTTGGCCGTACGGAAACTATCTATAAACGGGCTTGTGGGAAGTCTGCGGCGACACTCAGGGAAATGACGCTTCGGTAAACAGGCGAACGCCACTGCCTTTTGAGCAGTGGCGTTCGTGGTTGCGGGGGGCGGATTTGAACCGCCGACCTTTGGGTTATGCGATCTGACTCACCTTTCGATGAGAGTCGGACTGTACCTTCATCCCCGAGGGATGCTCGCCATCCAGTCTCTACGCCTTCCCCCACCATTCCGGGGGCTTGGTTCGGTATTGCCCTATCGCTCACGCGATGTAGGTTCCACCGACTTTGACGAGTGATCTTCCGGCGCATTGCTACGCCGGACGCCCAATTTGCAAAAGCTCCCATAAAAGGATGTCCAGGAAACTCCAAGGAATCCTAAGGAGCGTGAGGTTATGAGCCCAAGAAGATAAGTAATTTCAACAACTTACAAGACGCGGGTGGCCACCTCAAATCCTTGTAAGGAACGCTAGAGAATCCTTATTGGACAGCTAAAGGACAGTCGCCGTATCAGCATCGGTTTGGGCTCGGTGCTCAGTTTCAGCCGAGCTAAGGGCGCATTGTTATCGCTGTTATCGCTGTGAATCTGCCGCCGTCGCCAATGTAACCTCCGGCCTAGTCAAGAGACTCCGGTTTGGCACCTTCCCGGGACAGATCTCGAAACGCTCGATGGACACCTTCAGGTTCTCTTCAGGCTCGAAGTGGCAGTATAGTGAGCAGGCTACGTGCGTTTTCGCACGGCGAGTTTGCAGATCGCATCAAAGGGTAACGTGCGGCGACAGCTTCTTGAATTCGGTGCGTTTCTGCTTCTGCTGGTTTGTCTTTGCGGTCCTATCGCAGAGACATTCGACTTCTGGGACCACACACTAGAGACGGGCAATGACATTGAATACAGCCTCGTGATGGTGGCTCTAGTTGCCGGAGCGGGTTTTGGGCTCGCTCAGGTAGCCGGCATGGTGATGCGCACCGTGTCACTAACGTCTTGCCTCCTGTCTTCGTTCGTCGCTTCCTGCTCTTGCGCACCGCCTCCGGTCGCGAGCACTGGTTATTCCCCACCGCAACCTCTCCGAATCTGATTCCCCCGCATTCGACACAGGATTAGCACGATTGATCCATCCATTCTGTTCGAATCGAGGGCGGGCATGTTTTCATCGGAAAGAAGACAACCGGCGGGGTTGTCACTCGCAGGTGTTGTTGTCCTTGCACTTGCCTTTTCTTGCGCAGCACAGACCTCAAGAGTTGCGGGAGCAGTTCAGGGGAGTGTTGTGGACCAGACTGGCAGTGCCGTTGGCGCTGCGACCGTTACGCTACGCCACCAAGGTACAAACCAGACGCGGAAGATGCTAACCAACTCAGAGGGATCCTTTCGTGCTGGCGAACTTCCCGTGGGTCAATACGAGCTTCGCGTGGAATCAGGCGGGTTTTCTCCGTATGTAAACGTTGCGATTGTGGTCTCTGTCGGCACTGTAGTTCAGATAGCAGTTCGGCTCGCTCCCGCAACGGTCCAGCAGCAGATCACGGTTTCGGAGCAACCGCCGCCGATTGATCCCACCCAGACTACGGAAGCGACCACGATCGACCACGACCGAATTGAGGAGTCACCTGTAGTCAGCCGCAACTACCTCGACTTCGTGCTCTTGGCTCCCCAGTTGACTCGGTCGAATACTCAGGGAGCAACAGGTGGCAAGAACGCCCTTGCCGACTCCGGTTTCACCTTCGCGGGTCTACGCTCTCGGAGCAACAGCCTCTACATTGATGGGGTCGAGAACAACGATGAATTCGCAGGCTCGGCGCGAACGGAACTGTCTCCCGAGACCGTACAGGAGTTTCAGGTAGTCAATAACGGGCTCTCCGCTGAATCGGGCGGAGGCGCGAGCGGTCCCATAAACGTCATCACCAAGAGTGGCGTGAATACTTTTCATGGAGACGCCTTTGTTTTTGTCCAAAACGGGGCTTTGAATGCCAGAGACCCTCTCACGAATGAGACCGGTGCTCCTGACCTGAGCCGATATCGAGCGGGTTTGTCGGCCGGCGGCCCGATTGTTCGTGATCGCACTTTCTACTACTTCGCTGGTGAGCAGGAAGGGGCACGCGGCGACGATAGCTCTCTGATCCCACCTTCAGTTGCAAGTGCGATCAATCGCGTGCTCGAGTCTGGAGCATTCCCGAGAATCGCTACCCGTGCAATCAATCCCACAGTATTTCGAGTGGCACGCGCGGAGACCGAGGTTTCTGTCAGGTTGGATCATCGCATCGGAAACAATCACTCATTGTTGCTGAAGTACGCGTCTACCAATAACCGAGAGGCGGGAGACGGCTTTAATACGGGAGGTCTGGTCGATCCGAGTGGTCGGGGCAGCAGTTTTGTCGAAGACCAGGGAGTGACCGGCTCGCTTGTTTCGGTGCTCAGCAACAATGCCCTAAATAGCGTCCGATTCCAGGTGAGCACTCGCAGAGCCGTGCTGAGGACCACCGATCAGATCGGGCCCGAAATCAGTATTGCTGGTCTTGTCGATTTCGGTCGGCCTTACGATGGAAATGACAAGAGACGCGAAAACCACTACGAGTTAATCGACGTTGCGTCTGCCACGAAAGGTCGGCACCTCGTCAGTTTTGGTGGGGACTTGGACTGGATCAACGAAAACGTCTCAGCCCATGAAGGTCTTGGAGCGGTTTACACCTTCCCCACTCTCGATGCGTTTCAGAACGGTCAGCCCGATCAATATCGGCAAGCGTTCGGAAATCCCACCACCAGTTTCGCAACACCCAGGTACTCTGGGTTCATTCAAGACCACTGGACGCTCGCCAACCGTTTTACCGTTGATGCAGGCATCCGCTACGACTTCGAGCACCTGCCCGCTCAATTCAAACAGGATGTGAACGATTTCGCTCCACGAATTGGGATTGCATATAGTCCCTCACCAACTTGGGCAATACGAGCGGGGTTCGGCATGTTCTTCGACCGCTACCTGCTGGCTGCGGTAAACCGTGCGCTCCAAAAGAATGGTCTGCAAGCTTTTGAGCAAGTCGCAGACGGGCAAGCAGCGACCCAAATCTTCCAAACGGAACTCGGCGGAAGCGCAACAAACCCCATCCCCTCAGTACGTCCTTCGATCTTCACTGCCGACCCAAACTTGCAGACCTCACGCAGCGAAATCGCAACCGCCGGGGCTGAGCGCTTGATCACCAGAAATCTGACCGCTAGTGCAACGTTCTTGTTTGCACGCGGCGTAAGGCTCTCTCGCACTCGCAACGTGAATCTTCTGCCCCCAGTCGTGCTCACCCTCAGTAATGCCGCCAGCCTGGGGATCCCCAATCCCTTTCCTCAGCAGCTTGGACGGCTCGTGTTTCCCCCAGCACGACTCTCATCCACATTTGACGACATCTATCAGTGGGAGAACCATGCAAGTTCGGTATACAAGGGCTTGTCGTTGTCCCTCAATCGACGACTCGCGAATGAGATCGAGTTTTCGGGCAGTTACACGCTATCCAAAGCCATTGACGACGCCTCGGACTTTGACGAGCAGCCGGAAAATCCGTACCTGATTCGAGCCGAACGTGCTTTATCTTCCAACGATCAGAGGCATCGGTTCGTACTCAGCGGGACTTTCGACCTTCCGATCGGAGACGAAGAGGAGACCAAGAAGCCCTCTGGAGTGATCGCCAAGCTTTTCGGCAACATTGAGGTCGCTCCGATCTTGATAATTGGGAGCGGTAGGCCCATCAACCCTCTGACTGGCTTCGATGCGAACCGCAGTGGCTCATTTCCGTTAGCTTCTCGTCCTCTCGGTTTTGGCCGGAATTCTCTCTCTACTCCCGCTCAGGTGCAATTTGATTTGCGCGTGTTGAAATTCTTCAAGATTGGGGAGCATGGGAAGCTGGACTTCGTGGCAGAGTCATTTAACGTTCTCAATCACACAAATGTCGCCGCTCTGAATCAGTTCTATGGTCCAGAGAGTTCGCCCCTTCCAGTATTCTCGAGACCCAACAAGGCAAGCATTCCAAGGCAATTGCAGTTCTCAATTGACTTTGAGTTCTGATGAGTTTGCAGCAGCCCGGAATGGTCAATCCTGCGGTGCATATACCAGAATCGCGGCCTCTTTCTGGTCCGTCGCTGGAGCGGCAACGTAGTAGCGATTTAGCTCAGGCGACCAGAAGGATGTGCCGGCCCCTCCCCGCGTAGGAATCCTGCCAATCATCTCGTAGTGGTCAGCATCCTTCTGTTGATAGACATACACAAAACCAGCCGGCAAGTCCCTTCCTCCCGAGACGTACACCCGTTTGCGGAGCGAGTCAAAGTAGACGCCGTCCATACCTGCAGCAGTTGGGAGATGAGCGACTTCTTTGCCGGACTTCGAGTCCATGGCAATCATTTCAGGCGGCGTGTGTGTGCCAATAAATAGCCGAGAGGTAGACTCGTCAAACGCAGCGTCACCCGGGTGCTGGCTTGTTACGGGCCAGGTAGAAAGAACCTTCCGTTTGTCGGTGTCGATCACCTGAAGTTGATTGGCGATGGATATGAAAACAAACAGTGTCCTTCCAGCTCTGTCCAGCAGAAGTTCAGAGGGATGGGCGACGACTCTTATGTCACCGACGAGCTTGTTGTTCCGCGCGTCGATGATTCCGACTGCTCCGTAGTCCTTCCCCGCGTCCTTGCCGCCATAGCCGACGTATACCAGCTCGGACTTCGGGTCGTAGACCACGCGGTTCGGTCCCGGCTCAAGGTGGATCGCATCGAGAAGTTCGAGCGTGTCCCGTCGAAAAACCCTGAGCATCCCGTCATCGCCGCTTGCTACGAACACCTTGTTGAATTCCGAAACAACCAGGGCACCCTGCGGCTTCTTGAATCCAGGAATGCTACGTACCCACTTGCCGGCCTCCAGATCCACCACTTCAAACGTGCCATTTTCCAGCCCCGCAAAGAACAGGCGCTTGCCGTTGACATCCACATCCATATGGTCAAGGCGGCCTTTGACATTCGGAATGGAAATCGTCTGTACGAGCCGAAGCGGTTGTTTCGCAGACTCTTGAGAACTTCCGGTCTGGCCGTACCCAATCGCAAGAACGACTGCAATCAACCAAATCGCCGGAAAGCTTTTTATGGTCTTCACTCAGTCCTCCGGTGCATACACCCACAACGCAGCGGCCTGTTTGGAACTAGCCGGCACAGCCAAATAGAACCGGTCTCGTTTTTCATACCACAGACCTGTGCGTGCTCCGACTGTCGTCAGGATCTTCGCTAGGAGCCGATAATGGTCTGGGTCGGTTTGTTGGATGACACTGATGAAGCCCTCGCCCCCGGGAACATAGATGCGTTTTCGCCCGGCGTCATAGTACAGATCGTCAGCGTCGCTCACACAGGGAACGCTCCCAACCATCGCCCCGCTCTCCGAGTCGAGCACCACAAGTTGGGCCGGCTTTCGGGTTACTACGAGCACCCGGTGATCCGCTTCATCCAAGGCCATTGGGTAATTGGCCTTGCCGGTCTTCAAAGGCCACTCCGTAACCTTGTGCGTCGTGCGATCGATCACCACAACCTTCGCTTTGGTGGCGATATTGCCGTAGATCACAGGTCTTGACGTAGCAATCTGGAACGATTCGGGGTGAGCATCGAGCTTGGCCGCATCCTCCAGGCGTTTGCCGCTCACGGCATCAATTACGGCAAGGCCACCCTCCTCGTCTCCGCCATAGGCGACATAGATTTTCTTCCCTACCGGATCGTATCGGACATTGTCCGCATCCTCACCGATGTCCACCGTATTCAGCAGTTTGAATGAGTCTCCATCGTAGATCCTGAGCTTTCCGTCTGTGCCGTTTGCGACGAAGAGCTTATCGAGGTCGCCTACGTAAACCACACCTTGCGGTGCGGCTGCGCCAGTGATGCTGTGTATGTCCCGACCGGCAAACGTATCTACGACTTCGACGGTATTGTTGCCCAGGGCAGCGCCAATGACGCGCTTGCGTTTGGCGTCGAAGGTGAAATGGTCGATTCGCCCGCCGACATTCGGTAACGGAATTTCTTGCACCAGGAGCAACGGCGACTTTTCGGGCACGCTGGGGTGGTCCTGTGACACTGCGAGAGATGCGGAAATCAATACTGCAAGACAAAGGGTCGCAAGGTCTTTCATGTTCGCTCCAACTTGATCCGGATAACACTAACGCATCTCTGCTGGTTGCCACCTGAAGATTTATTCAGCAAAACTTCAGTGTGCGTCACGAGTCTGGCCGATACTATTTCGGAGGTGAATCCTTGCGTATTCTCGTCGTAGAGGATGAAGCAAAAGTCGCTCGCGCCTTGCAGGAAGGGTTAGAACGCGAGGAATACACGGTTGTCGTTGCGCGCACTGGAGAAGAAGGCTTCTATCTGGTCAGCGCGGAAGAATTCGACCTCGTAATCTTGGATCTCATGCTCCCTGGTCGTGACGGCCTTCAGGTCTTGTCGACGCTCCGGAAACGCGGGCTCGTAACTCCTGTCCTCGTACTAACGGCCCGTGATGCGATCGAAGACAGAGTGCAGGGTCTGGACAGGGGCGCAGACGATTACCTTGTAAAGCCCTTCGCGTTTCCCGAGCTACTGGCGCGGATTCGAGCACTTCTAAGACGCGGACGAACTCAGCAGCTTACCCGGCTGCAACTCGCCGACTTGGAAATGGATCTGGTGGTACG
>QIAP01000077.1 GCA_003225075.1 Acidobacteriota bacterium | reverse complement strand
CCGTAATGCGTAAACTCCTGCACGCTTTGTTCGCCATGTTTCGCTCTAATCAGTCCTATGACGGGTCCAAGCTCTGCCCCATCGAGCTTACTAACAAGTTGGCGGCTGTTGCTTGAACGAAAAAAGAGAGAGGGTTCTCCGCACCTCTCCTAGAGAGAAAAAAATTGAATTTCAAGAGAGAATCTATAATCAGACGGATATGAAAAGAGTGCTGCGCCACCTCGATTCACGGGCTCGCATGATCGCGATCCGTTTCGCTTGGGTTGTGCTGCTCTCCATTTGTTGTGTTGCCGCCAGGGATTTCGTGAAACCTGCGCCTCAGCCGGCAAAGACGTACCCGGCCCACGATAGCCATCCCACCGAGGCAATCACGGTGGCGATTGATCCCTATGACATGCCCGACAAGGCGCAGATCTTCTCGGTGAAATACCAAGATGACGGGTTCCTTCCCATATTCCTGATCGTCACCAACGATGGCGATCAGCCGATTTCGTTGGCCGGCATGAAGCCGCAGTTAGTAACCGTTAATAGAACGAAGCTAGCCGCAGCCACGGCCGATGATCTATACCGGCGTCTAGCGCACCCCACACGCAGGGACAATCCGTACCCACTTCCCTTTCCGCGCACTAAGATGAAGGGGGCGGTGAGCAAGAAGGCGATGGATGAAATCGAATCCGCTCAGTTTAGCGCCAAGGCTGTAGAGCCTCACACTACTCAATCAGGATTTTTGTTCTTTGATGTTGCAGGGCTTTCCACACCACTTGCAGGCGCGCAGTTTTTTCTGACGGGCGTTCGGGATGCGAAGGGTAATGAAGTGATGTATTTTGAGATCCCCTTGGAAAAATATCTTAGTGCACCATCCAGTAAGCCATAGTCAAGCAGCCACCCCAGCTATAATCGCTGGCTATGTCCACGGTTTCGGACATCTCTGCCGCGGTCCGTGCGAAATATGAGCCGGTCATCGGACTGGAAGTACATGTCCAACTCCTGACCGCGACCAAGATATTTTGCTCCTGTTCGACACGTTTCGGTGATCCTCCGAACACGAACGTCTGCCCGGTCTGCTTGGGATTACCGGGAGCTCTGCCGGTGCTTAATCGAAAAGCAGTGGAGTTCGCAGGCTTGGCGGCCCTGGCGCTGGGCTGCCGCATTAATACTACCTCGATCTTCGCGCGAAAAAATTACTTCTATCCGGACTTGCCTAAGGGATATCAGATTTCGCAATATGACAAGCCCCTGGCCGAACATGGCTTGATCGCAATCAACGCGGAAGGTCGGAGGAAAAATATTGGAATTACTCGCCTGCACCTTGAGGAAGATGCGGGAAAAAGCCTGCATGAAGGCTTTGCCGAATCGAAGGAAAAGACCGCCATTGATCTTAATCGCAGCGGAGTTCCCCTGATCGAAATCGTGAGCGAGCCGGATATCTCCTCGCCCGAAGAGGCCTACGAATACCTGACTCGGCTGAAGGAGATCATCCTCTATACGGGGGTTAGCGACTGCAATATGGAGGAAGGCTCGCTGCGTTGCGATGCCAATATCAGCGTGCGCCCGCGTGGACAGAAACACTTCGGCACCAAGACTGAAGTCAAGAATGTCAACTCCTTCCGCTTCATCCGTCAGGCGCTGGAATACGAGATTGAGCGGCACATTGCAGTGATTGAGTCCGGCGGCAAGATCACTCAGGAAACTCGCCTATACAACAGTAACGAAGGCAAGACATATGGTATGCGCTCGAAGGAGCACGCGCATGACTACCGCTACTTCCCCGAACCCGACCTGCTTCCACTAGTGGTAGACGAGAAGTGGCAGGCGGAGCTGCGCGCAACCCTGCCTGAGTTGCCGGAGGTCCGACGTCCGCGACTGGTCGCGGAATACGGAATTACGGAGCAGGATGCGGTTGTGCTGACAGCGACAAGGTCCTTGGCAGAACAGTTTGAGGCTGCGGCGAAAGCAGCTAAGAATCCCAAGCGCGTCGCCAACCTAGTACAGACTGAGTTGATGGGTCGTCTAAAAGCCAAGGGTCTGGAAATCGGACAGTCACCGGTTTCCATGAAGGGCATTGCGCTATCTGCTGATCTAATCGAATCGGGGACTATTTCAGGCAAGATGCTTAAGGACCTATATGACCTATGTTTCGAGCGTGGGAAGGATTTCCCGGTCGTTTACGACGACGAAGGACGGCCAGAGCAATCCAGAGATACTTCAGCACTGGAAAAGATTGTTGACGACATCATTGCCGCTAATCCGAAACAAGTCGAACAGTACCGGTCTGGCAAGAAAACGGTGATAGGTTACTTTGTCGGGCAGGTTATGAAAGCTTCCCAAGGGAAGGCAAGTCCGCAAATCGTGAATGAGTTGCTGGCGAAAAAGCTGAGCTAGGGCCGCCGATTTATAGCGGTATTCGGCCCGCCGGAATCCTGACTCTGTGTTCTCAATCGAACCGACGAAGCAGAGGCTCGATATTTTAGATTGTCGACTGCCACTAGCCTAGTGGCACTACGTTGCAGATAAGTCGCAAACAATTTCTTCCTTCTCATGAAAGGCCCGCACAGGAGGGCATCGCCGTTTTACGTGGAAGTTCCTTGTTTTTCTAAATGGGAAGGAGGAGAGTCCATCAGAGACCAGATGATTAATTTCCGGCAAACAAATTGCACTGATGCGAGCGCTCTTCAGGCTCAAACTTCAGTCTTCTAAAGAACTAACCAGCCGCGAACTGTTCCGCCCCCCGGGAACGGCGACTGTTTTTGTCCGTTTCGGGCCCGACGATTGAGTGGCGCCGAGCCACTTCCCCAAAAACGATCGATTTCAAGAGGAGGATCCCCAGTGATCGAAAAGAGAGTCAATAGTTGGTTCCCATTAACCGCTTGTTGTTTGGCGCTAGCAATATTGGCGCTCTTTCCCCAGGAGGCGAAGGCCGCCGGGATGGCCAAGCTGTCTAACCATCCGGTATGCCAACATCTTGGCAAGAGCATTCAAGCATCATCTGGTGCGCAAATGGCTTGTTTCGGACCGCAGTTCAATGGTAGCGGCGCCCGAGCGGCTTCTGTGCGGGCCGCTACAGGCACGACTTTGTTCCGGGCCAGCGTGAATGCCGCTGATTTTTCCGAGGATATCAGTCCGGCGGGCGTGCGGGCGTATGGGCAGTCGGAGACTTCGATTGCCGCGGCGGGTTCTTATGTCGTGGAGGCGTGGAACGACTCGACTGGCTTCTTCTCCTCGCCTTGCTCGCCCATGAACAAAGATCAACTAACAGGCTTTGCCTTTTCCAATGACGGAGGTAAGACTTTTACCGATCTCGGCGGCCTGCCGAACTCAGGTTGCGCTACCAGCGTTACCGCAGGCGACCCAAGCGTCGAGGTCTACCAGGTAGGGGGGAAAACCTATTTTTACATCTCAAGTATCTTCATTCCCTTCACGGTGCCTGAAAATGACCTCTCAGTGAGCACTTGTCAAGTCATGGGCACCGGCTCGTCGGCGACCTTGAGCTGCGGGGACCCGCAAGTCATGGCCATAAGCAGCCAGTGCAATTCAGCACACTCGTTCTGTAGTTTTCTCGATAAGGAGTTTCTCACCCTCGATCCAGGACGGAAGCGGTTATACACGTCCTACACCGAATTCGGGATCAACTTTTCGCCCCCGGATAACCTGACGAATGGGCAAATTGAGCTGGCGGCGTGTGACCTGACGAATCCTGCGGCGCCCGTTTGTTCTAACGGCAATGCCGGCTCCGTCAGCCCACCTTATTTCGTTGTGGCTCCGGGTGATCTAAGCTGTGAACGGGAAGGGGCATACCCCGGCTTTTCTGTGGGTAATGGTGATGTGTACGTAGCCCATGAATTCAACTGGGCTACCAACATCTTCGGCGGGGACGGCACTTGCCTCAGCAAGCCTACCCATGAGGAACTGGCACGAGTCAGATTTAGCTGTCTTCCAAAGCCACCCGCAGTCTCCAGTTGCGGACCGCCATCAACCGCAGCGAAGCAAAATATCGTGTCTATGGCAGCAGCGTTTATCCCCGGATACAACCGCTTTCCCATGAATGATTTTCCGAGGGTTGGGGTCAGCAATGGGAAGGGAGTGGTGAGCATCGTGTGGAATGACGCTCGCACTAACCCGCTCGGAGATATCCTCCTGCGGAGCTACCAGCTTCAAACCCTGACTCCCGTTCAGGGAAGTCCGGTTAAACTAAATAACGACTCCGGATTCGGAGGACACTTCCTGCCTGCGGTGCGCTATGCCGACAGCGGCAACCTCGATGTCTCGTGGTTTGACCGCCGGCTAAGTCCCAACTCGGCGAGGACGGATGTTTTCGCGGCCCTTAGCGTGGACCCGACAGCATCAACTTCTCCCACTTCCAATGCACGGGTCACCGATGCGTCCTCGGACTGGAACTCCGCCAGTTCGGACATTATTCCCAACTTCGGCGATTACACCGACATCTACTTCAACGCCAGCAGTGGCTTATTCGTCGCCTGGTCCGACGGGCGTACGAATGATCCTCAACCGTTTAACGCCAGGAAAAAGTAGACTAGCATCAGTATCAAAGACTGAACTCCCGTGGGTGCGACAAAAGTCGAGCCCATGGGAGTTTATTTTTAAGTGGCTAATCGGGATTCTTTCGCGCCAAGGCTACACGCGGGATGCCCTGCAGATCGTCAATGATTTGCAAGTCCTTCCAGCCACTCAGTATCCATCGCACCCCTTCTACTATCGTTCCGCTGATTTCCATCGCTAGCCAGCCGCCCGGTTTGAGAATGGCATATGCCTGCGGTACGAGCCGCTGGATCACTTCGAGTCCGGTCAGCCCGGCGAAAACCGCGCTTCGTGGCTCGAACTTGCGTACCTCAAGTTGCACCTGATCAGCTTCACTCTCGCCGACATAAGGGGGATTCGATACGACGAAGTCGAATTCTGCATACCTAAATCCAGCGAGTAAGTCGGCCTGGTGAAAGTGAATACGCCCTTCAAGTTGATGGCGAGCGGCATTCGCCTTTGCAATTTCGAGGACAGCGGAAGAAATGTCAGTGGCGTGTATCTCCGCATTGGGCAGCTCCCTTGCCAGTGCGAGCGCAATGGCTCCGGAACCCGTGCCAACGTCGACGATTCGGGGATTGTGCATTTTTTGAGCAAGTGGCATCACGGTTTCAATCAGATGCTCGGTCTCAGGCCGGGGAATAAGGACGGCGGGAGCAACAACCAGGTCCATTCCCCAGAATTCCTGGTGCCCGGTGATGTATTGCGACGGGACACCGTGAGCCCGTTGCGAGAGAGCCTCGTCGTAGCGGGTGAATTCCTCGGGCGTAAATTCTCGCTCAGGGTAGGCATAAAGGTGGGTGCGGTCGCAGCTCAACGTGAACATCAGTAGCACCTCAGCATTCATTCGCGGCGAGCCGACGTGGGCAGCAGTGAGACGCTCAATGCCCGAGATGAGAGCTTCCTTCAGGCGCATGGCAGAGCTACGGATCGAGGGAAGCGGAGAATAGTAGTATTACACTGTAGCAGCGGTCTCATGCTTAAGCTTTTCTGCCTGGAAATGGGCCACCAGCGCTTCGATTAGCGGCTGCAGCTTGCCATCCATCACTTCGCTTAGCTGATGCATCGTCAGTCCGATGCGATGGTCGGTTACGCGGTTCTGGGGGAAGTTGTACGTCCGGATCTTCTCGCTACGGTCGCCGGAGCCGACCATGGCTCGGCGCTCTTTCGCCAACGCCTCCTGCTGCTTTTGCATCTCCATTTCGTAAAGGCGGGAGCGCAAAACGCGCATCGCTTTCTCACGATTCTTGATCTGAGACTTCTCGTCCTGGCAGCTCACCACGGTGTTGGTCGGAATGTGCGTGATGCGCACCGCGGAATAAGTCGTGTTCACCGACTGTCCACCAGGTCCAGACGAACAGAACGTATCTACACGAAGGTCCTTGGCGTCGATCTTGACATCAACATCCTCCGCTTCCGGGAGCACGGCGACGGTCACGGCAGACGTATGGACTCGTCCCTGCTGCTCCGTTGCCGGCACTCGTTGTACGCGGTGCACGCCACTCTCATATTTCATGCGGGAATAAACGCGATTTCCCTCGATTAGTGCGATAACTTCCTTTAAACCCCCAACCGCGGAGTCGGAGGTAGAAAGCACTTCCACTTTCCACCCTTGAGTTTCCGCAAATCGCGTGTACATCCGGAAGATTTCTGCGGCAAAAAGGGTCGCCTCATCGCCGCCTGTGCCCGCCCGAATTTCTAGGATGACGTTCTTCTCGTCATTTGGATCCTTCGGCAGGAGCAGGAGCTTCAGTTCGTCTTCGATGCTTGCCAACCGCACTTCAAGGTTGTCGAGTTCTTCCTGAGCATAGGCGCGCATCTCGGGATCTTTCTCGTCGGCCAGCATGGCCTTGCTTTCCGATATGCCTTTCTTTAAATCCTTGTATTCACGGTAGCGCTCGACAATCAGACTGATTTCACTGTGCGCCTTGGCAATCTTCTGGTACTTGCCCGACTCCTGCATGATCTCCGGCGAGGCCAGAGCATTCGTGAGTTCATCGTAGCGGGCTTCGATTTGATCAAGTCGTTCAAACATAAGTATCGGTTAATCGGTTGGGATCTTGAGTTCAATTTTAAGCGCTGAACAACAAGAGAAGGAAAGTTTTGCGGCGGCCGCCGCTAGGCAATTACCAGTTCGCCGCCCCGCTGTTTCTCGAGGGCCATGGCATGGTCGAGCGCGGTAATAGCGCACTCCACCTGATCATCGGAGGGAGGCTGTGTGGTAATACGCTGTAGCCAAAGCCCAGGGGCGGTCATGAGGGCGAAGAGCGATCCACGATTCTTGGCGGCGAACCGAATGATTTCGTACGAGATACCGGCAATCACGGGCAAAAGTGCAATACGGATGCCGAAGCGTGCCGAGAAAGTGTGCACTGGTACGAGCATGTACACCAGAATCGAGATAATCATAACGGTCATCAGGAAACTGGTACCGCAACGGGGATGATAGGTCGAGTACTTCTGCACTGCATCCGTCTGAAGCGGATCGCCATTTTCAAACGCGAACACCGTCTTATGTTCGGCCCCGTGATACTCGTACACGCGGCGGATATCGCGCGCCAGCGAGACTCCCCAGATAAACAGCAGAAACAACAACAGGCGAATGATCCCATCTACCAAGTTAAAGACGATCTGCTGGCTGAAAATCGGGTTCACTCTCTGCAACTGGGTGGTCGCGAGCAGCGGCAAGTACTTATACATGAAAATAAAAAAACCGACAGAAAAGATGATATTCACCGCCGCTACCCAGCCGCTGATCTCCAGCTTTTTGCCTTGTTTCTCGGGAGGAATCTGGTCGAGCGCCACATTGGCAGAGAACCGAAGCGCCCGGAACCCAAGTGTCATGGCGTTACCCAACGTAACGACTCCGCGAACGACGGGCCATCCCATCCACTTGTGCTTTTCCGATGGACGATCCAGATTTTCGCTATGCGTGGCGATCTCGCCTGAAGGTTTGCGCACGGCAATCGCCCAGGCATGAGGTGAGCGCATCATCACACCCTCGAGCACGGCTTGGCCGCCGACCAGGGTGGTCTCCTCGCCACTTTCCAGCGCTGGCAGGAGTTGGAGCGCCACTACGAAACGCCACATGGAACGTAAGAGCCGCATAATAATTAGATGATGCTTTCGCAAAAGAGTATCAGTTTGTAAGGTTATCACAGCGTCGGAAGTGAAGCCGAGTGGTTCCTACAAAGGGCTCATTCTATGAGGTGCAAGTTCTAATTCTCGAATCACTTAGAGTCACGCCGGCGCGATAAGGCATCGAAGAAGACCATGCAACGGCTAGCTGAAGCTTGCGAGGCCATCGCAGCGACCACGAAAAAGCTGGTAAAGATTGGCCTTGTAGCCGACTACCTTAGATCGCGGCCATCCGAGGAGGCAGCGACCTCGGCGGTTTTCCTTTCCGGTCGACCATTTCCTGTTCACGAAGAAACTACTTTGCAAGTGGGCGGTTCGTTGCTCTGGCGAACCGTGGGGGAACTTTCCGGAAAAACAGAAACAGAGCTGACTGATTCCTATCGCCGTCACGGAGATTTAGGCGCCGTGGCAGGCGAGGTTTTGCCTCCTCGCATAAGTGAGCACGAGCTGAGCGTCATTGACGCAGAGAGAAATTTTCGGGAGATCGCGGCCGCCCGCGGCTCCGCCACAAAAGCTCTTCTGGTGCGCGGCTTGCTGGAGCGGGCTACGCCGCTCGAAGCCAAATATTTGGTGAAGATCATGACCGGCGATCTCCGAATTGGCTTGAAAGAAAGCCTGGTGGAAGAAGCAATCGCCAAGGCCTATGGCGGGAGCGTCGTGCAAGTGCAGCGCGCCAACATGCTGCTCGGAGATATAGCAGAAACGGTGCGGTTGGCCGCTGCGGGCAAGCTCTCTGAAGCCAAGATGCGTCTGTTCCATCCCCTTGGTTTTATGTTGGCAAGCCCGGTGGATTCGGCAGAGGAGGCGCTGAGCTACTTCAAGAATGCGGCGGTCGAGGATAAGTATGACGGCATTCGCGCCCAAGTCCACTGCTCGGGCGATGAAGTACGAATTTTCTCTCGCACTCGCGACGATATTACACAATCTTTTCCGGAGTTACCCGGCATTCTTGCGGGGCTGAATAGGGACGCAATCCTGGATGGAGAGATCGTCGCATGGAGTTATTCGGAGGGCGGTCCCAGCGAGCTCGGACGGGCACTTCCGTTCAGTTCATTGCAACAGAGGCTGGGGCGCAAGAAAGTCAGCCGGGAAATGATGCGGCAAGTTCCAGTGGCGTACGTAGCTTTTGACGTGCTGTATGCCGGAGGTGAGTTGGTAATGGACCGCCCTCTGCACGAGCGCGCGGGAATCTTGAACGATCTATTGCGCAACGTACGGAAAGCCACAAGCGTTCGAACCATGGGGGCACAAGGACAGCTTTTGTTTACGGGTGAGGCTGATCCGGTTGCGGTGCAAATGATCCGCGCTCCCGTGGTTCAGGCCCACTCTTCAGATGAAATAGAACAACTGTTTACAGCGGCACAAGAGCGAGGAAACGAAGGTCTGATGATCAAGGACCTCGACTCCCGCTACACGCCGGGCAGGCGCGGCAAAGCATGGCTGAAGATGAAGCGCGAGTTGGCCACGCTGGATGTGGTGGTCACAGCGGTAGAGTACGGACACGGCAAGCGGATCGGTGTTCTCAGCGATTACACATTTGCGGTATGGGATGAGCGCCGGCTACTGAATGTGGGGAAGGCTTATTCCGGTTTGACTGATGCCGAGATTGCCGAGATGACCCAGTGGTTCCTCCAGCACACAGTTGAAGATCAGGGATTCCGCCTGCAAGTCGAACCCAAGATCGTGCTCGAAGTGGCCTTCAACAACGTTATGGAATCGGACCGGCACAACGGCGGCTATGCCTTGCGCTTCCCCCGAATCGTCAGGCTCAGGCCGGACAAACCGCCGGAAGAAGCCGACACAATCGCCCGCGTGCGGGAAATCCATGAACGGCAGGGCGGACGAAAGAACTAGTAACGCCGGGATGAAGGCTGCTCCGGTAGTTCCGCGGGGCCAGATCTGTAATGCACCCTCTCGCTATCAGTGCTCGTGTCCCCCGCCAACCGGGATTACGCACCCGTGTGCGACTTCGCATTCCACATGCTCGAACTGGATGGTCGTGTGGTCGACGCGGAATTGAAGGTGTAAGCACTCCCTCACATCCCGTAGGATGCGTTCACTGACCGATGGGGGAATATCTGCGATTGAAATATGGCAGGAAAGTGCGTGGCTTTCGGAGCCGATACTCCACACGTGGAGATCGTGTACGTCGTTCACTCCCTTAATTTTGCGGATCGCGGCTTCGATCTGCGCCAGCTTCATTCCCCGCGGAGTGCCTTCCAGCAGGATATTCAGGGTTTCACGAACGATGCCAAAACCGGACCAGAGAATCAAAATGCCGATCCCGAATGACAACGCGGAGTCAATCCAATATTGGCCCGTAAACAGGATAACCAAGCCGCCGATGATGACGGCGGCGGTCGAAAGTGTGTCGCCAATCTCATGCAAAAAGGCGCTGCGGATATTCACGTCCCGGCTGGAGCGGTAAAGCAGCAGCGCGATAACACTATTCATGACGACGCCGGCCGCAGCCACTCCGATCATTAATCCGGCACGCACATGCTCCGGATTCTGAATCCGGCGGTAGGCTTCGTAAAAAATGACGAATGAGACCGCGACCAGGGACACTGCATTAATTAGAGCCGCGAGCACTCCGGCACGATGGTAGCCATAAGTCTTCGTCGCACTGGGTGGACGATTTTGCAAATAAACCGCAGTGAGGGAAAGCACCAGCGCAAGAAAATCAGAAAGATTGTGTCCCGCCTCGGAAAGCAACGCCAGTGAATGCGCACGGATTCCGCTGATAACCAGCAGCAGTATGTAACCCAGCGTAACAAACAGCGAGATCTTCAACACCCGCGCAGGGCTGGACTTCTGGGTATGGCGAACATGTACGTGCACTATTCAAGTTTACGGTCGTTGGGATTGGGCTTCAAGGTGCGGATGTGAATTTGACAATAGGGTGACATTCCGACCCGGGCATCGCAGGGGCCGGATTCTGCCTTGTTCATGGCCCATAAGTTCCGCATTTGCGGCAATCCGCGAACAAACAAAGTGAGACTGCGGTGAACTACAATGCTCGGTTCGTTTTCTGCAAAGCGTTTCAGCAAAGGGCGTACCTAAGCGGACCCAACAAGCACATTCGTCTATGCACACAGCAGATGTCGTCATCATCGGCGGAGGCATTGTGGGGTCCAGCATTGCCTATCACCTTGCCACCGCCGGTTGTAGAAACATACTCGTCGTCGAGCGCGAAACGCATCTGGGCAAGGGATCCACCGGCAAGAGTATGGGCGGAGTGCGCGCCCAGTTTTCAACGCCAGTTAACATTCAGATGTCGCTTTACTCGATTCCCTTTTATGCCAGCTTCGAGGAGCGACTGGGATATCCTTCCGGCTACCGTCCACAGGGCTATTTGTTTTGCGCTACTAGTGATCAGGACATGGCGTATTTGCGTTCGAACTATGAGAAGCAGGTTGCCATGGGATTGAAGGACGTGCGCTTGGTTGCCGCGGATGAAATCCAAAGCATGTTTTCGCAGTTGCGTTCCGATGACATTGTGGGCGGAAGTTTCTGTTCGAGCGATGGATTCGTCGACCCCTACAGCGCCATGATAGGACTGATGACGTGGGCGACGGAGCATGGCGCACACCTCTGGAAAAATGCTGCCGTAACCGCGTTATTGCGGGACGGCCAGGGGATCGCGGGAGTGGAAACCAACCGCGGCACCGTAGCCACGCGACTTGTTGTGAACTGTGCGGGAGCATGGGCTGCGGGAGTAGCGAACATGGCAGGCATCGAGTTGCCGGTCGAGCCTTTACGGCGCATGCTGGTACCGACCGAACCTTTTGATCAGTTTCCGCATAGTGCTCCGATGATCATTGACATGTCCAACGGATTCCACTTCCGGCCGGAGGGACTAGGATTCCTGCTGGCATGGAATGATCCCGAAGAGACGCCGGGATACCAGACCGAGTTCGATCCGGCATTCATCGAGAAAATACTTAGCCGCGCCGCCAATCGTGTGCCGGTCTTTGAGAATCTCGCGGTGAATCCCAAGCGGGCGTGGGCCGGATTATATGAAATGACGCCGGACCACCACCCGATCCTGGGAGGGGTACCCGAGTTGCCGGGATTTTTTCTGGCAAATGGGTTCAGCGGCCACGGCGTGATGCACGCGCCCGCGACGGGAAAGATCTTGTCCGATTTAATCCTGACGGGAAAATGCGAGTTGGTGGATACCTCATGTCTGAGCTTATCGCGCTTTGCGGAAGGAAGAATGGTTGAGGAAACTGCGGTGCTCTGACGTTCGGCAACATCTCGTAAGACCTCTGCGATCTGAAGCCCAGTTCTTGCTATGGCGACTATAAAAAGGTTAGGGAATGTGCGTTCGTGAACATAATTACTGGCTGACCACCGTTGCAATGCCGACGCCTGACGCCGCCTACCCGCTACCCGATAGCGTGGACGTGGCAGTAATCGGCGCTGGGTATACCGGTTTGTCGGCGGCGCGTACGCTTGCCAAGAGCAATGCCAGGGTAGCCGTCCTGGAAGCTGAGACCATTGGATGGGGCGCTAGTTCGCGCAACGGCGGCATGGTACTCACTGGTTTGAAGTTGGGTGTCAACAAACTGATCTCCATGTATGGAAGGGAACGAACTCAGCGCATGTACGCCGCGTCGCTGGCTTCGATAGATTGCGTGGAGCAGATCGTGGGGGAAGAAGCGATTGAGTGTTCGTTTTCCCGCTGCGGGCACCTCGAGGTCGCTTGCAAACAAAAACATTTCGACGACTACGGTCATCAGGCGGAAGTGATCGCCCGCGAATTCAACCATCACCTGCGAATCGTGCCTAAGGATGAGTTGCGAACCGAAATCGGATCCGACATTTACTTCGGTGGCATGGTTGATGAAGTCAGCGCGGGGCTTAATCCAGCGCAGTATGTGGCGGGACTGGCGCGAGCGGCAAAGAATCCCGGTGCGGCAATTTTCGAGCGTGCGCGGGTAGAGAAACTCGAATCTGCTTTCCACCGTGGGACGAAAGGCTGGAAAGTGAGTACTGCTCGTGGAGTCTTGTGGGCACGCGATGTTTTTGTCGGTACCAGCGGCTATACGGGAAGCGTCACGCCGGGCCTGAAAAAGAAAATCATTCCAATTGGCTCGTACATCATTGCGACGGAGATATTACCCCCGGCACTGGCGAGCGAACTGAGCCCGCACAATCGGATGATCTACGACTCAAAAAACTATCTCTACTACTATCGCCTGACGCCGGATCGCAGGATGTTATTTGGTGGGCGGGCGGCATTCTTCCCAGAAACCGAGCAGACGATTCGTGAGAGCGCCGAGATTCTGAGGCGAGGCATGATTCACGTCTATCCCCGGTTACGTGACACAAAAGTTGAGTACGTCTGGGGTGGCACACTCGATTTTGCCTTCGACATCATACCGCACGCCGGGCAACTCGACGGAATCTATTTCGCGGTTGGCTATGCAGGTCATGGAGTGGCGATGGCGACCTATCAGGGCCAGAAAATGGCGGAATGGATTGTGGGCGGTAAGAATGACAATCCATTTGTAGGCATTCCATTTCGCGGCGCGCCCCTAGGTTTGTACAACGGAACTCCATGGTTCCTGCCGCTGGCCGGTGCCTGGTACAAATTTCTGGATTGGGTGAGTTAACAGGGCGATACCGGCTCATGGGACGAGCGGCGTCTGATTAGACGATGAAGAAAGTATGCGACTGGACCGACGAGCAAGGCCGCAGGCCCCCAACGAATGGCAAAGGGATCGCTATACCGCAACACCACGTAGCTCATGATGATGGGCGCCGCGAGTACATACAGCACTCCGAACTTACCCCAAGGAATAACAAAGGTCCGACGCATCTCAGGTTTCGTAACTCGCAAGCGCCACCCCGATAGCACCGTCATCAGTGAAGTAGCAACTCTGAGCCAAACGTAGACATTGATCAGTTGGGTAAGAGTTTGGAACGCGAGCAGGGCATAGATGATCGCGGACACGATTATGGCGATCCAGGGTGTCCCGAATCGCGGGTGAAGTCGGGCGAGAAACGATGGGAGATAACCATCTTCGGCCATGGCAGAAGGCATGCGGGTAGACGCCAGCACCGTCCCATTCAAGATCGAAATATTAGTCACCATGGCGGCAAGGGTCATCCAAAATCCCAGCCAGGACCGGCCAATCAGTTGTGCGGCATCCGAGAAATAGCGCGTATGCCATTGCTGCCAGTTGTCCACCGCGGCTAAAGCCGCCAGTGTAGGTAGGAAATACGTTGCTACTGAAAGAGGAACAACGATCGCGAGGGCCCGCGGAAAGCTCCGTTGTGGATTCTCAACTTCTCCCGCCACCGTCGAGAGTTGTTCGTAACCCGAGTACAGCCATACTCCCAGCGCCAGTCCAACACCGAAAATTTTATTCAGAGGTTGATGCGGCGGTACGATAGGGATGAAGGGATTGTGCTGCCACTTGGCAAGTCCCATCACGACCATTACCAGCACCGGTAGCAGAATAAAAAGCTCCAGCGCAGTGGCGAACTGGCCAACCATCCGGATGCCACGAACGTTAATCCAAGTAATAATCGCTATTAGAACGATGGAAACCACGTAATGTTTCCAGCCGATGATTTGGGGAAAATAGAAGCCAAGATAGTCGGTAAAAAGGACCGCATAGGCGCCACCAAGCAGAAACGACGCTGACCAGTTCCACCAACCTGCGAGAAACCCCCAAAAATCACCGAAGGCGGCGCGCACCCAGCGATAGAATCCGCCTTGCACGGGCATCGCAGTGGTGAGCTCAGCCGCTACCAACGAAATTGGGATACACCAGAAAAATGGCAGGATGAGATGGTAAATCAGCGTCATGCCAGGTCCGGAGGTTGTTACCTGGTCTTCCAGGCCAAAAGGCCCGGCCGTGGTGTACGAATACATCACGAAGACGAAGTAGAAGAGGCTAGCCTTGCGAACTATCGACTTTGTGGGAAAGCTTGTGCCGGAGTGCATGCAGAGCGAACCGATATTTCATATCCGTTGCGGAAGAAATTGGGTCGATCACTAGGTCAGGCCGCCCGTACAGCTCGCGCGCCCTCCAACTCGAGCAACCTGCGTTTAACGTCCAGCCCGCCACCATAACCACACAGTGTCCCATCAGATGCGATCACACGATGACAAGGCACCACGATCGCAATTGGGTTACGGTTGTTGGCCATGCCCACCGCGCGGTAAGCGTGCAGACGGCCAACAGCCCGGGCGACATCCGCATAGGTGCGGGTTTCGCCATACGGAATCGACAGCAGAGCTCGCCAGCATTCGAGCTGAAAGTCCGTGCCGTGAAGATCGAGCCGAAACGTGAACTCCCGGCGGGTTCCGGCAAAGTATTCTGCCAGTTGATAGGCGTAATCGGCCAAAGCCCGTTCAGATTGGGACCAGACGGTGCTTTTGCCGGCCTTCGGAGGGAATTGGCCGCGATCGAATTCCAACGCCCGCAGCCCTTTCTCAGATACTCCCAGGATCAGAGATCCGACGGGTGATTGAACGCGCGCATAGCAGAGCGTTTCCATGTGAGTTCCGGAGGGGGAGAAGAATATCATGTGCGAGAGGCTTCAGGTGTGCTGAAAGCTGGGCCTATATCCACAGCAAACTTGGACTGAAGCACCAGTGCCGGTGGGCAATTATCCGGCTTTCTACGAAATTTGTGACTATCCCCCTTGACAGCCGCTTGGCGAGGGAGATAATGCCCGAATCCTGTTCTGCCCGAATCCAACAGATGTCAAAAGTTGGGAACAGAGGAGGTATCCACCATGAGCGTCCTGGACCTTTGCGATAAGGAAGCGGCGGCGGTGCGGCTCGAAGCCAGCGTGGCGGATGCAATTCGCACCATGCTGGACCGGCATGTCGGTGCGGTTGCGGTGGTGGATGATGCGAACCGGGTGGCGGGAGTGTTCACCGAGCGCGATGTGCTTCGCAAAGTCGCGCTGAGCCGGCAGAGTCCGGAGTCCACCCCAGTGCGCGAAGTGATGACTGCGGCAGTGGAAATGGCAACTTTAGCCACGGGGCCGGGCGAAGCTTTGGCTACCATGGTCGAACGCCATTTCCGGCATCTGCCCGTCGTAGATAACAATGGCAAGTTGCTCGGTATGCTTTCAATTCGAAACCTATTGCAATTGCGCATCGACGACCTCACGCAACAGCTGGATTCACTCGAGCAATATGTAAGCAATGACGGCCCGGGTGGATAGACAATGCCAAAATACTACGGCCCTCTGCCCAAGGTTATCGCCGGAGTGCGTATGGCGACCGCCGTCTTCTTTCTTCTTTTTGGCCAATACAAAGTTTTTGGAACAGGTTTCGCGCATGGTGGCTTTCAGCAATACCTGCAAGGCTTCGTACAGAACGGCGCCGTAAGTTTCTTCCGTCTTTTTCTTGCAGATCTGGTTCTGCCGCATGCAGTGTTTTTCGCTTACGTCGTGGGAGGGGTAGAGCTGTTCATCGGCCTTAGCCTCCTGCTAGGGCTTTGGGTGCGTCCTGCGTCTGTGCTGGGCGCGCTTTACATGTTGGCCTTGACCCTTGCCACGTGGTGGGAACCCGGCCACGGCGTTCCAGTGTGGCGATACTTCGGCGCTGAGTTGGACCACTTACCGCTTTTATTTCTCTTCATAATTTTTTTTGCGGCTGATGCCGGCCGCCACTGGGGCTGGGACGGCGCTCGGGCCAGGTCACCTGCGGGCTCGTCAGCGCGTTAACTTTGGAGAGGATCCCACACTTTGGCGAAGCGCGATAACGCGGAGCGAAATAAATATGACAATGAGGCGTGTTTTTGCTGCGATCGTGGACGTGGCGATGGTTATGACCGTATACCAGGTCGCGTCCGCTCAACCATCCACAGATCAAGCAGTCAAGCGCGTCATCATACGTGCCGGCCACCTTCTGGACGTGAAAACTGGCAAAACGCTCAATGACCAGGTCATTGTCATTGAAGGTGACAAGATCGTGGCGGTCGGTCCGGCTTCGAACCCGCAAGCGGGCGCAGGAGGAAGTAGCATTGATCTTTCTACCTCTACGGTGCTGCCGGGTCTAATCGACGGACACACGCATCTTACGGGCGATCCCAGGAATATTGGCTATCAAAGCCTGGGCCTCTCGGTGCCGCGCGAGGCGCTGATCGGCGCCAGGAATGCTCGATTGACTTTGCAGGCTGGTTTTACCACCGTACGGAACGTGGCGGCGTCGGGTTACAGCGATGTCGCTCTGCGTGATGCCATAAATGCAGGTGACATTCCGGGACCCCGAATGCTGGTGAGTGGACCGCCTCTGAGTATC
This sequence comes from Acidobacteriota bacterium, assembly GCA_003225075.1. Taxonomy (GTDB): domain Bacteria; phylum Acidobacteriota; class Terriglobia; order Terriglobales; family Acidobacteriaceae; genus Gp1-AA124. The sequence continues at coordinate 9,055 of QIAP01000077.1, read as the reverse complement.
ACCGGGGGACATTGCGATAACAACCTACTTCCCTACGAATATCACGCCACCAGTGATGGCGCTGCCGATGGCATTGAAGCCGTGCAACATAAAGTTCGCGAGATCATTAAGTACGGCGCTGACCTGATCAAGATCTGCGCCACTGGCGGAGTGCTTTCAAAAGGCGATGATCCCCAGGCTTCGCAGTACACGCTTGAAGAAATGAAAGCCATAGTGGCCGATGCCCACCGCTTGGGCAGAAAGGTGGCGGCCCACGCCCATGGCGCGCAGGGAATTCGCTGGGCGTCAGAAGCGGGAGTGGACTCCGTTGAACACGCTTCTTACATTGATGATGCGGCCATCGCCGAAATGAAAAAAAATGGCACCTATCTCGTTCCCACACTCTATCTCGGAGATTGGTTTCTGGAAAATGCTGAGAAGAATCACGTCCCTGACTTTCTGCTGGTGAAAGCCAAAGCGGTGATGCCGGCAGCGCGCAAGAATGTCGCACATGCCTTTGCAAGTGGCGTCAAGGTGGCGTTCGGCACAGATGCCGCTGTTTATCCGCACGGCTTGAATGCGCATGAATTTGCCGTGATGGTGAAGTTGGGACTGGGGCCTTTGCAAGCCATCCAGGCAGCGACCGTGAATGACGCCGACCTGCTCGGCTGGTCAGATAAAGTCGGCACGATTGAACCTGGAAAATGGGCCGACATCATTGCCGTCGATGGTGATCCGGTGAAGGACGTGACCACGCTTGAGCACGTCAAGTTCGTTATGAAGGGCGGAGAAGTAGTCAAGAACGAATACGGGAAGACACAATAGCGCACAGCCGTTCCGCTTATCGGCAATACAAAAGGCCGGCTCATCATCGCCGGCCTTTTTAAAAATATTCTGTTGAATCCTGCCACTACTTCTTGGGCGCGATCGCTTCCTTGGTGGCTTTCGCGACGCGGAACTTCACCACGGTCTTCGCCTTGATCTGAATCGGCTCACCAGTCTGTGGGTTGCGTCCCATGCGGGCCTTGCGATGTGCTTTTACAAGGCGTCCCAGTCCGGGCACGACGAATACACCGTTCTTCTTGGTTTCTTTGATAGCTACGTCGCTGAGATGCTCAAGAAATGCCGCTGCCGCTTTATTGTTCATCTCGTTTTTCTCCGCCAGATGGCGGACTAACTGGGTCTTGGTCATACCTGAAGCCATGAATTCTCCTCCGAAGTTATTTTGATTTTGTTGCGATGCGGACTAGTCTATACCACCGCTCCTGTGGAAAAGAAGCATTTCCACCGCATTTTATGCGGTTTTTTTAATCTGGGGAGCCGAAAAAGCCCATAAAACGGCCTTTTTTAGGTTTTGCGGCTGTTACATAGCTGTCTAAGCAGCATTTGCCGTGAGAAACCGCGTCGCACACCATGTCATAATGCCCGGTAGGAGAGTGCTCAGTTGAGCTGTGCGATCTGTGACATCCGCAAAGAAAAGCGCTTCTGTCCGGCGGTGCACGGACGCATTTGTCCGCAGTGCTGCGGAGAACAACGCGAGGTCACGCTGGATTGTCCCAGTGAATGTGTTTACCTGCAGCAGGCGAGGGAGCACGAAAAGCCTCGTTCCGCAGGAGCATTCGCCTCGGCCGAGCTATTCCTCGAGACGGAAATCAATGACCAGTTCCTTTACCGATATGAACATTTGCTGATGGGACTGAGTTATGCGCTGGGGAAGAGAGCTCGCGCCGACCGCAGTATCAACGATCGCGACCTTGTTTCGACTCTCACTGCGATGGCGAAAAGCTACGAGACCCTGGTGCATTCAGGCTTGCATTACGAAATGCCAATCGCAGGTATGGCGCAACAGGGCATTGCTGCGGAAGTGCAGAACATGTTGAAGGAGTACCGCGAGGCCGAACAGAAGCAACTGGGTTATAGCCGATTGCGCGACTCTGAAGTGCTCAAAGCTATCGTGTTTCTTGTGCGCATGGCTCATGGACGAACCTCAGGAAGACCGAAATCTCGTGCCTTCATCGATTTTCTTTTGGCCCAGTTCCCGGCGAATCCGTCGGCCATCAATGCGCCGGACGAGGCCGGCAGTCGGATCATCATGCCTTAACGCGAGAGGTTTTCAATATTAGCGTGGTTTGCCCGGCCGACTGCCCTCATTTATACTCTCTGTTTACTCACAAGCGATTTTTCGATCCAGGAGCAGCTATCTTTCATGCCCAAGCGCACATTCCAACCTAACCGTCGTCACCGCTCGAAGACACACGGATTTCGCACGCGTATGAAGACCAAGAGCGGTCGTGCGGTAATCTCGCGGAGACGTGCCAAGGGTCGCAAGCGGGTCTCAGTGAAGCCAGGTTTCCGCGAGTAAACGTCCTCCCTGGGTTTAGCGGGGTGTTTGTAGATTGAGCTTGGAACTTCAGTCGTGAGCGCTATGGCTCCTAAGGAAAGTGCCAACCTGTCTGGGCCCAGCACTACAAGAAACACCGGCGGACGATTTCCTCGTAGCACGCGTCTTTTGCGGCACGCTGACTTCGAACGGGTTTACAAGCTGGGACGACGCCATTTCTCGCCGCAGATGACAGTTTTCTACTTGCCGCGAGAAAAGGGAGCGGGATCCAGAGTCGGCTTTACCGTGGGCCGCGTGCTGGGTGGCGCGGTCGAACGCAATCGTATCAAGCGCCGCCTGCGCGAAGCGGTTCGCCGGCAACGCCGAGCATGCAGCGCGCCCGTGGACGTGGTAATCAATGCGAAGAAGTCGCTATTGACGGCGGAGTTCAGCAAGGTTCTGGCGGAGGTCGGCAACGCTTTTGATGTGATTCAACAGAAGTTGTCAGGAACGCGAGCCCGAGAGTAAGTTCTGACATATGCGAGTGGAACAATGAACCAGGTAGCCAAGACATTTGTGCTGCAATTGCTTCGCGCATACAAGCGGGCAATCTCTCCGCTCTTCGCGCCCGCCTGCCGTTATGTGCCCACCTGCTCGGAGTACGCGATGGAAGCGGTGGAACGCTACGGAGCTTTGCGTGGGAGCTTACTGGCTGCTAATCGGTTGCTGCGATGCCATCCATTCTCGAAAAGTGGTTACGATCCCGTAGTGCGGTCTCACCAAATTAACCTCGCGCACAACTCAGGTGTGCAGTCGCCGAACGGTACGTAAACTTGCCCGACTTTAAAAATCCTCAACAAGAACCCGGAATGGAGAGGCGGCTGCTTCTGGTGTTCGCGCTTACATTCCTGATTATTCTTGCTTTCCAGCCGTTGGTGAAAAAATACGGGCCGCAACCCGCCGCACCAAAGCCTGAGCAGCAAACCCAAAACTTTCCAGCCGCAACCGTTTCTCCGAAGCCGGCTCCTACACTCAGCCGAGAGCAAATCGTTCCGCCTGCTGGTCCCGGTCGACAGGCTTCTTCCGAGGACGAGACTGTCATCGAGAATGATCTTTATAAGATTCGCTTTACCAATCGAGGCGGGCAAGTCAAATCCTGGATACTGAAGAAATATACGGACGAGAGGGGCGGACCACTCGAACTGGTCCACGCCGCCGCGGCGGAGAAATACGGTTTGCCGCTTTCGCTGTGGATTTACGACGAGTTACTGCGTAACAAAGTGAATTCAGTACTCTATGTTGCTTCGCAGACCGGATCGCTTTCCGCGCCGGCCGAGATTACCTTCGAGTATTCTGACCATGATGTTGCCGTCCGCAAGAACTTCAGCTTCGATCACACGTACGTAGTTCGCGTCGAAACATCGGTTCAGTATAAAGGTGGGGAGTTACCGGCCTTTCCCATGTGGCCCGCAGGCTTCGGGGATCAAACCAACCCATCCTCTTACGCTTCCAGCCTGATTGAATATCAGTACAACACCAAAATCGAGCGACTGGCGATCAAGAAGATAAGTGGCGGAAACACCCTCCCTGGACCTTTCAACTGGGCCGGGGTTGCGGACCAATACTTCAGCGCAGTATTTCTCCCTGATGAGCCTCAAAACGTGGCCATGGTCACGCGGCGAAACTCCATTGATGTCCCCAAGGACCGGCAGAAGCCGGAGAACAAAGAAACCCTCAAAGTGGACATCCTTGGTGCCGCCGTCGGCAACCCCAAGGGAACAACCGTAGAGCACATATATGTGGGACCCAAGTCCCTGCCGGTGTTGGAATCGGTGCGAGTTCCCACCATCAGTGGCACAGATCAGGATCTTCGAGGACTGGTCAACTTCGGCTTTTTTGGGATCATCGCCCGGCCGTTATTCCTGTGGCTGAAATGGACCTATTCCCACATCGTGCCCAACTGGGGCTGGGCCATCGTGATCCAGACATTGATCATCAACATCGCGTTGTTGCCACTCCGCGTCTCGCAGATGAAGTCGATGCTGAAGATGCAGCGAGTAGCCCCGCAAATCAAATCCATCCAGGAGAAGTATAAAAAATACAGCCTCCGCGATCCGCGCAAGCAAGCGATGAACGAAGAGATCTCCGCACTTTACAAGAAAGAGCGGGTTAACCCCGCGGGTGGATGCCTGCCCATGATCATCCAGATGCCCTTTCTGTTCGCCTATTACAGCATGCTGGGCGGAACAATTGATCTGCGCCACGCGAACTGGCTGTGGGTACGCGATCTGTCCTCGCCCGACCCGTGGCATCTGATGCCAATCGCGATTATCATCACAATGCTGTTCATGCAGCGCATGACGCCGCAGGCAGGCATGGACCCGGCACAACAAAAGATGATGAATCTGATGATGCCGGTCATGCTGGGGGTGATTAGCTGGAACCTCGCCGCCGGTCTATGCCTGTACTGGTCGGTAGGGAATCTTATGGCGATCGTGCAGCAAGCTGTGATGAACCGCACCGAACTGGGGCGAGAAATGCGCGAGATGATGGAAAAGCGCGCAAGAAAGAAAGATAAGTAGGTTTCGCTCGACGGGCAAGCAACATCTCGAAAAACTAGAGTTTGGCTAGAATTAGGAGTTGAAATCCGGTGTCAATTCCCGATAAAGTCTCCGCCGCTAATAGAATCAACGAATTCCTCCGCGCGGTAGTGGGGCAGGGCGGGCTGCGTTTGAAATACCGCATCACCGTGGATCCGCCGCTCCCCGAAGAGCGGGATTGGGAACATCCCCAGATTCTGGTCGAATTCGCGGGTCCGGATTCGTCTTTGCTGCTCGAACGTGGCGCCGAATTGCTGCGGTCATTGGAGCTACTCGCGTTCGAAATGCTTCGTCTGCCCGCCAACGAACACGAGAAGATTTGCTTTGACTGCATGAATCATCGAGCGCTGCGACTGGAAGAACTTCGGATGTCGGCAAACGTCGCCGCCGAAAAAGTTCGTAAGAGCGGAACACCTTATCAGTTCGCGCCCATGTCGTCACGCGAACGCCGCATTGTACATCTGGCCCTTCGCGACCATCCTGACCTGCGCACCGAGAGTCAGGACGAGGCCGGGAGGCGCTGCGTGGTGGTCTATCCGAAAGACTATAAATCCGCAGGAAAAGTCGCATCGCGCACGATGCGCTGAGCATGTGCAAAAATTCTTGCACCACCTGCGTTGCAGTTACATATTGAATACTTGACAAGTGCTTGCATTGAGGTTCTGAATTTCGCCGGACTCGAAAATGTGCGCTTAAGATTTCCACAAACAAAAAAATTTTGTGCTAGTATGCCCGTCGGTTCCTAACTTCAAGTTTTTTTCATGTGCTAATCGTCCCTGCGAGAACCACAGTTGGTTCCGGCAGGAAACCAGGTTCTTTTACCCGCTGTAGATTTTCCGTCGGTCTGGCAGCGGCGGTCCCGTACTCAATACTTATGTCTGTCCCTAGCACATCGATCTCCCCTAATCCGTGGATCCAGATTCTGGACGCGCTGGAAAAAAAGATCAATCGGCACTCCTACGACACTTGGCTGAAACCGACACGTTACAGTCACGCCAGCGGAGGAATTTTATTCATCCGTGTGCCCACTGCGGAATTCCGCCATGTCGGCGACAAGTACGCCGACCTGATTCAGGAGGCAATCGACAATCTCGGCCTGGAATATCAGGACGTGAAGTTCGTCACCCCGGAAGATGATCCGGCTTCAACTCCAGTGCGCCACGATGGCGGCCTTTCTGGACCGGTGGCGGTTCCGGGACACGCTTCCCAGTCTCGTTTCGATTGGGATAGCGCTGCGCAATTGAATCCGCGCTATACCTTTGATGCCTTCGTTATCGGCAGCGGCAACCAGTTCGCTCACGCGGCATGTCAGGCGGTGGCGGAGCGTCCGTCCAAGGCTTACAACCCGCTCTTCCTGTATGGGGGTGTTGGTATGGGCAAGACGCACCTCATGCAAGCCATCGGTCATGAGATCAAACGGCGTCAGCCGCAGGCGGCCATCTGTTACGTCTCCAGCGAGAAATTCACCAATGAGATGATCAACTCGCTGCGCTACGACAAGATGACCAGTTTCCGCGACAAGTTCCGCACAATGGACGTGCTCCTGGTTGACGACATTCAGTTTCTGGCCCAGAAGGAACGCACTCAGGAAGAATTCTTCCATACCTTCAATGCGCTGCACGAGTCCATGAAACAGATCGTAATTGCCAGTGATCGCCCACCCAAGGAACTGGCTGAGATCGAGGATCGTCTTCGCAGCCGGTTTGAATGGGGTTTAATTGCAGACATCCAGCCTCCCGATCTGGAAACCAAGGTGGCGATTCTGCAGAAAAAGTCAGAGCAGGAAAAAGTCACTCTGCCCACCGACGTAGCCCTTTACATTGCTTCGAACATCCGTTCCAACGTTCGTGAGCTGGAAGGCGCGCTGATCCGATTGATGGCCCACTCCTCCCTGATCGGCGCCGATATTACCCTGCCTTACGCCCAGCAGGTGCTTAAAAATTTCATTGATTCCCAAGCCCGAAAGGTCACCATCGAGTCGATCCAGAAAGCAGTGGCTGAGCAGTTTGGACTCCGTCTGGCTGAGATCAAGGCCAAGAATAATTCGCGCGCTATCGTCTATCCCAGACAGATCGCCATGTACTTGGCGAAGCATCTTACAGAAGCCTCCCTCCCGGAAATTGGGCGTCAGTTTGGCGGCAAGCACCACACAACCGTACTGCACTCGGTAGAGAAGATTGATCAGGTGCGCAAGACTGACAAGGATTTGAACAGGCTGATCAATAAATTGACCGAGCAATTGGGCGGGTAATGGCGGTTTTCGGACAAATTTCCACTCCCGGGCTGGGACTTCCTTCGCATCAACTGTGTAACAGGTGTGGAAGCTGTGTAAGAGTGGATGAGAATCAGAGTGACAGTGCCGAATGTACTGCTGACCCCGCCTCATAGAGGTCCGATTTTATACATGAGGGAACAGGCGGAATCTGATAGCAGCAGGGTAGTTGGCCTAAATTTCCACTTTTCCCTGCCCCCTGCTGTTACTACTGGTTTTATAGGTTTTTATTTTGATATAAGGAAGTAACATAAGTAGCACGCATGGGAGAGTCGGTTATGCCGGTGGAAATGGCCACTGCAACGGGAACGGCGACAATGGAGATCACGGTCAGTAAGTTTGAACTCCTGCGAGAGCTTACGGCAACCCAGGGCGTGGTTGAGCGCAAGACCACGATTCCCATCCTTTCCAATTATCTGTTTGAGGCGGGCGGCGATAAGTTGGTTTTAACCGCCACCGACTTGGATCTTAGCCTGCGTACTTCCTGTAATGCCAAGGTGAAGAAGGAAGGTTCGTGCACGATACCCGCGCGCAAACTGCACGATTACGTAAAACTGCTGCCCGACGCCGACATCACTATCAAACTGCTTGAGAACCACTGGGTGAGCATTCGTTGCGGCCGGTCCAATACCAAGATGGTTGGTATGGCAAGATCTAACTTTCCCAGCTTGCCGGTATTTCCAACCGCTGGCGTGGTAAAGATCCCGGCGCAGGTTCTACGAGAGATGATTTCGAAGACCGGATTTGCCATCGCCAATGAAGAATCGCGTTACACGCTGAATGGCGCTCTCATGGTGCTTAAGCCAGAATCCATCACGATGGTGGCCACCGATGGCCATCGCCTGGCGCATATCGAGCGTAGCGGCGAGAAGTTCGATGGTGTGTCCGGTGAGATGAAAACGCTTATTCCCAAGAAGGCAATGGACGAATTGAAGTCACTGGTGGATTCGACCGAAGCAGAGAGTATTGAATTCGCCAGAGATGAGTCCACTTTGTACTTCCGCATCGGACCGCGGCTGCTGACCTCGCGCCAATTGACCGGTCAATTCCCTAATTTCGAAGCAGTGCTGCCCAAGGACAACAACAAACTCGTGACCGTAAGGGGCGAAGAGCTGAGCGCTGCCATTCAGCGCGTTGCCCAGTTTGCGGACGAACGATCGCGCGCAGTGCGCTTCCGCCTGGAAAAAGGCGAGTTAAAGATTTCGGCGTCGTCCACTGAAACCGGCGAGTCAGAAGACACGATCGAGACCGCTTACAACGGCGACGCCCTGACCGTCGGCTTCAATGCTGTGTATCTCCTCGACTTTTTGAAGGCCAGCGGCAACGGCGACGTGCGGCTGGAACTGAAAGATCCGCAGTCGGCCGGCCAACTTCGTCCGGGGGATAGCGAAGAGTACAAGTACCGCTATATTGTCATGCCGATGCGGATCTGAGCACTAAGTGGACATTAACGGCGAGCTCTGCTAAGAGCCAAGCCTGTAATAGTAACGCTGATCGCACCGGGCCTAATTCTGACTATAGCCCTCGAATTGGTGTACTCTCCCGAAAAGTCGAAACTTAGCTGCTCTCGCGTTGGGTCGGCAGTTCTTGGTTGGGGCGCAATCGAAATTCTCACGCGATCTAGGTCGAACTCGCCAATGCCTAGGGGCCACTCCGATCTTTGCTAGCTTGTCTGCGTCGGGAACCCTGGCTCCAAGCTCATAGTTCCGTATTCCTTCTCCGGATATTCCGACCATCTTACCGAGGGCCCTTAGGCTTAGGCCTGCAGTCTCGCGGCCTTGCTGGATCTTAGCCCCGAGTTCTCTTCGACAGACCAGCCGCGCAAGAATTGTAGCGGTTGGTGGCGAAGCGGGCGAGTTTCCGGAGCATGCGGCAGCAATATCA
>QIAP01000076.1 GCA_003225075.1 Acidobacteriota bacterium | reverse complement strand
AATTTTGAAAGTCTCGTGGCGTGGAGCGCTCGAGATCCCTGACGGCCGCGTTGAAAACACCTGGGAAAATCGCCTGAAAGTCGCGCGCGTTATTCGCGAGCACCGGCCGAAGGTTGTAATTCTTCCCTATTGGAAAGGCCGCCACCCGGATCATTACACCGCTTCTATCCTGGGATACGAGGCATGTTTCCTAGCCGGGCTTAGCAAGCTGGCTTTGACAAGGCAGGGTCGGATTGATGATCCCTTGCTGCCGTACCGTCCCTTCAAAATCATCTATGCGACTCTCTATTACGAAGTTCGTCCCACGTTCGTAGTTGACATCACTGATCAATTCGAAGCCCGCTTCCAGTCACTTATGGCTTACAGATCACAGTTCGCTGATCAGGAGGCTGGCAAGGACCTCTTCCCTGCTCAGGCCGAGATTCGTGTTCGCATCGAGGCCATGGCGAGATTTTACGGGATGCTTGGCGGTGTGACGTATGCCGAACCATTTTTGCAAAAAGAAGTAGGACTAGTGGAGAATCTGCTGCAAATTCCGGTGAAGTCAATCTAAGCCCCATAGCCGATTATTTCTTCAGCGCCACCGCCACTCCGTCCCGAATCGGCAGAATCGTTGTGAACAAATCGGGCGAACCGTACAGCAGGCGATTGAATTCAAGTATCGCTTTGGTGGCGGCATCAGGCGGATTTTTCTGCGCCACTTTGCCGCTCCATAGGACGTTATCCGTAACGAATAGCCCGCCCTTGCGTAGCTTGGGAATGGCAATCCGGAACACCCGAGGGTAGTCTTCTTTATCAACGTCGTTGAAGATGATGTCGAATTCCTGCTTCTGCTCGGAAAGAAGTTCGAGGGCATCGCCCACGTGCACGGTTATGCGATTGCTGACCCCGGCTCGTTCAAAGTATTGGCGGGCCTGCTCGGCGTTCTTGGAGTCGCCATCGGTGTAGATGACTCGTCCCTTATCTCCCACCGCACGAGCCCACCAGATTGTGGAGTATCCGATGGCGGAGCCCATTTCGAAAACGCTCTTCGCGCCAATCATGAGAGCCAACTGGTACAAGACCCGCGCGACGGCCGGCCCCACGATAGGCACCTCGCACCGTGCCGCTTCCGTCTCCATTTCAGTGAGCACTTCATCTCGCGGCGGCAGCAGAGAATATAGATAGTCTTCAACCGCACCGACGGTAATGCCGCCCATCCGCCAATATGCGCTCTGGTTCGGTTCTGGCACAGTAACCCTCGATTTCTAACAGCTTCCGGCAGCCGATTTCGTTTAGTTCATCGAAGAAATTCAGACTGGGTTGGAGACTGCAATAACGACGAAGAACTACAAAAGCGTAACGCCCGGTTTCATTTCGACGATCTCCGCGCCGGGCACGAGCTTCTGTAAATCGCTGGGTTTGCCGGTAAGCACCGGAAAAGTTCCGAAATGCATGGGAATCACTGTTTTCGGCTTGAGCAGGTTGCAGGCGTAGGCGGCTTCACGCGGGGACATGGTGAAATGGTCCCCAATCGGAAGCATGGCGATCTCCGGCCCGTACAGGTCACGAATGATAGCCATATCACCGAATACGTTCGTGTCTCCAGCATGATAAATCTTTAGCCCGTTGGCGAAAGTAATCACGTAACCGCAGGCTTCCCCACCGTAGACGACCTGGTCGCCATCCTGAATGCCGCATGAGTGGTCGGCGTGTACCATCGTCACTTTAATATCCCCGACAGTCTGCGTGCCACCCTTGTTCATCATCGACGTTTGTTTCACGCCCTTCTTCTCCAGCCACCCACAGAGTTCGGGGATACCAACAACAGTCGGCTTGTGCTTTTTGGCGATTTCGACCGCATCGCCAATGTGGTCAAGATGTCCGTGAGTGCAGAGCATGACGTCGACTTTCTTGACAGCTTTCTCATTCTCGGGACACATGGGATTCCCCATGACCCAGGGATCGACGAGGATTGTCTTGCCTCCAGGAGTTTCCATCCTGAAAGTCGCGTGGCCTAGCCAAGTGAGTTTTATGCCTTTGAGGTTCATGGGCGAAATCGCTTCGCGGTTCCTAGTTTCTCGGTTCTTAAGCCTGCCGGTTTCAAGAATATTGCTGTGCCGCTATTTGCTTTGTTCCCATCCGCGGTAGCCAGTGGCCAGTGAGATGACGTTCTTGAAACCCATTTTTTTGAGCATCCATGCAGCGAGGGCGGAGCGGCTCCCACCGCCACAATAAAGCACCAGCTTCTTATTCTTGTCAGTGGTCACTTTGTCGATATTATGTTCGACCATGCCACGCGGGATCGCTACTGCTCCCGGGATCGTACCGCGTGCAGTCTCATCTGGCTCACGCACATCGATCAGCACGAAATCGTCCCCGGACTGTTGCATCTTTTTGAGCTCGACGGGACTTATTTCCTGGATTTCCTTCTTGGCTTCATTCACGAGCTGGTTAAACTCGGGCAGAGGCATGGTGAGAATTTCCTTTACTAGAACCATACTTATTTTAGTGGGCGCCGTCCTGGGCTGCAATGTCAGAAGCTGCCCGGGTCAGCAACTAAGCTTCTGTATTTTTGCCTACTCCCTGCGGTTAATATGTTTGCCGTGCCTGAACTCAAAATCCTGCTTTCCCATGAACAGATTGCCAAACGAGTGGCAGAAATGGGAGCCGAAATAAGCCGCGATTTCGCGGGGCAGCCGATCATTTTACTGGGGGTGCTGAAGGGCGCAGCTATTTTTCTCAGCGACCTGGCTCGGCAGGTGCAGCTCGACTTGAATTTCGATTTCATCGGTGTATCGAGTTATGGAACAAGCCTCGGTCCGGATGCTCAGCTCAAGAAAAATGCAGGGTGGGATTCAACCGGAGAGGTTCATCTGACGAAGGATGTCGATCAATCTCTGGCAGGCAAGAATGTAATTCTGGTAGAAGATATTCTCGATACCGGGCTGACCCTCAATTATCTGAGGCGGCGACTGCTAGCGCATGGACCCAAAACGCTGCGTATTGCAGCTCTTCTGGACAAGCCATCCCGTCGAAAACACGCGCTTGAGGCGGATTATCTCGGTTTCTCGATTCCGGACGAGTTTGTGGTCGGATACGGACTCGATTATGCGGAGCGGTACAGGAATCTGCCGGACATTTGCGTTCTTCCGAGTACACCGTGCTAGTGTGTCTGGTAGGCTCTTTCCTACCAGATCCGGCTGCTTGACCCCGTTCTCCATTACATCACCGTCTAACAGGTAAAATAACTTCATGGCACAAACAGCGGCCCTTACTCCCGAGACAATCTCTCGTGCTGACTGGCGCACCACGGCGCGCTACATCGATCATTCTCTACTGCGGATGGAAACCACTCGCAATCAGGTCATTCGCCTATGCCAGGAAGCAGTCCATTATGGTTTTCCGACGGTTTTCGTGCACCCTTGCTTCGTTGCTCTTGCAGCGAATGTTTTGCACGGCACTCCGGTGAAGGTCGGAACCCCGATCGGCTTCTCTCTTGGCGCGGCTCACACCACCGTCAAGCGTTTTGAGGCATTGGAAGCGCTACGAGTGGGCGCGGAAGAACTGGATATGGTCATGAATGTAGCCATGCTGAAATCTGGAGAAACCGACTTTGTCCAGAATGATATTCGAGCGATTGTTCAGGTTGCACATGAAGAGGGGATCGTTCTGAAGGTGATTCTGGAAACGCCGTTGCTGACGCGCGACGAAAAGATTCTGGCATGTGAGTTGTCGTTAGCTGCTGGAGCGGACTTCGTAAAAACAGCGACCGGCCTGTTCGGTGGCGCGACTGTCGAAGATGTCTCCCTTATGCGGTCGGTGGTGGGAACGCGTGCGCGTGTCAAAGCCTCGGGTGGCGTGCGTACGGCTAAAGAATTGGCTGCAATGGTTGGTGCCGGCGCCGACCGCATCGGCACCAGTTCCGGAGTAAACATGATGCGCGACTTGGGTGCTCCGGAACTTGCCTAGTCTACGTCTTGCGAGTGAACCACGGCTCTGGTTAGTTCCGCAACAACAAGCACTACTAAACGCAAACACGTCCTCGCCAGGCAGCGGTTATTAACCTGCTCGGCTGATATCATAGTCATAGTGGAAACCCTAACAACCCAATCTGAGCTGCCTTCCAAGGTAGAGCCTTTGCTGCTGGAAGTCGCAGACGTGGTCAACACCACGTTGGATCTCGACACCACACTGCGCCGGGTGGCGGAACTGGTACGCAAAGTCATTGATTATGAAATATTTGCCATTCTTCTGCTGAACGAGAAGGCTCAGGAGCTACGTTTTCGCTTTCAGGTGGGTTATCCGAAGGAAGTAGCTGATCGCATCAAGATTAGAGTTGGCGAGGGTGTCACGGGACGAGCCGCGCAGCAGAGACAGGCAGTGCTGGTCAATGATGTGAGAACTGAAGACGGTTACATCGATGTCGTGCCGAACGTATGCTCTGAACTGGCCATTCCTCTCATTGTTAAGAACCGCGTTATCGGGGTGATTGACATCGAGGCGCGAGAGCCGGGCTACTTCAGAGAGGAACACAAGCGGCTACTAACGTTAATCGCGTCACGCATGGCCGTGGGTATAGAAAATGCGCGGCTGCACACGCGCACCACGAGGCAAGCGCGCACCCTCCTTTTGCTCAATGAAATCGCGCGCGAATTGACTTCCATTCTAAATCTGGATCAACTTCTCAAGCGCATTGCGGAATTGCTGAGCCGCCTGATCGACTATCAGATGTTCAGCATTCTGCTCCTTGATGTTACAGGGGAAAAACTGCAGCACCGCTTTGCCGTCCGCTTTCAGGAAAATATTCACCTCAAACATGACGTTCCTCTGGGCAGAGGCGTTGTGGGCTACGCTGCGCGGAACAAGCAAGCTGTTCTGGTGCCGGATGTGAGCAAAGATCCGCGATACGTACTGCTGAATCCGGAAACCCGTTCCGAGCTGGCAGTACCACTCATTTATAAAGACAAAGTCATCGGAGTGCTCGATCTGGAGCACACACGGCGCGGTTTTTTCACCGAGGACCACAAGCGAACTATCACCACCCTCGCTGCACAGATTGCGATTGCTGTCGAAAACGCCCAACTGTACGAGGAGATCGCTCGCCAGGAACGACGACTGGAGCGTGATCTTGCACTAGCACGAGAATTGCAAGTCCGCCTCCTGCCGCAGACACGTCCTAAGCTGCCGAATCTGGAGGTAGCCGCCAGATTTGTGCCAGCTCGCGCGATTGGTGGCGACCTTTACGACTTTGTGGATTACTCGCTATCCCGCCTCGGAATTACTATTGGCGACGTTAGTGGAAAGGGCGCACCCGCGGCGATTTACGCTGCATTGGTCAGCGGGATCTTGCGCTCCCATGCCCCGATCGAGCCTGCGCCAGCGGAAATGCTCTCAGCTATCAACAATTCATTGGGAGAGCGTCGCATAGACGCGCAGTTTGTCTCGATTATCTACGCGGTATGGGACGATTCGATGCGCACGCTACAAGTCGCAAACTCTGGACTGCCCCGCCCCATTTATTGCCACGACGGCAAGATTGAGATTATTGAGGCCACGGGGCTGCCGCTCGGATTATTTGACGATGCGGAATACGATGAGTTCAGCTTCCAGGCGAAACCAAGTGACATGTTCGTATTTTTCAGCGACGGCATCCTGGACGCGCGCAACACAGAAGGTGAACTTTTCGGACGCCAGCGTGTCGAGCAGATTAGTGCTGAGTGCGCCGACAAGTCCGCCGACTACGTTGTAGATTCCCTGTTCGAGGCAGTCGAGAAACATGCGGCGGGTGTTGACCCTTTTGACGATCAGACAGTAGTCGCCATCAAGGTCAAAGGCAATCCTGCCAAACGCAAGTGAGCCGCGCTAAAGCCAGCCGCGAAGCCCGCCCGCCCGCCTTTTGGTATCGCGAAGCCAGAAAGGGATGGCTGCGCCGGAAGGCAGGATCAGTACTGTGCTGTGATGATGTTCCGGTTGCCCAGCTTGCCGAGCGCTTTGGCACGCCGTTGTACGTTTATTCGGCATCCACGATTGTTGACCGGCTGCGTGCCTTTGACAATGCTTTCCGAACTATTGCGCATAGCGTTTGCTACTCCGTAAAAGCGAACTCCGCCCTGGGTATTCTTCGACTGATCTCCGGGCTGCGGTGCGGTTTCGACGTAGTGTCGGGCGGCGAACTGGAGCGCGTGCTTCAGGTGGACAAACGCGCGGCACGCAAAGTGGTGTTCTCGGGAGTCGGTAAGACTAAGGAAGAAATGCGACAAGCTCTGAAGGCCAAAATCCTGCTGTTCAATGTTGAGAGTGAGTCGGAGTTATGGGCGCTGGCAGAAGTTGCGGCAACCTTGAAGAGAGTCGCTCCTATCGCTTTGCGAGTAAATCCCGATGTCGCGGCCGAAACTCATCCCTACATTTCTACAGGTCTTCGAAAGCACAAGTTTGGAATTCCCATTTCCGAAGCACGATCGCTATATGCCTGGGCGTCGGGTAGCCGGCATTTAAAAGTTGCTGGAATCAGCGTTCACATTGGATCGCAAATCACCGAAGTGAAGCCATTCCGGGCCACCATGGAGCGGGTCGCGGAGCTAGTGCAAGTATTACGCCAGGATGGCCACCAAATCGAGTTCGTCGATGCAGGTGGCGGCCTGGGGATTTGTTATGAGGACTCAAGCGCTCCTGAGTTTTCACACCACGTCGTCGCTTACGCCGAGGCAGTTGTGCGGCCACTACGCGGACTCAAAGTGCATCTGCTGCTGGAGCCAGGCCGATCAATTGTAGGCCCAGCGGGCGCGCTACTTACCTCGGTACTGTATAAGAAAAAGAATGACGGCAGGAGATTTCTCGTCGTGGATGCGGCCATGAATGATCTGCTTCGCCCATCTCTTTACAATGCGTACCACGAGATCATTCCAACGACAGCTGATTCTCATGCCACTACAGGGCGAGAAAACGTCGACGTGGTTGGTCCGGTATGCGAAACCGGTGATTTTCTGGCACGCGACCGCGAATTGCCAATCGTAAATGAAGGTGATTTGCTCGCCATCCTCGATGCCGGGGCATACGGCATGTCGCAGTCTTCCAATTACAACACGCGCCCACGGCCGGCTGAGGTGCTGGTGGATGGCAAGTCGGTGAAGCTTATTCGCAGACGGGAGTCGGTGACGGATTTGTTGCGGCCAGAGAGCTTTTAATTCCTAGGTTTCAAACTTCCACCGCGAAGCGATCTCGTTGAGCCACACTCAGACGACAGCTGGTCTCGCGCTCATTCAAGCCTTGAAGGCAGAAATCTAATTTCGCTTCCTTGATGACTCCGGATGCCACGCGTAAGCAGCCCCTGTCCAGTAAAGAACACCGTGGCTGCCGCCGAGCTGTTCCGCTATGACATCGCGCTGACTGGAAAAGACTCCAAAATCACGTTGCAGGCTTTGTGAGGGACGGGCAGACGCCAACGCATTTCCGGCGGCGTTGGAGAGCAAATAAGCCTGACGGGCTCGCTGATCCCGCCAACCCTCTTTGCCAAAACCGTGAATCACCGCTAATAATAATTGGCCTGACCTCACATGCTCCGGCTCGGTTCGAGGAGGCAGGATCACGACCGTCTGGTTTTTCGGCGGAACGAATGCACGGTGCGGATCTTGAATAATCCAATTGGCCAAGGAACTATTGATTTCCGATAGTCTCCGGTGCGCCGGCTTGACCAGTACCGCAAGGTCGACGGAATCATCTCCATTGAAATCTCCTGCAACGAAGAAGTCAGGGGTTTGGTTGTCTACGTTGACTGTGGTTCCGAAAACTCGAGCAACCGCTTGCTGCACTTCTTGAGCAGTCGGTTTTGGTGGCGGGGTTCCCGATTTTTGAGTGAAGGCTTGTCTTGCCGTGCCAGCAGGGTTAGGTTGTTTTGGGATGGGCGATTCAGTCGCACGCTCCGGTGAAGGGCCGCAACTTAGCAAGGTAATGCATATTCCAATCAGGGAAAGCACGCCTGAGCGCCTGGAAAGCATTTTCGTCATGAGCTTGCCGAAAGAGTCTCTCCAACTCCAGTCAGGAACAGCTGCAGGGGCACGGAGGAGGAAATCCTCCGCGCCACCTTTGCCGTTTACTCTCTGCCGAACCTCATAGCGCCTGCAGGAAAGCGATCAGTTGGTTCTTTTGAGTCAAAGAGAGATTGCGGTAGTTGTTGATGACAAAAGTCGCCTCTCCACCGTGCCGCAGGATAGCGTCATTGCGGGTAAACGTCAGAAGGTCGTGCATCAGTCGGCTCTTCGTACGCAATCCCCAAAGTGGTGCAGTACGCATCTTGTTGGCGGTGTCGGGTGGCCCGTTCTGCACAATACCGTCACCGGTATTGAGGTTGTGCAGCAGGAAGTCGCTGTAAGGGTGAATGGTTTTGCTGCCTAGTGCCGATGGCACGGTAAAGGCCCCGCCGTTGATAACAGTTCCAGTGGGCGCCGTCGTGATAGCAGTCACATGGCAGATAGCACAACCGGTCGAAGTGAAAATGGATTGCCCTGTCCGGGCGTCCGAGGTTGCCATTTGAATCGGGTCCACGGGCGGCGCCTTGGTGCCGCGCATGAAGGTCGCGAAGTGGTCGATATCAGCCATACCAATACTGTCGTTGTGGTCTTCGGGATCCGTGTCTGTCTTGCAAACGGTGGTGGTATCGGTCGGAAGCAATCGACTGCTGATCCCTTGCTCGTTGAGGTAAGCATCGGCGCTGAAGGAAAGCAGGCTGGCTTGTTGATTCTTCCAGCCAAAGCGCCCGCCGCGAATTTGCCCGGACGCCTCCAACACTGGCACTTGGATAAACTCACCGGAAATGTAGCCATAGCTCTGCGACGGCTGGCGGAGGGCAATCTGATAGAGAGTGTTGCTGTCAATGGATTCGACGAAGCCATCGCCCAGAACATTCAGCGAAGCTCTCAAAGCGTGGATGACCTCGGTTCCCGGCATGCGTTCCTGAGCCTGCGGACAGGTGGCGCGGTCGTTGATCAACGACCGGTTGGGGATGGTGTTCAATCCATTATTGATGGTAATGGTGGGGTTGATGAAGTTGCCATAGTTATCGTTGTGACCAACACGCAACTCAGTTATCTGGCTGTTACCGCCTGTGTTGGGGTTCTGATGACAATTCACACAGGATTGCGCGTTATACACCGGCCCCAGGCCGTTGTCCACGCCATCCTGCTCCTCAAAAACGGATTGGTCGTTGGCGAAGGTGTCACCTGCAGGCTCCGGAAATCCGTTGCTCACGCTTTGCGAACCCTGGTTCGCATTTAGTGTGGGCGTACTGAATCCGGTAGGTGCCTCCGTCACTGACTCACTGTACACAATGCTGATGGCTCCCAACATGGTGATGAGAGCGACCGCACCCAAATACATCCCAAAAGTACCGAAACGCCTCATTCTGCATTCCTCCTCTGGAGCGCAATGGGCTCCAGTGCCGCATGTTGCGACCGAGTGGGAACGTTACCTGACGTCCGCTTGGGCGCGGTCCGTTCCTCTCCTCTAGCGGGCAGCTCAGGGGGAGGAACGAGCCGCAACCGGCGGAGGTTTGAGAGTGAGTGCTAAAGACCTTCTTAAATTGGTACCGAAAAAACCAACTACGTGGCGCGGAGAGTAGTACAACGAGAAAACGGTGTCAAGAAAAAGTTCGTGACCGTGGAAAATAATTGTGGACAAATCATGACAGGTAACTAAGCGCTTCTGCTTAGTTACGCTGCCCAACATTAGGAAGGTACTGACTTATTTTGTTTCAATCCTATCCCACACGATTCTGCCCCCAACGATAGTCACCAGAGCTTTGACGTCTCGAATCTTTGTTGGATCCGTGGAGAAGATGTTGTCACTGAGCAGAACCATGTCGGCGAGTTTGCCGGGAGAGATGGAACCCTTTTCCTTTTCCTGGAATTCCGCGTAAGCCGAGCCCATGGTATACGCTTCCACGGTTTCCTCGACCGTCAGTTTCTGTTCCGGGAACCAGCCGTTGGGATTCTTGCCATCAAGGGTAGCGCGAGTTGCTGCCGCATATACCGTCAGCATGGGATTGAGCGGCGCCACGTTCCAATCCGTACCTAATGCAAGCCGCACACCGTGGTTGAGGAATGTGCGGAAAGCATAGGTCCGACTGGCCCGATCATGGCCAATACGTTTCTCCGCCCAGCGACCGTCATCAATAGCATGGTATGGCTGGACGGATGCTATGACTTGTAGCTGGGCAAAACGGTAAAAATCCTTGGCTGCCATATGCTGGGCGTGCTCAATTCGAAAGCGGCGGTCGGCTTCTCCATGGGCCTTTACGACATCGGAATAAAGATCAAGAATGATTGAGATTGCCTGATCGCCTATGGCGTGAGTACAGAGCTGCAAACCAGCCGCATCGGCAGTCATCATGCGATCACGCATCACCGACACGGGTTGCATCTCGTCGGAAAGCAGACCGTGATTGCTCGGCTGGTCGGTAAAAGGATCGAAGAAATAAGCAGTCGCGGAACCGAGAGAGCCGTCCGCGTAACCCTTGAGAGCTCCTATTCGTAGATAAGGTCCACCGAAGGCATGGCGAATGCCGATCTTGGCCTGGTCGTCAACGCGCATGATGAAGGGAGCAGCGTAGATCCGCGCGGTCAGTTCTCCCCGTTGGAGCAGCTCCGAAAAGACGGCAATATCGGCGTATTCGGGATTCATGTCCTGCACACTGGTGACGCCGAATGAGGCGGCGTGAGCGAGGGCACGCTTCACTGCCAGCAGCCGCTGCTCATGCGTCAGCGGAGGGATAACCTTGTTTACATATTCCATCGCCGCATCTTTGAGCGCCCCGGTGGGATTGCCTTGGGCATCGCGGACGATGGTCCCGCCTGGCGGATCGGGAGTTTTGGCGCTCACGCCCGCCATGCGCAGCGCCAAGGAATTGGCGAGCGCCATGTGGCCGTCGTAGCGGTTGACGAACACCGGGGTATCCGGCGTGACCGGGTCGATGAGTTCTTTCGTGGGAAGTTGAGTTGGATTCCATTTAGTTTCATCCCAGTCACCGCCCAGGATCCACTCGCCTTTCGCAGTATTCTTGGTACGCGCTCCGATACGGCGGGCGAATTCCTCAGGGCTGGTGGCATCGTTTAGCTGGACGTTGTCGAGTTGCGCTCCTCCGCTCACGAAATGGACATGCGAGTCGTTGAAGCCGGGAAGCAATAGCTTGCCTGCAGCATCGATCACTCGAGTGTTTGGACCTCGCCACGCGTTCAGCTCGGCAATCGAGCCGACGGCAACGATGCGTTCACCAAGGACCGCAACGGCCTGTGCCGTGGGATGTAATTTGTCTACGGTCCAAACCTTTGCGTTGTTCACGATCAGATCCGCGGCGGGCTTGGATTGGGATTGGCCAGATGCGGCGAGGAACAAGAGAAAGAAAACCGACAGAACTGACGTTACCACTTTCATTATCTCTGTCCCCATTTCAATTTCGTACGTAGCACATCGAAAAATGTCTGATCGAGCCGCAGCAGCTTGACTCCATGTTCCGACTTCCGGCAGCAGACACGGTCGCCATCTTTTAGTGGCATGCCAACCTGGCCATCCACACTCAGGTAAGCCTCTTCATCGCCAGTTTTGACATCAATCTCGATGCTCGAGCCGTCCCCGACTACCAGAGTACGATGGGTGAGAGAGTGCGGAGAAACTGGCGTAATCACAAACGCATTCACAGACGGCACGAGGATCGGGCCGCCAGCCGCGAGTGAGTATGCTGTGGAGCCGGTCGGCGTGGCAACAATCAGGCCGTCCGCCTTGTAGGCAGAGACGAAGGCCCCATCAACATAAAGATCGAAATGATTCAAGCGGGCGATCGCCCCCTTACTTACAACTACATCGTTGAGCGCGTGATAGTCCGCGACGGATGCCCCACCACGGCAGAGTTCGCACCGTAGCATCGAGCGAGTTTCCACATGGCAACAGCTGCTCTCGAGCGCTTCCAGAGTTGGATAAAGCTGCGAGAGAGGAACTTCAGTCAGAAAACCCAACGAGCCCAGGTTTACACCCAAGACTGGAGTTCCAGCCTTGGCGACGACTCGGGCAGCCGACAGCAGCGTGCCATCCCCGCCAAGAACCACAACGAAATCGAGCGCGCGCGACGCCATTTCCGATCGTGCGATACTCTCGAAGCCTCGTGCGTAGGCCGACGTCTCACCATCCACCACAACCTGATACTGGTGTTTCCGAAACCAGTCCAGCAATTCGGGGACAACTTGCGCAAGCTCAGGCTTGCTCGGTTTGGACATGATGCCGGCGCATTTGCGCCGCTCGGGCGATAAACGAAGGCTATCCATGGTGAAGACGGAATTGTACAGAATCGAGGATGCAATTTCAGATTTGCGGGGACCGATTTGATTATTGAGCTATCCCATAGAAGTTTGGGACGATGCATCAGTAGGGCTTTCAGGTCGCGTTTACTTTAAAAAATCCCGTAAAGCAGGAACTCCCGGTTGCCTTCGGCACCCCGGATCGGCGACTCGATTGAGTCCGTACGCCCACAACCCAGATCCAGGAGCGTACGCCGGACCTTCTCAACTGCGGCAGTCTGAGTTGTTTCGTCGCGCACGATTCCGCCTTTACCGACTTGGTCGCGACCGACTTCAAACTGCGGTTTCACTAGTACGATAATTTCGCATCCGTGGCGCGCGGCCCTAATGGAGGGAAATGCAGCGGTCGTTACGGCGGGGAGGACGATGGTGGCGGAAATGAAAGAAACATCCATTACGACAAGGGTGATCTGTCCCTCTACCTGATTTCGAACCAGGTAGCGGGCATTTGTTTTTTCCAGGAGATGAACTCGCGGGTCCTGCCGAAGCCGAAAATCCATCTGGCCGTACCCCGTGTCGACGGCAAGCACGTGCGCGGCACCGTGCTGAAGCAAACAGTCCGTAAAACCACCAGTGGAAGCGCCCACATCCAGACACACGCGCCCGGCGACATCGAGTTGCCAGTAATTGAGGGCCTTCTCAAGTTTCAAGCCACCCCGGCTTACATACTTAATATCTTCTCCAAGCAAGCGCAACGAGACATCGCATTCAACCGCCGCTCCCGATTTCTCGATCTTCTGCTCATCAACCAAAACTTTTCCTGCCAGGATGAGTGCTTGAGCTCGCTCACGTGAGGCCACAAGGCCGCGCTCTAAGAGCAGCTTATCCAGCCGCATTTTTTCTTTTTTCATCGAATAATCTTAAAGCCAGCTATCAGTTCCACCACCAAGGTGCCAGCACCCGAGTCAGTGCAAGGTGTAGAACGTTTGTACACTGAAATAGTTACGGGAGTACTTCTCTGCTTTTACACAGAATTTTCCACTGTGGTGTTGAAAAATCGTCTCGCTGAACTGTTCACTGGCAGGCTCCGTCAACGGAATTGGATTTCTCCCAAGCTTTCTAGCGCATTTCCACTCGCTAAGAGGCTAGCGCAACGCGCTACACTTGGGGGAGCACTCGAACCTGGGGAGTCAAAAATATAAAAAGCCGCCCGATTTGGGCGGCTGGCGATAGCTTTTCCTCCTAGCCCGCCACTTCTTCCAGCAGCTTCTGATCAATGTCAAAATTGGAGTGAACGTTTTGTACGTCGTCCTGCTCCTCCATCGCTTCCATCAGCCGGATCATCTGGGCGGCGGCAGCGCCCTCGAGCTTGATGTAGTTTTGCGGAATCATGGCGATGCTGGCTGAGGCCGGAGCAATGCCTGCCTTCTTCACCGCCTCCAGGACAGTTTCGTAGGCGGAAGGTTCAGTAAGGATTTCCCAATTCTCTCCGTCGTCGCGCAGATCTTCCGCACCGGCGTCTAACACTAACGCCATCAGATCATCTTCCTTTGCTAGTGACTTCGGAATAACGATGTCACCTTTCTTGTGAAACATCCAGGAAACCGCTCCAGCTTCGGCCATGTTGCCGCCATTCTTACTAAACACGTGACGGATTTCACTGACGGTGCGATTTCGGTTATCTGTATTGATTTCCGCCAGTAAAGCCACTCCCCCGGGACCGTACCCTTCAAGAGTAAACTCTTCGTAAGTCGCGCCCGGTAATTCGCCAGTTCCTCGCTGGATCGCCCGCTTAATATTATCTGCCGGCATGTTTTCGGCTTTAGCTGCCGCAATCGCACCGCGCAAGCGGGGATTAGCATCCGGATCGCCGCCCCCATTTTTGGCGGCAATAGAGATTTCTTTTATGAGGCGGGTAAAAATCTTGCCCCGCTTGGCGTCCAGCGCGCCTTTTTTGTGCTTGATGGTGGCCCATTTTGAATGGCCAGACATGGAAATACCTCGTGTTCACTAAACTCTAATGGCGCAGGATTCGCCCCTGGAGGAGATCACAGGCTGCCTCGAGACGCTGCAGGCGACGACAGATTATAGCATGGGGCATCAGCACCGATCTTTCACTCGTCAATCCTTCGACGCCAGTCGTCGGTTCGCCGCACGCGACCTCGTACGGTACGCATAAAGCACGGCCAGCAGCGGCGCCGATAGCAGCACGCCCCAGAACGGAATGATCACTCCGAGGACGATGGGTGTAAGGATAGATGCCCATATGGGCACTTTAACCACCCTCTTCATGATATATGGCTGAAGTATGAGCCCATCCACGACAACAATTATGGCGTAAAGGATCAGGACGTAAAGAGGATGTTCCCAATCCGTCCAGCGCACGGTCGCAGCGAGCACCGGACCAATCATCCCCAGTACCGGCCCAAAGTGAGGTACAAATTGCAGGACCGCCGCCAACAGTGACCAAAACGGAGCCCACGGAACCTTGAGTATCCACAGACCGACTAACCAGAGAAGTCCTACCGCTAATGAATCCTGGAACTGGGCGACTGCCCAGTTCTTCAGAGCTGTGCTGGTGACGTCGAAATGATCCCGAAGATCCATCTCAGTTAAGCTGCGGCTTGCAGCTAGAAGCTCGCCCCCAACATTATCCCGCATGCGACGGCCTGCTGGCAGAGGGCAACCGGGAGATGAGGTCTTGCCGAATCCAAAACTACCGGAAGCGATCCCACCACTGTTTTCATCAAATAAAGTAAGTCATTTCCCGTGTTAAACTTCGGGGAAGCGCGAAAGGAAGCGGTTCATGAAATTCGGCGTCATCATCTTCCCGGGCTCCAACTGTGACCACGACGCTTACTGGACGATCCAGCAGGTTGCGAAACAACCGGTGACATTTCTTTGGCATGAATCACATGAACTTGAGAACTGTGATGCCATCATCGTACCTGGAGGCTTCGCTTACGGAGACTATCTGCGCACTGGTGCGATTGCTAAATTTTCTCCGGTGATGGAATCGGTGAAGAAATTTGCGGAAAGTGATGGATTGGTACTCGGCATCTGCAATGGTTTTCAGATACTTTGCGAGGCTGGCCTGCTTCCGGGTGCCCTGCTGCGCAATGTCGGACTCAAGTACGTCTGCAAGCCGGTTCAAGTTCGTGTGGAGAATGCCGAGACACCCTTCACCAGTGCGTGCCACCAGGGCGAAGTGCTGACTATTCCCATTGGCCATATGGAAGGTAACTACTTCTGCGATGATGCGACGCTAGCCGAACTGCGCCGGGACAATCGCATATTATTTCGCTACTCGACACGAGATGGCGAAATTACTGAGGCCGCAAACCCCAATGGTTCGATGGAGAACATTGCGGGCGTCTGTAGTGTCGGTCGGAATGTTCTTGGGATGATGCCCCATCCCGAACGCTCCTCAGAACCGGAACTTGGCTGTACGGAAGGGTTTAAAGTGTTCGGTTCACTTGTCGGGGCGATGGCTACAAAATAGCGGGCCTATTCGCTTCTAAAAAAACATTTTTATCCACAGGTTCTTCTGATCGGCTCCCGCCTCGTCTTCTCTTCCCCCCTTTTGGGGCCCGATTTAAGTAGCGAGGGATACCCTCAGGGAGGTGTGTGCCGAGATGACTGCCAAAGAGATTTTCAATAGCTTCTCCGAAATTCTGCTCCAGGATGAACGCGTTCTGAGCATGCGCGAACGCGAACTTCTCACCAATCTTTTACAACGAGCGCGGGAAAAGTCTCCTGCTAGCTCAGATGGATATTCTGCCGTGTCGACCGCGATTAGAGATGCGGTGGGGGAAACAGTCGGACAGCGGGCCTTTAGCGTACTCGGAAGTCAGATCGTTCAACATCTGCTGGAAGAGTATGGGCCCGCAACGGAACATAACATCGGTGTACCGCTTACTGTGAGCGGACCGCGTCCGCCACAGCCGACCACTGCCAGCGGACCACGCCCACCTCAGCCTACAACTGCGAGTGGACCGCGCCCCCCGCAACCAACAATCGGTAGTGGACCACGTCCGCCACAGCCGGTCGGCCACGCAATTGTTCCGGAGACATGTAGGAAACGGTACCCAGAACCACCCCAGCCCTGGTTTGTGTAGTCAGGCCTTCAACCGAATCGGTTACAGACTCTTCTTCGGGTATGAGCTTGGCGATTCCGAAGTCGAGAATCTTTATCCGGCCACCTTTGGCAATGAACAAGTTTTCTGGTTTTAGGTCCCGATGAACAATGTGCTTCTCATGCGCGCAATCAGTCCCTGCGCGACTTGTAATGCGTAGTCTGCTGCCTGCCGCACTGGAAGCGGACCCTCGAAGAGACATTGGCGCAAGGTTTGCCCTTCGAGCAGTTCAGAAACAATGTAGGGGGTGCCGTCATAAATACCTATGTCGTAGATGGCAAGAATATTTGGATGGCTGAGGGCGGCGGCAGCTCGAGCTTCCTGCTCAAAGCGCCGAATGCGATCCTGATCGGCAGAAGATGCCGGACGAATGATTTTGACGGCAACGTCGCGTTCGAGACGATCGTCGCGGGCGCGAAACACCTCGCCCATCCCACCACCGCCTATTTTTTCGAGTAGGCGATTGACCTAGTACTTGGCCGATCATCGATGGGGTCGCGACCACTTAGTGGCTGGCAATGTTAGGCTTCGCTGGCTGGCAATGTCAATACGCCGGCGAATCGCTTGCGCCGGCGAATCGCCGGCGAATCGTCGGATGCGAGCCTAAACGGGGGAAAGAAAGACTTGCCTAAGATGGCCACAACTTTCCTTGGTGGTGGGCTTAATAGTTTTATTTCTTATGCACCCGCGGTGGTCGATTTCACGTACGCGCAAGGCACAGCATCTAAACCACAAATCGCGTTATCCTTGTAGGACATCCAAACGAAGTCATTCGAGTTACCAGGAACCTTACCGATGCTCATGAAAAGAATTTGTCCGCTGGCGATAGTCGTCGCGGTTGCGGGTATGACAAGTTGTGGTTCGTCCTCTTCAAGTTCCAGACATTCGGCATATGTGACGGTGCCGCAGACGAACACCGTGATCGGGTATCGAGTAGACAACAGTTCGGGCCGTTTCTCAGTGATTTCGGGATCGCCGTTTCCAACCGGAGCGTCGCCTGCTTCCATAATTCTGCATCCCTCGGACAAGTTTGCCTATGTTGCCAACGAAGGGGAGGCCGACGTCTCCCTCTACACAGTTGATTCGACCAAAGGCACACTTTCGGAAGTGACACCACGGGCTGCGACCGGCTTCAATCCCTCATCCTTGGCCATTGATTCAAGCGGTAGCTTTCTTTTCGTCGCTAACAAGGCTTCCAACAGCATTTCTGTTTTTTCCATAAACTCAGGAAGCGGCGCTCTGACGGAAGTTGCGGGATCTCCATTTCCCACCGGGCCGAGTCCGCTCGCGCTCACCGTATCGCCATCCGGAAAGTTCCTTTACCTAGCCACCTCAAATGTAGCGTCGGTTTCCGGCTACGCCATTACTGCGGGTACGGGAGTTTTGCAGCAAATCCCCGGTTCCCCATTTCCGGTTGGAAATGGCCCCTTCTCGCTAGCGGTTGACCCGTCGGAACGTTTCGTATACGTGATCAACTCGGCGGCCGGCAACTTCTCGGTCTTGATGATCAACCCCGCCAGTGGCGCTCTGACGGCTGTGCCTGGACCGGCCTTCACCGCCGGCACAAATCCTATCTCGGTTACCGTCGATTCCTCCGGCAAGTTTCTGTATGTCGCTAATATGGGTTCGGGAAATGTTTCCGGATATTCGATCAATTCCACTACCGGCATTCCGACGCCACTCACTGGGTCGCCGTTTAGCGCCGGTACCGCACCAGTGTTCGTTGTCATCGATTCTTCCGGCAAGTATCTGTTCGTCGGTAATCAGAGCTCGAAGGACATTACTGAATTCACTATTGATCCGAGTACAGGCGTACTCACAAAGACGTCAGAAGCACCCTCGACAGGCTCGGCCCCGGCATCAATGTCCACTACCAAATGAGCGTCCCATTGCTCCAGTGCGGCACAATTCATACGACAAAGGGTAGCGTTTCCGGCGACCACAGGTTTTAAGCGATCTTCAACTTGAAAGGTATCGGGAGAATCTATGGTTCGTTTCGGGATATTGGGGTTCGGGTTGCACGCCGTGCGACGGCTTATGCCAGGTTTTGCGTTGGCCAAGAATTCCCGCGTAACTGCATTGTCGAGGCGTGACTTGAAGAAGGCTCAGGAATCCGCGCGCCAGTTCCAAATCCCGCTGGCATTCGACACCGCTGAGCAACTTTGCCAGGCGTCTGAAGTGGACGCCATATTCGTCACTACTCCGAATTCACTGCACCTCCGAGACGTGTTACTGGCCATTGAATGCGGCAAGCCCGTGCTCTGTGAAAAACCCATGGGGATCAACGCCGGCGAGTGCCGCCAAATGGTGGAGGCTTCGCGACAGAAAAATGTATTGCTGGGTGTAGCTCAGGTCTTCCGGTTTGAGGATAGTACGTCACATCTGCTTGAACGGGTTGCATCGGGACAAATCGGACGACCCGTGTTTGTGCGTTCCGAATTTTCATATCAGGGGCGCGGACACGTCCGAAGCTGGATTACCGATGCCGCAGTTTCTGGGGGCGGACCGATTGCCGACGTCGGTGTTCACTGCATTGATGCCCTCCGCTATATTCTTCAGGACGAAGTGGTCACCGTAAGCGCCCATGGCACTTCCGATCAAGACTCAGGTGAAGTTGAAGCAGCGGCAGTTCTTGCCCTGAACTTTTCTCGCGGAACGTTGGGCGCGGTGCTGGTCTCAACCCGCGCGGACTACCGTACCCCAATTGAAATCACTGGTGAAGCCGGAGTACTGTACGCGGACGACGCGCTGACGGTGGAACATCCAATTGACCTGCAATTAAAGTGCGGTGGCACGATCACGGACACAGAATCTGTATCGAACCGCTCGGCCTACGCTCGGCAGGTGGATTCCTTCGCTGAGGCGGTTGAAGGTAAGAAGCCGTTCCCTGTCCCCGGCGAGGAAGGCTGGCAGAATCAGGAGGTTCTCGACTCGGCATACCGGAGCATGAAGAGCGGTCGAACGGAGCCTGTCCCACTTGTTGATAAACAGACCTCTACGCTGAACCGACAATTTTAATGACCGCTGGAGGGCTCCTGCGGTGGGATGCCTTTGGCCTGCACAATTGCCCAGTGCCATTCTTGATCGGGATTTAGCGTGACGCCCAGAGGCTCACGGAACATTGTCGTGGTAAGCGGTGCTGCCGTTCCTTTGAGGTGGTAGAGCACGGTCCAATCTGAACGTTTCTCGATTGGCATGGAACCGGTGGCGGCTGCGGTCACCAGCCTCGCGGAACCCGGTTTCGTCAAATCAAGTTTAGTTGAACCAGGACTATCCGAACCATAGTGAGCAGCGGACTTATTTTCATGCCGAACAATTGTGATTCCCACCGTAAGCTCGCGAACGTTCCACTCACTTCCGTTGAAAACCGAAACTTGGAGCACATCCCCCTCGATCGTTGCCGGGCCGTCCAGTTTGGGCAGTTCGCTATCCGGCAAATTCTGCGAAACGATCGACTCTGAGAGTAAAGGTGCTGCCTGCGAAGTGAATGACAGGCTACAAGTCACATCGGGCGCAGAAACTTGAAAGTCGTTCCCGGTCTGGTCAATGGAAAAGAGCTGGGACGAGGCGTTCAGCTTCCGGCTTTCTACCTCCTCCATGACTTGCGATATGTTGTCATTGTCGATGACGGTGTGCGCCGGCAGCCCTCTATTCTTGCGCAGGGACCGGGCCAGGTCGCCAAGCGGCATATCGTTCCCGCCAGTCTGAGCCGCGGCAAAGAAAGGCAACAACAGCGCGATTATCGCGACGGATATGTAGAGGCTCTTTTTCATCCGATCCAAATTTACTCTTTGCGATTCCTTGCTAATCATTTTGCAGCAAGCAGCTCGCCGGAAACACGACATCCGCGCCAGCAAGAACTCAGTTAATAACTACTGAGAGGTCTGTCTCGAAATTGTACTCACACGCGTTGGAAGGAAACCTGGCGGAAGCTGAACGATGGTGCTAGAACCTTTAGGAAATGAGAAGAGTGGTCGGTCAAGCAAATGTAGCCCCGTAGGACACGACATGCCGCAACGATGCGCGCGTCCATAACGTTTCAGGCTATAAGAGGCCAGAGGAACGAAAACGTGTCACCGGGTCAGGCAGAGCAATCGGCTGTCGCTTAAAGAGCCAGCGGGCCACCACAAATCCGACCGCCGCATAGCAGAGATGCATCAGCTTCATAAAGCCCACCCCCAAACCGAACATGGTTGCATCATGGGGGAGACTTGCAGTTCGTGTACGCGACTACGGTAGCAAGCCACAATCGTCAGGTCAATGCACTGAGGTGCCATGCGGATGGCCCGGAAGTAACGCTGCGGTCACTTCGTCTGGGATCTAGGTGTCTTGTGTTTAGGTGCCATGGCTCGTCAGCGGATGGCCGATCTCCCAGTGATGGCCGAATGGATCAACCACCCGGCCCAGGCGCCACCCATACGCTTCCTCCAAGGCGACGACCTCTCGAGCACCCGCCGCCAGTGCCTTCGCGAACATCGAGTCTGGATCGGGCACGGTCAAGATCATTCGAGTAGTAGCACCGCCCAGAGACTCTGGACTGAAGTTGCCATGCTCAGGGGACTCGTCACTCAGCCAAAACTCCGCACCGTCAACCGATAGCCGAGACACCACCGAACCACCGGGATCCTCCACACGGTAGACCTCGATCGCCCCGAAGGCCGACTTGTAGAACTCAACCGCTCGCGCACCATTTCGAACCGACAGCATGGGCGCGACCGAACATACGACCGAAGTCCGGGTGCCTGCGTCTGTGCTCATCTATTCCTCCCCGATCATCTACTTCCACCTCGGCGGGAGATGGCCCGACACAACACTTGAGGGTGCCCCGTTCTTGCATTTTTTGCAAGGGACAGTCGCCTCCCGCTCAGGATTTTCTCCAATTCATAGGATGAGACAAACACAATGGTTGCGACTCGGGATGAAAAGCTCTAAGAAAGGGGACCCACTGGAGTCTTCGATAATTTAGACGCGACCAACTCCAGCCTTCACCCACCCGCCAAAGGATTGATTACCTTGGTGCGGTTGCCCCGTGCTGAAACAGTTAGTAATCTGAAATCCACAATATGCAGAGGCGACTCCACGCTCCGAGGCAACTGTTGACGCTCTTTACGACGGTGACGATGCTCGCAGCACTAGCCTTCGTCTCGGCCGCTCATGCAAAGGAAAAATCCGCAAAGATTCCTACAATCCGCTGGACCGAGAGCAATGCTGGTTGTACTTTCACCCGCGGCGATGATGGCAAGTATCGCTACGGGCTTTCGACTGACGATATCGGCCTCACCCTTGCCGTAGATTCTCAGGAACTAGAGAAGAGCCGCCGTCGTCACCAGCGTATCTTCGGCGTAATCCTTACAACTCGCTATCTCGGACCTGGAACACTTTATGTGAACCCGGAAAAAGTAAGTCTGGAATTTGTCGATCACTTTCATGTCCTGAAGAATGCGATCGACCCGGGTTACTTCTCCAAGCAAATTCAGATCCAGGCCAACATACTCGCCGACGAGACCGAACACCAGATTGAGAAGCACCCGGAAAAGAAGCAGGAAAAAGAGATTTTTCTACAGGACTATCAAAAAGAAGTGGCGCAGCTACAGGAATTTCTCAATACCCGGAGTTTGCGGCCCGCGACCCTCGACGCTTCGAATCCGGAAATCAGCGGCTGGATTTTCTTCACCACAACAAATAAATGGGTTGGCGGTTGGAAGAAGCAGGAAAATTTCGTGCTTCGCTTGCCCTTCAAGAACCGGGTATTCGAGTTCCCTTTTACTCTGCCGCCGCAGGAAGGCGACCTCATCCTTCGTCGCCGGGACACTCACTAGATCGGGAAACAGTTGGCTAGATCGAGAAATAGTTCGCTCAGACCGCCATGCGCCGAGACTCTGCTTCCTTCTGAGCCACGTAGCGCATTAGAAGGTCGCGCAGCGAGACCAATCCCTTCAATTCCTTGCCATCGCAGATAGGCACATGACGGAATCCAAACTCCCGCATTAAAAACAGGCAGTTCTCAACCGTCTCATCCACGTTTATTGAGCGCGGATTCGCAGTCATGACTTCTGAAATCTTCGTAGTCCCTGGAAGCCGCCCGACGGCAACGACTCGGTTCATGATGTCGCGCTCGGAAATGATTCCTGCCAGTTCCCCGTTTCGCAACACTGGCAACGCCCCAAAGTTATGCTCCATCATCAAACGGGCGGCGTCTAGCACAGTGCGATCAGCCTCAATGGAGTACACTTTGCGGTCTTTTACCAGATCGTAGACTTGTGCCATGAGGTCCTCCTCGCATCAGGAAGTCCGCTCTGAATTCGGGCTGCTGAAGCTCCGGCAGGCGTATCGGACATGCCGGATTAGCGGACTACTTTAGCACAATTGGAGAATCAAAACTCGGGGAGTGGTGCGGGAAAAAGGGGAATGGCGGCAGCCTTCGCGGCTGCCACCCAGCGATCTTGCTTCACTTCTTAGAAGCGGAACGACGGCCCCAAGGTTACTCTCAGGTTGTTGCGGGCGCCGTTGGCGAAGTAGATCTCGTCGCCGACTTCCAAACGTAGTCCGACCGGTCCCCAGAAGCCCTCAATGCCTCCGCCGGGATAAAGAGCGAACTTCGTATTCCCGTCAGTAATGTTTCCGATTGAACTGGTGAAACCGGCAGGCGGATTCTGGGTCGTCTTAGTGAAGTTTATGAACCCAACCTTCCCCGTGATGAAGCCGCGAAATGGCCCCGAAGTTCCGGCTTGGAATTTGGGCCCGAACAGACCGGTGAGGGGACGCAGCCGAGTAGTAACAAAACTCGTGCTGATGCCGTTGTCAAACGTGTTGGTGAAGTTGCGCTTGAAGTCGTAAGCCATTTCCGCTTCGAGCTGGACGTTCGGATGAACATTGAAGCCCGCGCGGCCGCCAACGCCGATGAAATTTATGTTGGGGTTGGTTTGACCAAAGCGGAGATAGTCCGCGAAAACACCAACCTCGGCGTGGTTGTAGGTAGATTCCGAGGACTGCGCCGCCAGAAACGAGGGCACAGCCAAACAGGAAAATAATGCAGCGAGCACAGCAAAATGTTTCATGCTAACTTCTCTCCTGTAAATTCTGTTCCTGCCCCTCTCCGTCCTGAAAATCGAAAGTTCGCACGCAGGCCTAGGGGAGGCGACACAACTTTGATGCATGTGCAGGCTTTCAGGTTGGGTACGCGGGTCGTCTACTAAGGCACTGATTACAGGGAAGTTAACTGGATTGATAGCCGGGGAAAACAAAACATAACGGCGCGGACTTGTACTACCGTCGGCGCCATTGGACTTGGCGGACTAGAGGCTTAAGAGTCCTGCTATTGAAGGTGGTTTAATTTTGACGGAGTGCTCTCCGCGGTCTTGCTGTCCTCGCGAGGGGTCATCGAAACCACAAGGTATTGCCGGTCCTTGTCATCCAGATCCTCGACGCGGAGCACCATCTTGTCTTTATCCATGCGGAATTGTGCTTGCTCTCCCACCGGTAACAGCACGGGATGCTTGTCATCTTTGGGACGGATGCGGTAAATCACATAATCCGATTGCAGCACATACTCCTGGCAAAGCAAGGCTTTGGTCTTCTTGTGTTCGGAGTCTGTACCCAGTAGTTCTCCGGTGAAACCTTTGCCGCCCTTCTCGTCGTAACCGCACTCTACCGACTCCATTTGCAGCAACCGGCCTGTCTGGTAATGCTTCGGCTCTTTTGCCTGCGCCACGGACGCGAGCAACAAGGCAGTCAATAGCAACTTGAAACGCATGGGTTTCTCCTCCGATGATGGACACAATATTTTGCTCGGGAGTCGGCCCATCCGGAAGGTTACGAGAGTACTAGGAAGTAACCAGTTTCGCGATCAACTACCAGGACCTCAACGAGCTTTCATTGCAACGAGCCTCGATTTCAACGAGCTCCCGTTTCAACGCTCAGCCAGTCGGTCGAGGGTGCTGAAGAATTGCGGATAGGAGATGGCTGCGGCATCCGCGTGCACAATCCGTGTTTCGCCCTGGGCGCGCAGGGCAGCCACCGCGAATGCCATGGCGATACGATGATCGCCAAACGAATCAATCTCGGCTCCGTGCAAATTTTGTCGGCCGGGAATTTTTAATCCATCCTCGCGTTCTTCGACCTCGGCGCCCATGGCTCTCAGATTCTCTGCCACGGCGGCAATCCGGTCCGATTCCTTGACTCGCAATTCCTTCGCATCGCGGACCTCCAAGCCGTTTTCGCTAAACGGAGCGACCGCCGCCAGCACCGGGATTTCGTCAACCAGTGCGGCGGAATCGACGCCGGCGATCGTCGTGCCTCTTAATTCGCCGCCCCGCACCTGGACTGTCCCCACCAGTTCGCCGTGCTGTTCCTGTAATTCTGTGACTGAAATGCGAACTCCCATCTGTATCAATATGTCGAGCAGGCGGGCGCGCGTG
The DNA here is from genome assembly GCA_003225075.1 of Acidobacteriota bacterium. GTDB lineage: Bacteria > Acidobacteriota > Terriglobia > Terriglobales > Acidobacteriaceae > Gp1-AA124. The sequence continues at coordinate 1,305 of QIAP01000076.1, read as the reverse complement.
GGATTCATCAACAAATTGTCGATGATCAGGTTCGATTCCGGAAACAAGCCTGCTGCACAAAGAAAGAAAGCGGCGCTCGAAAGATCGCCGGGAACGCGAGCTTGAATGCCATGCAGCTTCTGTCCACCCGTGATGGAGGTTGCGTTGCCGCGCTTGGTGATTTCCGCGCCAAAGGCTCGCAGCGCGAGCTCGCCATGGTCACGCGTGGGCATGGGTTCCTCCACGCGAGTCTCACCCGCAGCGAACAGCCCGGCAAACAGTACGCAGGACTTCACCTGTGCGCTGGCGACCGGCAAACGATAATCAACCGCTTTCAAATTTCCACCGCTAATGCGCAGTGGCGGGCGATCGCCTTCAGAGGCAACGATCTTTGCGCCCATCGTGGTCAGCGGCTTGATGATTCGGGCCATGGGGCGACGAGAGAGTGATTCATCACCGACCAGTTCAGTGATGAAATTTTGCCCAGCCACGATGCCGCTCAGCATCCGCATGGTTGACCCGGAGTTGCCGCAATCCAGCGGCAGCTTTGGTTTTTCTAGCATCGGGCCGCGGCCATGAATTTCCACTACATTGTCCGGGCCATCGTCTCCTTTCCATTCAGTACCCAGTGTGCGGAGACATTGCAAGGTGCTAGCACAATCCATTCCGGTCGAGAAGTTTTCGAGTCGGGTAATGCCGTCGGCGATTGCCGCCAGCATGGCGTAGCGGTGGGATATGGACTTATCGCCCGGCAGACGCACACTTCCCGCGATGTTCTTCGCGGGCTGAATGGTGATGCTGGAGTCGTGCATCCAGCGATCAATATAAATGGAAGATGGCTTGGGCGCGAGAAACTCAGGAAAGCAGTCAGCGGATTTCTGATCTACTTTGCGGTGGGAGTGGGAATCGAAACGTGGCAGATATGTCCGTTCAAGGCTCAGCAAGGAAGGACCGCTAATCGGTACTGATCGAATTTCGTGTTGCTAGCGACTAGCCTCTCGTAGGATAGGAAGACAAAACCAGCAAGATCAAAAAGGCCAATGGCAAAAGGCCAATCACCAGAGAGGTTATCTTCCGACGGCGTATGGCTCGCTTCTGGACGTCAATTGACTCCTGCTGGTGCTTGAGCGCATCCCTTGTATCTTGTTTGCATCTCCCCGATTCGGTGGCTCTGTGTTAGTGGGGAACTGGATCGGGTTTCGACGGGAGGCCGGTCGCATCCTGAGGCGCATTAGTTCTGCAGCCTGGATTATAGATAGGCCCCCCGCCCTTCTTTCACACGCCGTGGAGAATCCGAGGCCATTTGAGCCTGCATTCACAAGGTCG
>QIAP01000153.1 GCA_003225075.1 Acidobacteriota bacterium | reverse complement strand
CGCTTTGTTCGCCATGTTTCGCTCTAATCAGTCCTATGACGGGTCCAAGCTCTGCCCCATCGAGCTTACTAACAAGTTGGCGGCTGTTGCTTGAACGAAAAAAGAGAGAGGGTTCTCCGCACCTCTCCTAGAGAGAAAAAAATTGAATTTCAAGAGAGAATCTATAATTTTCCACGTGCAGTTTCTGTAAGTCTCTAGTTTCTTCCAAGAGCTTAATCACCTGCTCTTCAGGCACAGTCTCTCCTCCAAGCGGCATAGCCGTGATTCCAACGATTTCATGCTGTCAATAAGTCTCGCATCGTCCAGATCAGCACCCGATAAGCCTTATCGCATCGCCTTGGCCTCGGCACTCGCTTCTTGCAGAATTTCCGCCGGGACATCCTTCAACATCACATGGAATTCGAACATTGGTGTTTCATCGCCGCGGCCCCAGCGGCTGACTTCCCAGTGCGCGCGCACGAATTTGACCTCTCGTTGCTGGGCAAGATCGAGCAGTAGTGGATGCTGGCCGGCATAGAATTTCTGCGGAAATGCCAGCAGCGGTTTGGGACTCCAAGCCGCGCCATCTGACGAGCCATAAATGCTGACGTCCAGCGATTCCTGCTCAACGATCTTGGTGATCTGGAGAGTCAGAAGAAATACACGATTCGCAGCTCCACTGACGTCGATGGACGGTCCGTCCCCTTTGGCCTTCGCAACCGTCTTTTCAGGAACCAGGAAAGTGTCAATTAACGCACGTGAATTCATAACGGGAATTGTAGCAAAGCAGGTATCCACTCGCCCTCTCCACGATGTCAGCGGCACGGCGTTCGACTACATCTGCAATGAATCTAAGAACTGCCGCACTAACTTACCGACTTCCTCCGCCTGTTCCCACACCGCGTAATGTCCGGCTCGCGGAACGACCTTCAACTGGCTGCCGGGGATATTTTGCCGCATCAGTTCCGCATCGCGCACTGGCGTGAGTGTGTCTTCTTCCCCGGCGACCAACATTGTCGGCACATTGATGGTGTTCAGGATCTCCACTGAATCCGGTCGTTCCGCCATTCCCTTCTGCACCAGGCTGATGTCTTCGGAGGACATCTTCATCATCATCTCCTTAGGCGCCATGAGCAGGTCGGGGCGCGTATCGAGGGTTGTTCGGCCAAAGAGTTTGGGAATCATGCTATCGATGAAAGGCTCTGTGCCTTGTTCCAGAACATCTGCTGCCGCTTTCAAACGAGCGGCTCGGCCCTCGGCAGTATCGGCCTGAGCCTTGGTATCGCAAAGAATGAGCGCTGCTACGCGGCCACGGTAGCGTCGCCAGAATTCAAACAAGGCGTATCCGCCGATCGAAACTCCTGCCAAGGGCGCCCGCCCCGCTTCGGCATGGTCAAGAACGCGCGCAATGTCGGTGGCATGTTTCCGCATGGTGGCCGGCCCTTCGCCCACTCCCGAATCGCCGTGTCCGCGCAGGTCGGGCAAAATCACGCGGTAGCGGGAGCGCAAGATCTGGGCAGCGGGCAGCCAAAGTGCGTGATCGGCAGGAAAAGGATGTAGCAGGACAACTGGCGGGCCGTCTCCCAGCACTTCAAAGGCGATTTCCGCATCGCCACTTTGGATACGGGGCATGCTGGGGATTAAATCACACGGACGGCGAGGGCGCAGCCTTTCTGCGTCCGCAATGGTTAAACCACGTCTGGACTTACGTATTCGTTAGCTGTGCACCGGTGGGCGCGGAAGTCAGGGTGGGCTCGTCCGGCATGACGATCCACGCGATCGGATACGCCAGCAGACCGACGCCGGTCATCACTGCAACAATCAACCAGACCAGGCGGACCATGGTGACGTCCAGGTCAAAATATTCTGCAAAACCAGCGCATACGCCGGCGATTTTCCTGTCGCCCTTTGGCCTTAGTAGTCTCTTACGCGCTAGCACGGCACCGACACGCTTGCCGCAGTAGGCGCAAATGTTGGCATCGTCCTGAATCACTTTGCCGCAATAGTTGCAGTACATGGATTCACCTTCCTACTTAAGATAGTACGGGCCGAGCAGCGAAACAGTTCCCACAGATAGGTCGAAATCTCAATTATCCCGATACGCCTCTTTCATGTGCTTGCGGGCAATCTGGGCGGGAGGCGATTCAGCGTTCGTGGCCAGCACGGCCTGATATTTTCTTACGGCGAGGTCGCGCTTCTTCAAGACATCGTACATCTCTCCGGCGCCCAAATTAGCCTTCTGGAGGTACTCGCGATCAGGTTGCGGCGCTTCACTTACGAGTTCGTAAGCGGCCGCCGCATCCTGGTAGTCCTTCTGGTTGCGAAGCAGGTCGCCCAGGCCGAGCGCCGCGAGTTCATAGTGGAGACCCGGATATTGACCTTCGCGTCCTGCCTGCCATATTCGGCGATAGACTGCCGCCGCGTCCGGGTTGTGTCCGGAGGCACGCAGCAAGTTGCCTTCTTCCACCGCGAACAACAAGTTCTGCGGATACCTGGGAATCAGGCCGCGGGCAATCTTCAGCGCCTCGTCATAACGGCGCTCCCGTCGCAGGAACAGCATCAACACCACCTTGGCGTCCACTCCGATCTCGTCTGTCGAGTTCGTTGCTTCGTTGAGATATTGGAGCCCCTTCTCTTTACTGCCACTCAACCCGACGAGGGAGACGGCTACTTTCACACCCCAAGGCAAGCTTCCCATCACATAATTGTGGGCGCCGACCACCAGTTTGGCGTCCGTGTAGTTGGGAGCCAACTCCAATACCCGCTCGTGATCGTGACGTGCGCCGACTGCATTACGCAACGCCGAAAACCAAGCCCGCTCTACCAGAGCGGTATAGGTGGCGAACTGTCCTCGGGTCACGCCGCGGGCGTAGAGAGCGTCAGCATCGTTGGGATTGGCGCTGAGGCGTTGGTCCTCAAGTTTCTCCGCACGCTGAACGAGTGCCTTGATCCGCTCCTTCGCCTTCGGGTCAGCCGGGCGATGAGCCTGGCCCACAAAACTGTCGTTGGCATACTCACCGGTATTCATCGCCCCCATGCGGTAGAGCTCGCGCATCAGCACTCCGGTGGTTACATGGTTCACCATGAGGGGATCGTTAGGATGCTTCTCGAGAGCGCGCTCAAAATCCTGGATGGCCTGGTCGTATTCAAGATTGTAGAAGTGCTCAAAGCCACTATCGATGAGAGGATCGTGGGGGCGAGGTTCGGCTGTCGCCTTGTTCGGTGCAGTGGCCTGAGCCGATGAAACCGGGGCGTTGCCAGCGGACATGAGCAACAGACAGGCTATTGCGAGATTAAAAGAGGCGCCCGTAATCACTTTGTTCAGGAGGTGCATCAATAATCGAACCAGAGCCCTGTTGTCAGTTTACCCGATCACGGGGAATCAAGAAGGTCACTTTACCCTCAGTCTGGATTCACTCAGTTCGCCCCTATAATCGCTCCAGCCAATGAAGCTTTCCCGGAAATAAGGTAATTGTTGCCGGGGCATTCTTGGAGAATATCCAAGGTCGCCTCTTAACCCATTGATTCTACGGTCAGTTTTCCTGATTCGTTTTGGCCCCTGGCTTGCGGCGAATCTTAATCGGAGGTAGGTAATGGCAGATGTTGCCGACAATGTAGAGCAGGAGTTCTGGCGTCCCCCGGTTGTAACTGCTGCGCCAGTCACTCCCATGGCCAAAGCTCCCTCGGGCCTGGTCGACGTTTGTGACGGTTGCGGCTCCGAATTCATGGTGGGCGCTCGCTTCTGTCACATCTGTGGGACGACACGCGCCAGTCAGGCGGACAGTTCTTCTGTTCACCACTGGGCTCGCCACCTGGAATTTCAGAGCATCAAGGATCGAATCGGCCTTTCCACCGGCTCGTTGATAGTATTCATTATTGGCATAGGCTGCGTGTTATTTGCAATTGCGGTCGGCTTCTATTTCACTGCCCAAACGGTGCTCGACTGGCAGGCAGTTCAAATCTGGCGCATCCAGTGGCTGCTCGCCGCTGTGGCGGCCTTCATTGCCGGCATCTTGCTGAAGAAGTCTTCGAAGTAGATTGTAGATCCCTAACCTTCCGCTCTATTCAAAAACCATGTGTTCCCATCCGAATTATTCTGGGGCGTATTTACGCCCTGCCTAATGCACGGGCTCGGGGTCAGGCACGTTTACTCGCCGCGCCGTCTGGTGCATGCGATAAAGATGATGCACTGGCCCGGTGCCGCGTCCCAGTGAGTATGCATTGCTGATCGCAGCAGTGATGTAAGCCTTCGCGAGTAGTACGGCCTCAGGAATGCCTCTATCTAATGCCAGATGACATGCGATGGCACTAGCAAAAGCGCAGCCGGTCCCATGCGTGGAGTTCGAGCGCAGGCGTTCAGATTTGAAGATTTCCTGTTGCACGCCACGCTTGCTGGTGAAGCTGAGCAAATCGATCGCTTTTTCCAAATGACCTCCGGTGACCACGACGGCTGCAGCTCCCAGGGAATGCAGTTTCAGAGCAGCTGACTTCATTTGGTCAGGATTTCCCACGGCAACTCCCGTCATTGCCGACGCCTCATCTACATTGGGTGTCAATATAGTGGCGAGCGGCACCAGTCTTTCGATCATCAGTCTGGCCCCGCTTGAGTCGAGTAGGTCGGCTCCAGACGAGGACTTCAGGATAGGGTCCAGCACTACGTTTTCTAACTTCTCCCCTTCCAGAAAGTCGGCTACCGCCTTTACGACTTTGACAGACCCGAGCATTCCGATGTGGACCGCCGAGATCTCTATATCGGACGCGAGTTCCTTTAGTGTTTCCAGGACCAAATCTGCGCCCACCGGCTCGACTCGTACTACTCCTGCCGTGGATTGCACAGTGAGAGCCGTGATACACGCAACGCCGTAGCAACCGTGAGCGGCAATTGTCTTGATATCAGCGGTCACGCCCGCTCCCGAAGACGGGTCAAACCCAGCGATTGTCAGCACCACCGGTGGTGTTTGGGTCATGTCCGAAATGTAGCGGAAAGCGGACGCCACGCAAAATGTTTCATGAAAATGTTTTTGCCTGGATCGGAAAATACCTTGTATTCAAGGGCGAGCTTGAATGGGCAGGTTGGATAACTCGCTCGTACAATCGTTAGTAATATCTATTTAGCTGGTTCCTCCCCGTAAGTCGTTGCGCTTATGAGAGTTGTAAAGACTTAAAGGAAAGTCGCTGAGTCCAAAGGGCTTGGAAAAATTGCACACCTCTGGTTCAAAATAGGATTACTTAATAGTAAATAGTCAACTCCTTGTGTGCTATCAGATGTTAGCCCTTTCTCTAAGCGTAATAAGGAGTTATTAGATGCGTTAATTACTTTAGAGTTATCAAGTTACCTCGTTTTAGAGGTTGACACACCATTGGCCCGCCAATAGCATCTGAAGACTCGGTTCAGCGGTGGGGGAGATCGACTTAGAGATGCGAGGTGATTGAATGCGACGAATAGCTCATGGACTGGCGGTCGTTTTGTCCGTTGCCAGCCTCGGAGCCGGAGCCGCCCCAAGGCCGAACAGCTCGGAGTCTGGTTACACCCAAGGCAGGGTTGCAAAAACCCTGCAGTTGCAGAATAAGCACCATGCCAAGAAACCCTACCAGGTAGGTACGGCTTCCTGGTACGGCAAACAGTTTCATGGCAAGACCACAGCCAGCGGCGAGCCCTTCGATATGTATCAGTTCACCGCGGCGCATCTGACCCTGCCTTTAGGCACCTATGTCCAGGTAACAAACCTGCGCAATGGCAGGACCGTGGTGGTTCGCATCAATGATCGCGGTCCCGTGATTGACGGCCGTATCATCGACGTGTCCTACAACGTTGCGAGAGCCCTTGATTTCAAGAGCCAGGGGCTGCAACGGGTCCGCCTGGACTTGGTCCATGCCGATACCATCGCTATGGATCGACCGGCGCCGCCATTGCCGTAATTCTCTTACCTTCCCCCTGGATCCAGAGTGCTGGGTTACACTTTTCCCGGCATGCTCGATCCTCGAGAACGATTGATTGTTGCCTTGGATGTTTCCTCTGCTGCCGCCGCTCAAAAGATTGTAGCGGCAGTAGGGGATTCCGCTTTCACCTACAAAGTTGGCAAGCAGTTATTTACTGCTGAGGGCCCGCAGGTCGTTCGCGACTTGGTGGCGTCGGGCCACCGTGTTTTTCTTGATCTGAAATATCACGACATTCCCAGCACCGTGGGGGCCGCGGTACGGGAGGCCGCGAAGCTGGGTGTAAGCATGTTGACGGTCCATGCCAGCGGTGGGGGCAAGATGCTTCGAGCCGCAGTGGACGCCGCCCGGAGGTCCGTTCCATCTTCCCGGAATGGTTCGTTGAAGGTCCTCGCTGTCACCGTGCTCACCAGTCTTGATGATAACGATTTGGAAAAGATAGGCGTGCGTGGCAAAGTTGTGGACCAGGTGTTGCGGCTTGCGGCATTGGCGATTGCGGATGGCTGTGACGGTGTCGTGGCTTCGGCGCAAGAAGCCTCAGAACTACGCAGTGAGCTTGATGGCAACTTCTTAATCGTTACGCCGGGTGTTCGACCGGCCGGCAGCGGCCGAGGTGACCAAGTGCGGGTAGTAACTCCGGCTGAAGCTATCGCCGCAGGCGCCACTCATATTGTTGTGGGAAGACCGATCACGGAAGCCGCCGATCCGGCAGCCGAAACCAGAGCCATTTTGGGGCAGATAAGCTTCTGAATCAGCGGCTCTGGAAAACGTGCAGAGTCCTGATTACAGCTTCTCGCAGAATTCACAAGCTGAGCACGATATAAAAATCCCGCCCGGAACGCCGCGTTCCCGATCCTTTACCCGTTTCACAATACGAGTCGGCTTGCCACATTTGGGGCAGTCGGTGCTCTTGGAGGTGTCCATCACCTTCTTGCGGTCCGCAGTCTTTGCGATCTTGGGCATTGTTCTCTCCTGGTCTCATTCGCAGTCGCACAATTCAGCCTCGAAATCTCTCGATGGTTGAATGTGCGGTAGGCGGTGCCTGGTAAGGATTGGGCTCTAGGACTTCACATTGAAGATGCCGAGCACTTTTTTCCGCCTGCAAGGATTTTACAGTAAGGTTGTTGCGGTTGTCTTGCGGCCTTCCCAAAGGGTGGGAATATTCTAAAACCAGTCCCGCGATCGCTCTCGAGGTTCAGACAAGTGTGGCCAGTTAAGGAAATACACGATCTTTCAGACGTTTCATTGCTCCCGGTTCATGCTTCCGGATAAAACGCTGAATGTCAGGGCCAAACTCGCGCATCAGGTTGGCCTGAAGGTCGGAGAGTAGTGCCCCGCCCATACCACTCATAGTCGGCTCCAGTCGCCATTGCTGCGTCGGATAGTAGGCGTTGGATAGCATCCTGGAAAGCACCGTACCGACCAGCAAAGATGAGTTGAACGTGTCCTTACCAGAATCCGATCGCGTGATCAGCACGCGACTGGTCGCATACATTGCGCGGGAGAAGGGGCTCGCCTCTTTCGAAGGCCAGTACCTTGGATCCTGGCGGAGCAGGTAAGGCATCAGAAATCCCTGGAAAAAGCTGCCGGCTTCGGCATTCGCGAGGGTGGCGCCGTATCGTTTACCGAATCCTTCTGCCCCCTGTCCATAGGCAGGCCAGTCATGAATAACGTGAGAGTAGGCTCCGTCGAATGCCGCAGAAGCAAAAGTCGTCGGTGCGTAGCTGCGCTTGAGAAATAGAGCAAACTTTTGTTGTCCACTCAGATGTAAGTAGGAAGAACTCGGGGATGAGGCAAGGCCGTCGGGCACTCCATCCGGAAGGGGATTTGACGCATTGGTGGGGGCGAAGTTGAAATCGTCAGGGCAGGTATTTGCACTAGCCGCGTTCTGCTGCAGCCAAAACGATGGCGGAGTTTCCTGCTGCCAAGTGGGGAGTGGAGCCATCCGCTCTGCCCATGCAACCGTGCTCAGAAGGATCGCCGCCAGACACTTGAGCCTGCCGAACGCCTTGGGTCTGAGCCGGTACATCTTTGGTAGCTATTGAAGCAGTTTTCATGCCAACGATGGGCCGCCCAGACGTGTGTGAATTCTAAGGATTACAGGGAACTGAAAGCATCGGGCTGCAAAAATGTGCAGTGTGACCCCAGGGAGCCGCGTTTATGAAGCGGGCGGGCCTACTGTTGCCTTGTTTGACGCCTCACCACCCCTCTGCTACCTTCTAAAGTTTCCTCCTGCCTGATTCCTTCACCATTCGCAGCGAGAAAACACGCTGGCAAATAAGACGATCAAACAAGCGAGCAACCTAAGAAAGAGAACGTTATGGCCATCAAATTTCGGGGAGTGGATTTCCTCGAATTCGACGCGCTTATCAGCGACGAGGAGCGGCTCGTCCGCGACACTACCCGAAAATTCATCGAAGACAATCTCATTCCTATCATCGAGGAATGCAATCGCGCCGGCCGCTTCCCCCGCGAACTGGTGAAGCCGATGGCTGACCTGGGATTCTTCGGCGCCAGTCTCAAAGGCTACGGCTGCGCTGGCATGTCAAATGTGGAATACGGCTTGATGACGCAGGAACTCGAGCGCGGCGACAGTGGCGTGCGGTCGTTCGTCAGCGTGCAATCGGCCCTAGTGATGTACCCGATCTACGCTTTCGGCAGCGAACAACAAAAGCAGCAATGGCTGCCGGCAATGCAGAAAGGTGAAAAGCTCGGTTGCTTCGGACTCACCGAGCCCGATTTCGGCTCCAATCCCAGCGGCATGCGCACTCGCGCCCGCAGAGCCGGAAAGGAATATGTCCTTAACGGCGAGAAGATGTGGATCACCTCCGGCTCGATCGCCGACGTGGCTGTCATTTGGGCCAAGAATGAAGAGGAGGACGACAAGATCCGCGGCTTCCTCGTCGAGACCAACCGCCCCGGCTTCCGCGCTGAAGACATCCACGGCAAGTGGTCGCTGCGCGCCTCGGTGACTTCCAGCCTCTCGCTGCAGGACGTCCACATCCCCGAATCAAATCTTCTGCCTGACAGTGATGGTTTGAAATCTCCGCTGATGTGTCTGAACCAGGCGCGCTATGGGATCGCCTGGGGCGTGGTGGGTGCGGCTATGGCCTGTTACGATTGCGCCCTGCAATACTCGCTCTTCCGCAAACAGTTCCGCGATCAACCGATCGCCTCGCACCAACTAGTACAGGAAAAACTGGCGTGGATGATCACCGAAATTACCAAGGCGCAACTGCTGGTACTGCAAGTGGGACGCTTAAAAGACAAGGAAAAAGCCGGGCACCAGCACATCTCGATGGCCAAACGAAACAACGTGTGGATGGCACTGGAGTGCGCCCGTCTCTCGCGCGATATTCTCGGCGCCAATGGTGTGGCCGACGAGTACCCGATCTTCCGCCACATGGCGAACTTGGAATCGGTGAAGACCTACGAAGGCACCCACGACATCCACACACTGATCATTGGACAAAGCGTGACCGGAATTGATGCCATCTAGGCAGGAACAAAAAATTACCCATCAACGTCCCCGAGCCTGAGGCGAGCGATAAGCTCAGCATTACGGAAATCCAAGGTCATTCGCCTTTTATCCGTCAACTAATGTGAGCCGGGACCTCCGGTCGTCCCCTTCTTACTCTGTTCGTATTCCGACGCACTGAGCGGCTTATGACCGACCGCCTGCGCCATGGTGATTTTGCCATTGGGCAGCTTGCCATCGAAGTCAAAGTTGTAAATGATCCCATCGGTCGTGGACACCAGGTCAGCGACTTCCTTCGCCTTATCTGGCGGCAGGTCCAACACCTGCACGCGGCCTCCGGCAATTTCCACCGTGTGGTCATGCCACAGCCTGTTCCAGTCGTTCAGGTTGACCGCGGGCCGGGTAAGCTTTTTGGCTATGATGAACTCAATTTGCGACAAGGTCCCATTCGGGTCGGCTGAGTCGTAGATCTGGCAGACAATATAGGGGTCCGGTGCCAGCACCTTGCAATAGTGATGGTAAGGTCCCATCACATGTCCGTTTACCAGGTGCGGTGCCGTGACGTGTACGGTGTATCCGTCGGCCGGGGTTGCAGCTTTCGGCGCCCCTGCATCGGACGGTTTGGACTCCTGCACGACCCACGCCCCAAGAAATAAACACGAAACCGCAGCAATTACGAAAGCGACTCTTCTAAACACGTTTCCCTCCCATGTGAACCCCGGCTACGTGGCCTCGCACTTAGGCAGTGCTCTGCCTGTGCCAAGATTTACCCTGTCTGCAGATTGGAAGTCCTGACCGAAATCTGATATTTTTCTGATGATTTTGGTCGGGGGCATCCCCATGCTGGCCAATCATTCCTACGAGTTTGGGGAATTCCGTCTGGAGCCCAGGGATCGCCTGCTTTTCCGCAATGGCGAGTTGGTTGCACTCACTCCCAAAGTATTCCATACGCTCCGGCTGCTGGTCGAGCATCATGGTCATACCCTGGAAAAAGACAGGCTGCTAAAAGAGATTTGGCCAGACACATTTGTTGCCGAAGGTACCCTCACCCGCAACATTTACGTCCTTCGCAAGACTTTGGGGGATAGCTCTGAGGGTAACGAGTACATCGCAACCGTCCCTAAGTACGGTTACCGATTCGTCGCCCCGGTGATGGAGCGGACCGATTCGGCCGCAGCCCCAGCTAGTGCTCTCGACAAAGCAGTAGAGCACAGACCTTTAGCCCGGCCAATTACGCCGGTCCGCTCTGCGCGGTCGCTGGGTCGTTGGATTCTCGCCCTCGCAAGTCTATTGGTGCTGTTCGCGACAGCTTACGTCTCCTGGAGAAGTTACGCCGCCCGGTCAGCCCCTCCCATCGGGAAAGTGATGCTGGCCGTGCTACCGTTCTCCAATCTCACTGGCGACCGCGCGCAGGAATTTATCAGCGACGGACTCACGGAAGAAATGATTACCCAGCTCGGCGGCCTCAATCCGCAACAGTTAGGCGTAATCGCTCGCACCTCGGCCATGACCTATAAAGGAACCAACAAACCGGTTAAACAGATTGGACGCGAGCTCGGCGTGAATTATGTGCTGGAAGGCAGCCTGCGCCTGTGGGGCGATCGGGTGCGGATCAGCGCCCAACTTATTGATGTCCGCGACCAGACTCATCTCTGGGCAGAGAATTACGACAGCGACCGTCGCGATATCTTGAAACTGCAAAGCGACGTCACGCGCAACATCGCGAAGCAGATCAGTCTTACTCTCACCGCGGAACAACGGGCGACGGTGACCAGCGCCCGCAGCGTCGATCCGCAGGTCTATGAGCTTTGCCTTCTTGGCCGCTACCAATGGAACAAGCGCAACCAAGCCGGTTTGAACAAGGCAATCGACTATTTCCAGCAGGCCATCAGTCGAAACCCGGCATATGCGCCCGCCTACGCCGGCCTGGCCGACGCTTACGCGGTCCTCCCTTATTACAGCACGGTGCCAGCCACGGAAACCTTTCCCAAAGCCAGGACCGCTGCGCAACGCGCCCTTCAACTTGACGAAAAACTCCCCGAAGCTCACACCACCCTCGGCCTGGTCAGCCTCTTTTATTCGGACTTGCCCGGCGCCGACCGTGAATTCAAACGAGCCCTGCAGTTGAATCCCAACTACGCCACCGCTCACCATTGGAATGCTTTCTATTTATGGCGCACAAACCGGCACGACGAGGCCCTCGCGGAGATCGAAAGCGCCCGGCAGCTCGATCCGCTATCGCTCATCATCAACTCAGACGAAGGCAAGCTTTTGTACGATTCACGGCACCCCGAACGAGCCATCACCCAGCTTCGCAAGGCTATCGAGCTCGACCCCAACTTCGGGGAGGCCCATCGCGTTATGGCCCTTGCCTACATGCAGATTGGAGCATCCTCTCAAGCGATTTCTGAAGCTCGTAGGGCCATGGATCTCTTTCCCGACGATCCCGCGGCTCCGGCAACCCTGGGTTACGTTTATGCCGTGGCTGGTGTTACCCAGCAGGCTCAAAAGATACTCGTCGCGCTAAAGCAACATGCCGATCAGGACTCTAACTCTCCATATTTTCTAGCCGTCGTTTATACCGGACTTGGTAATCGGGACAAGGCATTGGAATGTCTTGAAAGGGTTTACCAGGGACACTCCCGAATGATGCTCTACGACCTGACTTTCCAACCGGTTTTCGACCCTCTTCGGACCGACCAGCGCTTTCAAGATCTCTTGCAGCGCGTGAAGGACATGCGGGCGGCGGATTAGTACCACCGCTACGCGTGGACTGCTGGGGATTTTTGCATTCACATCGCGGCTTCGACACGGGTATACAATGCTTTCGTTTTAGAGGTCAGACGGAAGATCTAGCCTGCAGTGAAATCGGGAGAGCAAACAATGAACCGTCGAACGTGGGCTCTGCTGTCAATCGTAGTCTGCTGTAGCGCGCTTGCGGTACGCAGCCAGGAGGTCACAGCCAACTTACAGGGTGTGGCCACCGATGCGAGCGGCGCGGTGGTTACCGGGGCGACAATCACGGCCAGAAACCTGGATACTGGCGTCAGGCGTACCACCCAAACCAACGTCGATGGCTTCTATCGTTTTAGCTTCCTGCCCATCGGACCCTACGAAGTTCAAGCGCAGAAGAGCGGCTTTGCGAATGAGCTACTGAGAGTCACTCTCACCGTTGGCGATACCGTAACCGCGAATTTCGGGATGAAGCTCCCGGGGTTGGTCGAAAAAGTGGAAGTCTCGAGCCTGGCAACGCAGGTAGACACTTCCACGTCGCAGATCGAGCAGCCGGTTTCGCAACAGCAGATCGCGGATCTACCCATTAACGACCGAAACTTTCAACAACTTGCAAACCTGATACCGGGCGTGGCACCTTCCCCGTCCTACGATCCGACGAAGCGTCTATATGGCGGTGTGGTCGCGGGCGGAGCGACGGCGCGCAGTTCCGCCATCAGCGTGGATGGCGGCAATTTCAATGACAACATCGTTGGCGGCCCCGTAGGCCTGGTGCCGGAAGATGCCATCCAGGAGTTTCAGGTCATTTCCAACCAGTACTCCGCCGAATACGGCCACTCGGCGGGTCCGTTCATCAATGTCGTCACCAAGTCCGGTACCAACACGTTGCACGGAAGCGGCTTTCTGCTTTACCGCCAGAAGAACCTGCAGGCAAACGGATTTTTCGAGAGGAAGAAACCTGACTTCGACCGCGAACAGTTTGGCGGCGCCGTAGGCGGACCATTCATCAAGGACAAGACATTCGGCTTCTATGCTATCGAACGAAATCGGCAGCAGAAAGCGCAAACTGTGGATACTGGCGGCGTCTACCCGCAATTCGAAGGCTCGTTTCCAGCGCCCTTCCGCGATCTACTCATGGCGGCCAAACTCGATCACCACTTCAGTCCGGAAGAGACTCTGAGCTTGCGAGCGACCTTCCAGCGCAACACTTCGCGAGAAGGACTTCGCGTTGATCCCAACCTGCTGTTTGGCGGCTCACCGGCGGATAGCGCTTTCCAGGTTGCGACTAACGAAAACATCTCGTGGCAGGCCACACAAACTTCCCTTATCTCCAACCGCACGCTCAACCAGTTTGTCGTGCAGTTCAATCGCTTCATCAACAATCTGAAACCCACCAGCCTGGGCATTAACCTGCGGTTTCCTTCGGTTGTCATAGGGCAGAACGCATCCACCCCCCAGAACGTCCAACAAGACCGGCTGCAGTTCCGTGACGATTTCTCGACTCAGGCTAACTTTCACGGGCTGCACAGCATCAAGTTTGGCGCCGACCTGAATCCGCGCATCAAGTACAACGCGCTGTTTGATCTGGTGAAGAATACTTCTTTCTTCTTCTCTCAGGATGATCCAACCATCACATGTTCCACGCCCACCAGTTGCACCACCTCTCTGCCGCCTTCGGCGTTCTTTGGATTGCGGGGAATTGGTTCGACGCTGGAAAAAGGCAGCACCGCCTGGCAGACAGCTTTTTACGTCCAGGACGATTGGAAGGTAAACCGGCGGCTTACCTTGAACCTCGGCATGCGGTATGAGTTTGAAAGCGGCTTCATTGACGCGGGATTCAAACAACCGCTCGAAGGAACCGCCCCATTCTTCGATAGCCGGACGCGCAAGAATCCTAAGCTCAGCTTCGGCCCGCGCGTGGGCTTCGCCTACGATCCCCGCGGTAACGGTAAGACCGTGCTGCGCGGGGCCTTCGGCATATTCTACGACTCGACGCCGTGGGAGATCGGCTACATCGATCGTACGTTCAATGGTGTGAAGTACTTCATTGCCGGGTTCGGGCCAACTCAGCCCGATGTGAATGATCCGGCGTTTCTTGGCCCGCCGCCACCACCGGGAGGCAACGCCATTGACGGTCATGTCAGCCAGCCCTATACGGAACAGTGGTCGGCCGGTGTGGGACAACAGTTGCCTTGGGGCGTTGTTCTCGACGCAAGCTACGTCCACATCCTGGGAATTCACGGCTGGATGAGCCGGGAGTTGAATCCACAGAGCGCAACCAGGGTGGCGCCGTTTCCGTCTCTGGGACTTTTCACCAGCTTCCAGACCACCAATATCAGCCACTACAACGCACTACAGGTGAGTGCGCGTAAGAACCTGGACCAGCGCGTTCAGTTCCAACTTTCTTACACGTTGTCGAAAGCCGTTGGTTTGTCCGACGACATCTTCGAGCCCGGCGTCCCACAAGACAGTAACAACATTTTTGCCGATAAAGGGCCAACCCTGCGAGATGCACGCCATCGCTTCGTGCTGAGCGGAATCATTAACCTGCCCTGGGGTTTCCAGACCGCCAACATCTTGTCCCTGCAAAGCGGGCGTCCGTTCAACATCACTACCGGCAGCGACGACAATGGAGATGGCCACTTCAAAGATCGTCCGCCAGGAGTTGGTCGCAACGCAGGACGGGCCGCACCGACCTATATTTGGGATACGCGCCTCTCACGTCCGTTCCACATCGGCGAGCGGGTGGAGATCAGCCCGACGGTAGACCTGTTCAACGTGGTCAACCATCCCAACTTCGACGCGGAATCCTACAACGGAGCTTTGATTTCAGGATGTCCAACGAACGTCGGGCCGCCGACATGCGGAACGTTGCAGGCCCCCGGACCAGGGTTCGGCAAGCCAAGCGATATCATCTCGCCGCCACGCCAGCTACAACTCGGGGTGCGAGTCACTTTCTGAAACATGCCGCAGCATGAGGAGCAGCGCGGCCTGTCAACGATAAGACAACTTGCAGAACTCCACTGCAGAAACCCGAGCTTGTGATGGCGCAACGATGAACCCAGCGTTCTTATTTCATTTTAGATTTCATTGTCGATTTCGCTTTGCCCGCATGGCCTTTCAGTTCGACCAAAATCAGGTCCAGTCCACTGTCGCCAGTGTTCTCCGGCAAGTGAGTGACGGCGTCTTCGTACTGCGCGTCGCCTGCTTTGGCGGTAAAGTCCTGCTTTTTCCCGTCCGGAAAAGAGAACTGCCCCTTGGAGTCGTTTAGGAACACCGCCACCGAGTTGGGATGGCTGTGCATGACTGACTTCTCGTGCTCTCCGTAGTGCACCTTCAGAATCCGTACCTGGTCGTTCTCGCTCACCACCGTGTAATGCTTGGGATCCACCTTGACCGCATCTTGTGCCAGGGCGATGGGGGCGAGACCGAGGCACAACGCCACACTACAAAGCGCTATTTGCACTCGCATGTTGCTCTCTCCTTAAGTTTTCGTGGGACAGTCTGAAAAGCCGCCCTACCCTACTCCGCAGTTCCGGCAATGTCAAATCACGATGAGTTGGATAAACTACCTCCAAGCCAAAGTGGTCACTGAATTTGCCTTCAATGGCACCGACGCCACCATATTCGCGAGCCGCAGTTCGATCGTCCTTGCAGGTCCCGCAAAGGCCCAGTACTGTCCGCTACGCGTGATCTCCCTGGTCTGCGAATTGATGGTTACCACGCCGCCGCAGGGAAACGGTCCAATGTTCGGCTTGCCATGCTCATCGAGAGCCAGGTTCCATGCCGTGATGGAGCGGCACCAATGGTTCAGCACGTCGCTGAAAGTTCCGCCCCATTTGCACCAATCCGTCAAATAACCGGGATCGGTATAGTCGGGGCCGCCTTCGGTCCAATGCATCTCTACTTCCGGATAGACATCATGGACCTTGCTCATCATGTCGGGCGTGCCTGCATAGCCGTGCCACGCGACCGTATGCGCGTATTGGCGAAGCTTGTCGTCCTCGAGTGAGCACACGACACGTCCCCACAAATTGTAGTTATGGTCCAGAAGCCAGATCCTGGTCGGGAGCCCGCTGCTTGCCAACAGCGGACCGAGATGGTCGCGCACAAATTGAATTTCGTACTCCTGTCCCCAGATGCAAGCGGGCATTTTGCCATCCTGATCGGTATCTACTTCGTTCTGGGTGGTTAGGGCTTGTACCGGCACGCCTTCGGCGGCATACCCTTGCAGAAACTTTAAGTAGTATTTCGCGTAAACCGCGAAGTAATGATTGCGCATCGAGCCGCCGAGCATTGTGCCATTGAACTTCATCCAGCCGGGCGGACTCCAGGGAGATGAAAAGAGGAACATGTCAGGATTCGCCTGGCGCGCCTGGCGCAGCACAGGAAGAATGAATTCGCGGTCGTGCGCGATGGAAAATCGCGTCAGGTCGGGATCGGCTTCACCGTCATCGTAGCTGTAAAGTTTCGTCGAGTAATCGCTCGATCCGACGCAGATGCGGCCGACGCTCAGCCCCATCTCCGAGGGATGGAACAGTTCGTGAAACAGTTGCTCTCGCTCGGCAGGCAAGAGCCGATTGAAGCTGTAGCAGGCTGCGTCGGTAAAGGCGCCCCCAAATCCCAATATCTGTTGGAACTTTACGCTGGGGTTCAACCGGAGCTGATCGTTCCCAGCCATTCCCGAGGCCGGACGCCAGGTGGCCTTGGGAGCGGCGGCAAAACGTTCGTCGCCAGACGTGACCCAGATAGAAATATCGGGACGGACATTTGAGGTTTCGTTTGTAAGTTCGCTCGCTGCTACTGCCGGCCGGACCAATTCGCCGGGAACAACCGTTGCGGCCAGTCCAAGAGCTGAAAGTCCGAGAAAATTCCGTCGCGAGGTTTGGCGTGCCATGTCGGTCTCCTCAGAAAAGAGATTAGTAATTTAACGCCCTTTGTAACGGGTTTGGACGGCGTATAAGGAGCTACGCGCAAGAATGAATAAAGTACTGCCATCGCTACCCCCAAACAACAATTGCGAGGGCCGTTCTGGAATGTCGATGGTATCGATCAGATTGCCTGATGGGTTGTACACGAACACCTGTCCGGCAGCAATATAGACGTTGCCCGTGGCGTCGACCGTCACACTTTCTCCGCCCTGTTCCGCGAAGAGCTTCAAGTTCGAGATTGCTCCGTCGGCGCCGATGCTGGCGACATAGGTCTTCTCTCCGTTCTCATCGGAAACGTAATAGGGCTGGCCCGCAACTGCGGGGGCGAGGCCAAAAGCTCGCAGTGTATTGTTCAACTTCGAACCATAGTAGAGTTCCCCGCTTACGAAGTCCTCTGCTGCAGGAAGGAAAGTCGTTCCATCCGGAGAGACGAACTGATAGGGCAGCTTTACGGGAATCGCTTCGAGGAAATCGTTTTCGTTTCTCCAGTAGTCGACCGGCAGAACCGGAGTCATTCCCGGGCGCGGCGCCGCCGGCACAGCTTTCAGCAGCGCAATGTCGTCATCCTGCGTGTCGGGTTTGAAGCTGTACACCGTTCCCATTCCCGCATACGAGACCACAATCAAATCCCCGGCCTTATCAAAAAACAGTTGAACCGGGTCCAGCGGATGGTCACGAACCTTCGACAGTTGGCGAGTCGCGGCGGACCAGCGATAGATGATTTGCCACTTGGCGTCTACGAAATAAACACTTCCGGACCGGTCAACAGCTCCACCGGAGATATTGAAGAAGCCACTCGCGACTTTCTCCAGCTTCGCGCCCTCGGCAAGAATTGGGGAAGGTTCCTTCGGGCCGATTTGAGGCGCAGCACCGGAAATCGTCAACCAGGCGAATTCGCGCTGCCGGATCTCGGTGTTGTGGGCTTGATCGTAGACTGTGGTGTCGAAGGACACTTTGCTGTCGCTGTAGCAGTGCACGTTGCGAAACCGTATGTTCCTGGAGTTTGTAACTGTGATCGCATACGGGAAGGGTTGATAGCTGCTTACGACGCGATACATGTGCAGGTTCGCTAAGGTAATGTTGCTGGAATCCCGGATGTCGAGCGGCAAAGCGAAGCCGCCCTCGCCCCGCTCCTCTTCCGTTTGCAGCGCATAGATTTGCCAGTT
>QIAP01000152.1 GCA_003225075.1 Acidobacteriota bacterium | reverse complement strand
TATCCGATGCAACTGACGGGTGCGTATCCAGGGGTCAGGGCGGTTAGCTCAGTTGGTTAGAGCGCCTGCCTTACAAGCAGGAGGTCGCAGGTTCGAGTCCTGCACTGCCCACCATTTCAAACCTTAAAGACACACTTATTCAGGGAGACGTCTCGCTGCTTCAGGCTTGGCATGGGTGACGACCAGAGGGCCCTTGCCAGCATTGCCCAAGTAGCTGCCGAAGAAATGTGCAAGATTGTTCACCTCGTCACTGGGAGGTGATCGGATTTGACTCAGTCAAAGAGTTACGCCACCTCGGAGCGGCTAATTTCGGCGTCTGGAGCGGGTTTCAGCGATCCTGTTCGGACGCTACACATCGATTTTTCTTGACAAGAGAAACCGCATTGACGAAAATCCGAGTGCTTCTTGTCTCGTCAACTTCCCCGAATTGCCGAGTTTGTATCCCAGAGAACAATCGTGAGAACACAGGTGTGGTTTGTCGGACCCGCATCAAAATCTGAATTTTCCATTCCCAAACTAGAGAGGAACATGAGGACATATCGAGGAGTGAATCGAACAACCGCGCAATTACTCACCTGCTTATTCGTTCTGTGTGCCGCTGCTTTTAGTAGCAGCGCTCAAGGGCAGGAAACAGCAACTCAACAGCGGCACGCACCCGGCAAGCCAGTTTTTGTCGTCATCCCCCGCGGCAACTCAGAAGAGGCCCTGCAACAAGCGGCGGTTGCGACCAACGTTCCGCTGTGGAGCAGCAGTTTCAAATTCAATGGCAGTACCTTCAACTACGCTATGGTCGGAACCAATCCGGCTTCCGGTTCCGTCGCAACCAAGATTCCGGTTGTGATCATTCCCATCCGGTTCCAATTCGGCAGCACTGTGATCCGTCCGGGACAGATCGCCTGCGGTGACACTCAGAGTGCTCTTTTCCGGATCAAAAGTTCGCCGCTGCTCAGGGCTGCTCCTTTCGTAGTAGGAGTGACCAACGTCGGGACCACTCAATATATTGATGCATTCCAGCGCGCTAACTTCTGGAGTGACGTGAGCACTACTTCTCCGGGTTACCATGTGAAGCTTAATCCAGTCTCCACCACCGCCGGCCAGACGATTGTTGTTCCGCCCGCGGTTGGCGGCTTGATCGGCGCATTTTGCGGTAATCAGCAGGTCGGCACCGTCGACATCAATTACTTTGACAACATTGCTCAGGGGCTCATCACCAAACTGGGGATTCCGCCCACCAGTTTGCCTCTCTTCATCGCCTATGATGTATTCGAGACGATTGGAGGAGGTTGCTGCGTGCTGGGCTATCACAGCTCAACCGCTAGCAACCAGACGTACGCAGTGGCCACCTACAATGACCCTGGAATTTTCCAGGCTGCGGGAATACGAGACGTCCATGCTTTAAGCCACGAATTGGGCGAGTGGATGGACGATCCCTTCGGCAACAACATCGTGCCGGCTTGGGGACACGTGGGACAGGTGGGGGGCTGCCAGGATAATCTTGAAGTGGGCGACCCGGTAACCGGCAGTGCATTCACCGTGACCTTGAACGGTTTCACCTATCACCCCGAGGACCTGGTTTTCTTCTCCTGGTTTGCGCGCGAGACTCCTTCCAGAGCGGTAAACGGCCAGTACACGTTCCTCAATGCTTTCAGCGGGCCGCAAGCGGTTTGTCACTAGACTAGCCTTGGGCGTTTTGCTGTAGAACGATAATATGGGTGATGAAGAAGGAGGCTGGATTTCAGCCTCCATATTTTGTTCAGCGAGATTCTCTGCGCGGTGCCGATTCTTAATGCTTTACAGTCCCCCATACAGGAGATCGCAGGTCAACTCCCAGCATCGTCCGAAAAACCAAGTAATGATTTTCCTCGCTTCCGCCCCAAAATGAGCACCTTGCGCGGCTTGAAACCCATGCCCCAGTGCTTTACAATAATAGTACTGAAACAGTACTGTATAGAGGCAGAGGCGGAGAGTCGCCGGTTGAGGGCACAAAGATGATCAGACTCGGTAAGCTCACAGACTACGGACTGGTTCTAATGACCTGCATAGCTCGTCACCCCGGCTCGTCCCTTTTTCGGGCGCGGGAATTGGCTCAGGAGTCGCGTCTGCCGCTGCCTACGGTCAGCAAGCTTTTGAAGGAACTCTTGCGAGGCGGCTTGCTGGTTTCGCACCGCGGGATGAAGGGTGGTTACAGTCTGGCTCGAGACCCGCGTGATATCTCCGTGGCTGAGATTGTTACTGCCATCGAAGGTCCCATTGCGCTGACGGAATGTAGTACTGATGTTACGGGTTTGTGCGACCTGGAGCGCTATTGTCCCATCAAAAGTAATCAACGAATTATCAGCCAGGTGATACGAGGAGCGCTGGACAAAGTTACCCTCTCCGATCTGATTCAGCCCTTACATCTCATCACCGTCAAGGATGCGCGCGGGAATTTGGTACCAACCATTGGTTATGTGTCTGGGAGAATGCAATGAGTACGAACGTCGATACAATCCGAGATCTAGCCGAACGGGAATACAAGTGGGGCTTCGTCACTGATGTCGAAGAAGAACGGGTCCCCAAGGGTTTGAACGAAGACACTATTCGTCTGATCTCGGCCAAGAAACAAGAGCCGGAATTCATGCTCGAGTGGCGTCTGAGAGCTTACCGCCATTGGGCATTGCTCGAGAAGGCGGATGCGGAGCCGAAGTGGGCAAACATCAAATACCCACCGATCGATTACCAGAATATCGCCTACTATTCCGCGCCGAAGCAGAAGCCGGGATTGAACAGCCTTGATGAACTGGATCCGGAGATCCTGCGCACTTATGAAAAATTAGGTATTCCACTGGCGGAGCAGAAGATGCTGGCAGGCGTTGCGGTTGATGCGGTATTCGACAGCGTTTCTGTAGCCACTACTTTTAAGGGAAAACTCGCCGAGCTGGGAATCATTTTCTGTTCATTTTCAGAGGCGGTGCAGAAGCACCCAGAGCTGGTCAAGAAATATCTTGGCTCAGTGGTGCCTTATACAGACAACTTCTTTGCCTCGCTGAACGCCGCCGTATTCACTGACGGGTCTTTTGTGTACGTGCCGAAAGGCGTGCGCTGTCCCATGGAGCTTTCCACTTATTTCCGCATCAACGCTGCGGAAACCGGCCAGTTCGAACGTACGCTGATCATCGCCGACGAGGGTGCCTCCGTCAGCTATTTGGAAGGCTGCACCGCGCCTATCCGCGACGAAAACCAGTTACACGCCGCTGTGGTCGAATTGATCGCCCTGGATAATGCGCAGATCAAGTATTCCACCGTGCAGAACTGGTATCCGGGCGACAAGCAAGGCAAAGGTGGGATCTACAACTTTGTCACCAAGCGCGGCAAATGTCTGGGCGTGAACTCTAAGATTTCCTGGACACAGGTGGAAACCGGTTCCGCCATCACCTGGAAGTATCCCAGCTGCATCCTGCAGGGCGAGAACTCGGTGGGCGAGTTTTACTCGGTTGCGCTAACCAACAATTATCAGCAGGCCGATACCGGCACCAAGATGATTCATATTGGGAAGAACACACGCAGCACCATCGTCTCGAAAGGAATCTCTGCCGGCCATGGCCAGAATACGTACCGTGGACAGGTGAAAATCCTGAAGGGCGCGACCGGTGCCCGCAACTATACCCAGTGCGACTCGCTTCTGATTGGCGAGAAGTGCGGCGCCCATACGTTTCCCTACATCGAGGTCAAGAATTCTACTGCCCAGATGGAGCACGAAGCTTCCACTTCAAAAATCGGCGAGGACCAGCTTTTTTATCTGCGCCAGCGCGGGCTGACGGCGGAAGATGCCGTCTCCATGATCGTGAATGGTTTCTGTAAGCTTGCTGGAAATCAAGAATCTGCACGTTAATGTGGACAACCACGAAATCCTGAAAGGGATCGACCTCACGGTGAATGCGGGTGAGGTGCACTCGATTATGGGGCCGAATGGCTCAGGCAAGAGCACTCTGGCGCAGGTCCTGGCGCGCCGCGAAGCTTACAACATCACCGCGGGTGAGATATGGCTGGACGGCAAAGACCTGCTCGCCATGAAACCGGAAGAGGCAGCCTGCGAAGGCCTCTTCCTGGCGTTCCAGTATCCCGTGGAAATTTCTGGCATCAGCAACGCGTATTTTCTTCGCTCCGCTCTGAATGCGATTCGCAAATATCGCGGGCTCGATGAAATGGACGCCATGGATTTCCTGCCTTTATACCGGGAAAAGCTGAAGTTGCTCGAAATGGACGAGAAGCTCATGAACCGTTCGGTCAACGAAGGCTTTTCCGGTGGCGAGAAAAAGAGAAACGAGATCCTGCAGATGGCGATCCTCGAGCCCAAGCTCGCCGTCCTGGATGAGACCGACTCGGGTCTGGACATTGATGCCTTAAGGATTGTGGCTAAGGGAATTGAAGCCACGCGCAGCCCGAAGCGCGCCATGGTCGTGGTAACTCACTATCAGCGGTTGCTGAACTACATAGTCCCCGACTTCGTCCACGTTCTGCTCGATGGACGCATTGTTCGTTCCGGTGGTCCGGAACTGGCGCTGGAACTTGAAGAGAAGGGTTACAGCACCATGGAGACTGCAAACGCGACTCCCGCTTAGCCCAAGACAAGGAAAGAAACCTGGTGATCACAGCAACTCAGCAATTGGAAAATTATCTGGAGAGCTTTACCGAACTGCAGAAGCGTGTGGTTGGGCGTAGCCTGCCCTGGCTGTGCCAGTTGCGCGAGGATGCGTTTGCGCGCTTTTGTGAGGCCGGATTTCCCACCACACACGATGAAGACTGGCGCTTTACTAATGTTTCCGCAATCGCGAAAACTGCTTTTCAGTTGCCGCGCAAGGACGGAGTTCAAATTTCGCGCAAGAACCTCGATCCGTATCGCATTCCCGGTGTTGAGTGCCAGCTCGTATTTGTAAACGGGCGGTTTGCGAGCGAACTCTCGCTGCTAAACAATTTGCCGCGCGGGGTGAAAGTAAGCAGTCTGGCGGCGGAAATACTCAACAGCCCCAAAGAAATCGAAGCACACCTGGGGTGTTATCTCGACACCAAGCGGGACGCCTTCGCCGCACTGAACACCGCGTTCCTTGAAGATGGTGCATACGTGCACATCCCTCGCGGCACCGTGCTCGAGGAACCTATCAGTGTGCTGTTTGTCTCAGTCACCAATGGTGTTCCGCTGATGAGTCATCCGCGAAATTTGATCGTGGAGGAGGAAGACAGCCAGGCCACAATTCTTGAAGAATATATCTCGCTCGACAGCGGCGCTGCTTTCTGCAACACGGTGACCGAACTGGTTGCCGGTGAGAACGCTATTCTTTCGCACTACATGATCGAACGCGAACACACCGAAGCTTTCAACGTCTCGACATTACGCATGCAGCAGGGAAGAGCTGCTACTGTCGCGTCGCATTCAGTGCTGCTTGGCGGGGCATTAGTGCGTAACAATGTACATCCAGTGCTGGCGGGAGAAGGCGGCGACTGTCTGATAAACGGCCTTTTCATCGGCAACGGCCGCCAACACATCGACAATTACATGTTGGTGGAACATGCCAAGCCGCACTGTGGAAGCCGGCAATTTTATAACGGTATTCTGGATGGTCATGCCCACGGCGTCTTTCACGGCCGCATCATCGTGCACAAAGAGGCTCAGAAAACCGACGCCAAGCAGACCAATCGCAATCTTTTGCTGTCCGATGATGCCCAGATTGATACCAAGCCGCAACTGGAGATCTACGCCGACGACGTGAAATGCACCCATGGCGCTACCATCGGGCAGATGGCGGAGGATGCGCTGTTTTATCTGCGCGCGCGCGGTATCGATGAAGTGTCGGCGCGGAAATTACTCCTGTTTGCCTTCGCCAGCGAATGTCTCGACCGCATGAAGTATGGCCCGGTTCGTACCCACGTAGAAGCTGTGATCAATCAAAGTTTGCTGCAAGTGGCCAATGTGCCGGGCATATGGAAAGAAAGAAAGCAGGAGGATGTGGGCAGAACATGGGAGGAAGTCGGATGACCAGCGTTGCCAGAAGATTGCCCACCGTGTTGCGTCCCCCACAAGCGCAGAATATAGGCGGCTTTGATGTGGAAAAACTGCGCCGCGATTTTCCAATCCTGAAACAGAAAATTCGTGGTCGGCGGCTGGTTTATTTGGACAACGCAGCCACCTCGCAAAAACCCCAGGCCGTAATCGACGCCATCTCCCATTACTACGAGCGGGACAACTCTAACGTCCATCGTGGCGTGCATTATCTTTCCGAGCGTGCAACCGAAGAGTTCGAGAACGCGCGCCAGACCGTACAGCGCTTCATAAACGCCGCGTCTGCGAGTGAGATCATCTTTACGCGTGGTACCACCGAGGGGATTAACTTGGTCGCTCAAACTTACGGGCGCACTCACGTGGGTCCGGGCGACGAGATACTCGTCACCGCTCTTGAGCATCACTCTAATATCGTGCCCTGGCAACTGTTGCGCGATGAGAAAGGCGCAAAGCTCCGAGTGGCGCCAGTCAACGATAGTGGGGAACTGCTGCTTGAAGAGTTCGAAAAGCTACTGAGCCCGCGAACCAACATCGTGGCCGTCACTCACATCTCAAATGCGATTGGCACCGTTATTCCGCTTCGGCAGATCATCGAAATGGCGCATCGCCGGAATGTCCCCGTTCTGGTTGACGGAGCGCAAGCGGTTCCCCATTTGACCGTGGACGTGCAGGCTCTCGATTGCGACTTCTACACCTTCTCCAGTCACAAGCTATACGGTCCCACCGGCATGGGCGTGCTGTACGGCAAGTCCGCTTTGCTGGATGCAATGCCACCCTACCAGGGCGGCGGCGACATGATCAGCTCCGTTACTTTCGAGAAAACGACCTACAACAAGTTGCCCTACAAATTTGAAGCCGGCACGCCTCACGTGGCAGGCGCCATCGGATTGGGAGCGGCAATTGATTACGTCAATGCTCTCGGGATAGAAAATCTAGCCGCGCACGAACATGATTTGCTCGCGTACGCTACCGAAAAAGTTTCAGCTCTGCCCGGCATTCGCGTGATCGGCACCGCCAAAGAAAAGGCCGCTGTGCTTTCCTTCGTGCTCGATGGCGTCCACCCCCATGATGTGGGCACCATTCTCGACCAGGAGGGAATTGCGATTCGCACCGGTCATCATTGCGCTCAGCCGGTAATGCAGCGCTTCGAGGTCCCGGCCACAGCCCGGGCTTCGTTCGCTCTTTACAATACCCGGGAGGAAGTAGACGTCCTGGTCGAAGGACTTCAGCGTGTGCAGGAGGTCTTCGCCTGATGCCTGACCTGCGCGATCTCTACCAGGACGTTATTCTCGAACACAGCAAAGCGCCGCGCAATTTCCGCGAGCTGTCAGCGGCGAACCACAAAGCGGAGGGCTACAACCCGCTCTGCGGCGACCATTTCACCGTCTATGTAGACATTGATGGTGATTCGATCCGTGACATCGGTTTCCAAGGGTCAGGATGCGCTATTTCCAAGGCTTCGGCCTCAATGATGACCCAGATCTTAAAGGGAAAGAGCACAGCCGAAGCAGAACAACTCTTTGCTCGCTTCCATAAACTGGTCACCGGCGCGCCGACCGCGAACGGCGATCAAACTGAGCTAGGCAAGCTCGCAGTTTTTTCCGGCGTTTCTGAGTTTCCCGTCCGGGTAAAATGCGCAACCCTCGCATGGCACACGTTGCACGCTGCCCTGGAGGGAAAACAACAAACTGTATCCACGGAGTGACATCTAAAAACCAGCGGTATTAAACAAGATTAGAGGTAATTGGACCATGCACGCCAGTGAACCCATTACATTAAGCCGTGCTTGCGATGTCATAGAAATCCCCAGCGGAATTAGTGGCAGCCTTCCCGAAGGCGCCGTCGTCAGGGTCACGCAATTTCTGGGTAGCGGATACACCGTGATGAATGATCACGGGTACATGTATCGCGTCGACGTAAAAGACGCCGATGCGCTGGGTCTATCCAACGCCGCGCCAACTCAAGCGCCAGCTGCCGCGCAAGGACCTTTCAGCGAGCAGATGGTTTGGGATCAATTGAAAACTGTGTTCGATCCGGAGATCCCGGTCAATATTGTGGACCTTGGCCTGGTCTACTCCTGCCTGATTAAGCCACAGGAAGAGGGCGGGAAAAAGATCGAACTCAAAATGTCAATGACGGCGCCGGGTTGCGGCATGGGCAACGTGCTCAAAGCCGACGTCGAAAACAAGCTCCGGCGTCTACCCGAGGTGAAAGAAGTTCAAGTGGAGGTCGTGTTTGACCCGCCATGGCATCCCGGCTTGATGTCAGAACCAGCCAAGTTACAGCTTGGCTTTGACCTCGATTACGGATCGAGATAACGGTACTGACTCGTCCCTGGTTCCGTCATTCCTCGCCACGCGTCGGCGGTACATCGTCTGGACGCGGATATTCAAGATGCGTATGTACCGGCCGCTCCGGATGATCGGCAGCATCCTCACTACCCTCGACCGCAGCCGCCTCTGTCGCCTGATCGGTGTCGGCAAGCTCCTCCACACTCTCTTCGGAAGCTTCCTCAATCGGCGACAGTCCCTGAGGATCACCGGATTGTCCCGCGCTCTCTGGACCTACCTGTCCTGGGTCATTCCCGAGTTCGTCGAGCTGCGCCTCGTTATCGCGTAATCTCGCCACATCCCCTCCTTCTGAATATTGGCAAGGCCGGCAGGCAGCGCTGGCCAAAATTTGTATCTTCGCTTTGGATGCTGCTTTTGGGGCTTGAGATTACTACTCAGCATCATGATAAATAATTCCGAGTGTGAAACGGCGTCCGCGTTTGAGCCTGCTCACGCCGTGACGCAAATTCGTGCGGTAATATCCGCGGCTGGCCTTCACCGCACGGTATCTCGTAGCGAACACCACCGCTTGGCCTTGTGTAGGCACGATCACTTCAGCTTTTGATTGGGCTCGAGGTTGCTGTTCCACCAGCACGAATTCGCCGCCTTCATAGTCTGCGCCCGGCTGGCTGAGAAAACATGTCAACTGCAAAGGGAACGCCACGGCGCCGTATATGTCCTGATGAAGGCAATTGAAATCCCCAGCTTCATAATGGAGAACTAAGGGCGTCGCCCGAGTCTGGCCGGCCTCTTCGCAAATTTTTATGAAGGCCGAGTGATGTTCAGGAAAAGTATCGCTCTTTCCCAAAGCCTTGTTCCATTCGTTTGCCAGCGTGGCTAGATACGAGTAGCTATGCTCCCGCAACTCCTGAACAACAGGAGGCAGAGGATACTCAAAGTACTTGTAGTCACCCCGCCCGAATCGGTAGCGTGACATGATGATGTGAGAACGGAATTTTGTTGCAGAGGAATACATCTCGGCTAAATCCAAGCACTCAGTTTTGGTAAGAACGGCGGGCGTCAGCGCATATCCGAATTCCCACAGGGATTGTCGGATCGCCGTCCAATCGAGTCCCGCTAGTCTTTTTGAGATTGATGGATTCATCGTAATTTGTCTTTGACAGAGTAGCCACCCACACAATTGAATGATATCCGCATCTTGCGCTCGAATTCGTACCGCGCGTCACCCATGTGTTGCCGGTATTCTTCCCGTGAAAATGTGCGCTCGGAAGTCGTCCTGAGCGTTTGATATGCAGTCGTGCCTCTTCGGAGCAATCGAAGCCGTCTGGTACAATGCGATTGGTGCTTTGCGTGGTTTACCCACCAGGTAAGCAACGCGATTTAGCGGATTTCCAACCATCCGCTGCGAGCAGTGGGGACGTAGTTCAGTTGGTTAGAACGCTGCCCTGTCACGGCAGAGGCCGCGGGTTCGAGTCCCGTCGTCCCCGCCATTCTTTCTAAAGCACTTGCGTTAATTTTGGCGAAATCATCGAGGACCCAAAAGGGCACGGTTTTGTGCCCTTTTTTGTGTCCATTTTCGCCCGGCCAATTCCGTCGGTGGTCCTCACGCTGCAACGCCACCCGATACAGACGGTAGCGACGTTGCGTTCGCTTCGCACGAAAACACCAACGACAAGACCGCTGCCTGAGCTGCATGTTTCGCAGGCGTGATCGCCTGGGTATACACATCCAAGGTGGATCGCAGAGTCGAATGCCGCAACAGTTCCTGCATGACTTTGAATTCCGTGCCCACGCTTCTCAGCAGCGTCGAATACGTGTGACGAAACGTGTGCCAGCCGATGCATTTCTGGATTCCAACTCTTTGTGCAACCGGCCGGACGTATTTGCGCAAGATCGCTTGTCCCCAATACGGTCTCCGACCCCGATAGCGCCTGCTGGCAAAAACCCAATCATCTGGCTTCGTGTAAACGCACTGTTTTCGCCAGTC
Organism: Acidobacteriota bacterium; assembly: GCA_003225075.1. Taxonomy (GTDB): domain Bacteria; phylum Acidobacteriota; class Terriglobia; order Terriglobales; family Acidobacteriaceae; genus Gp1-AA124. Next base: position 1,864 of record QIAP01000152.1, on the reverse strand, counting down.
AGACAAAGCATCGGCAAGGCGTGGATGAACGGGCACGGGCTTTTGCGATGACTCCGTCTTGCATGGGCCGACTACGCCGTACCCGATGGATCGCGTTACGTTCATCGTGTATTGAACAAGATCGATGTCACCCCATTTCAAGCCGAACAACTCGCTCTGCCGCAAGCCGGTGGATACTGCGAGGAGAACCAAGGTTCGTTCTCGAATGCCTAGACTGTCCATCAGCGCCTTGATTTCCGCGGGCATCAGGACGGTTGGTGCTCTGCGGCGTTTCGCACTCTGACGAACGAGGTAGATTGGATTGCGGTCAAACAGCTCGTATCGACAAGCATGATTGAAGAGAACGGACATCAGATTTCGGATTTTGGCACAACTGCTTTTCGCCAAGGGCAAACGTCGCAGCCAAGATTCGACTTGTATTGTTCTGACCTCAGCCAGTTCGTAATGCCGCCAGTGGGGAAGAACCCAGCGGGTTAGGTACGCCTGGTACGTCTTCTTGGTCGAGTAACTGCGCCATGTGTTGTCCCTTGCGAGTTCCCGTTGCTCGAAATGATCGCAGAGCTGAGCGACCGTAATTGAGCGAGAACCCATCCGCACTTTGTCGGAATTGATCTCTGCCAACAGGACAGCGATAGCAGAACGGGCGCCAGCTTCGTCCAGGTAGCGCTCAATTGTGCCAATCACTCTCTTCCGCTGGACACGCGTTCCATGCAAATCCTTTTCGGACCAGCGAAACTGCCATACAGCAGGCCCCTCCTTGCGACTTACCAATGCTAGACTCCCGTGTTGCATTCTCAGCCTCCGTGACCGCAGTTGCGGCGCACGAGGATTCTCACGTATTACGGGAACCAGGGGGAGGGGGAGTCAGCGGGCACCTGGGTGAATTGCTTTGCGGCGGCAATGCTCCTATAGGACGTTAATGTCTCACAAGCCCGTTTCTGGCTAACTTCCGTGTAGTCGACGATTCTGAGGTTGATGGCGACAAGCGCGTTTCTCGTTACCGATTTCCCAGATCGAGCAGCCAAGCGTTACCTGAGAGAACTCTTCCCAAATGAATAGTGTCTATTTTCCTCGACCAACACGAAGTCCGAGGCACATCTGGGCGCGAACCCGGCAGTAGAAGCGGTCAGCGTTACGGGCGGTACTTTGGGCCGTCGCCAGGGCCGGTCAACCCCGCGACCGCGAGTCAGCTGTGAATCGTAAAGAAACGGTACCTGAGCCGTGCGCTGCAGAATCGCACTCGGTGTGGGGTGCCAGAGGTGGTTGGTCAACGCGGGAACTTTTCCAGAAGCGCTGCGTATGGTCTAAGGAGGATCTCATGCGCAATCTTGCCGTTTCCCTCATCCTGCTCACCTCGTTCGCCGTCGCCCAAACCGCGGTCATGCCTGAAAAACAGTGGGGAGAGACCGTGACAGGTCTGATGCGCAAGGGAGACATTCCTGGACTGTCCATTGCAGTCATTCGTGACGGCAAGATCCACTGGGAAGGCGAGTTTGGGCAGAAAAACGCCGTGAACGACGGGGTAACGGACGGTCCGGTCCTACGGGATACGCTCTTCTCAGCCGCCTCTCTGAGCAAGCCGGTCTTCGCTTATATCGTGCTCAGACTTGTTGACCGCGGCGTCATCGATCTTGATAAACCTCTCTACACTTACGGTTTTGCGTATGATCGCATCGACAAGGATTCCCGCTCGAAACTCATTACGGCCCGCAGAGTCCTTGACCATACGACAGGGCTCCCCAACTGGGGAGGGACGCCACTCGAATTCTTGTTCACGCCAGGGGAGAAGTTTAACTACTCCGGCGAAGGGTACGTGTACTTGCAGGGGGTCGTCGAGCATGTAACTGGAAAATCACTTGAGGAA
>QIAP01000151.1 GCA_003225075.1 Acidobacteriota bacterium | reverse complement strand
CCGGTTCTCTTGCGCTTCTTCCAGTTCGGCCTTCTGGCGTCCGCGATTGGGCAACCGGATGCCGAACGTAGCCATGTAGTAATCGCGAGCCTGGCTTCCGGTATGCTCGTAGGTGTACTGAACGTTGAAGTCGGGACGGAAATTCTTGCGTGCCAGCTCCACCTTGGTTTCCTGCTGCCGGATGGAGGCCTGTTTTGAATGCACATCGGGATTCTGCTCACGAGCCCGTTGCAGGAGTTCGGCTGCAGTGTACGGAAGAACTCGCAACGTGACGGTCTCGGCAACGATATCCGCGGACTCCTGTGGGCGTCCCAAGACCTGCTTGATCTGGGCTTCAAGCAGTCCTTCTTCTTGATGGTGGTGTGCGATCTCTTGAAGAATCTTCGTGTGCTGCAACTGAGCTTTCAGCACATCCTGCTGATTGCCGTGACCTACGCGGTAGCGTGCCTCAGACGCCTCCTGTATCTGAGTCAATAGCGCGTCACTTTTCTGCAGAACACTGAGCGTTTGCTGAATGTAGGCCAGGCGGAAATAAACCATCTTGAGATTTCCCACCACCGTTCTGCGGACCGAATCGGTCTGCGCCTCCATGGAGTCGGCTTCGTGTTCGGCGACGCTGGCGCGCAACTGCCTTTTGCCTGGGTACGGGATGTCCTGCAACGCGCCGAACCCGATGTATGCAAAATCGCTGTTGCTGTAGCCCGCGAAAGGTCGTGGGCTGCCCACACTGAACTGCTGCACCGAGAGTTGGGTCTCCGGAAGGGCCGAGGCCTGCTTGGGAACATTTCGTGAGGCCTGCCACGCGTGAAAGGAGGCCGCAATCTGCGGGTTCTTCTGCTCCGCTTCCTGCGTCAACTCACGCAGAGACGTTGGCGCAGCATTGAGCTCCGCCATGGCTTGAGATTTAGGAATTGGCCTCTGCGAACTCGGTGGCTCTTGAGCACCGGCGATGCCGGCAAGTGCCAGAGTTCCGACGAACAAAGCGGCACTAACTAGCGAAATACGAGGACACCCGAAGAAACTTCGGGACAAATGGGTAGATAGCATCTTTCCTCCGCATCACAAACACAAGTTTGTAAACGCACAAACGTGCAGACGCACGAGTGCGTTAGCAGCTGAGAGGAAAGACGATCAGATTCTTAGGACTGTGGTAGTGAGAGACTCTAGTCCTGGTGGACTATGCGTGCACGAAACACGAGACGACCATTGTGCGAGCGAGAAGTACACGTCGGTTTGGGCGGTAAGGGGAAGCGCGTGAAACAGAACCGGACTGGCATGATCCAATAGCGAGGAAGCGGTCTTCAGAGCGTGAAAGTCCGCAGGCGTGGCGGTTACCTTACAGCAAGGATGGGATTTCGCCATCCCCATGTCTCCGCACTGCTCGGCCATCTTCTTGCAACACTCGCGCTCGGCCGCTGTCATTCCTGCACCCGGCAATACGCACGCCGCGACCGGCAGGGCAGCCAGCATCAGCGCCAGAGCGAAGACACCGACTTTGATCAACAGTTTCAACATCACCAGTCTATCTACAGCTGACAATAAGACGCAACAACGCGGGAAAGGTTTCGCCTTACCCCCGTCACGCGAATCGTTCAAACTCGACTGTCCTTTAGCTGTCCAATAACGGTTCTTTACGGTTCCTTACAAGGCTTTTCGAGGGCCACCCGCGTCTTGTAAGTTGTTGAAATTGCTAATCATTTTGGGCTCATAACCTGCCGCTCCTTAGGATTCCCAAGAATTCCTTGGATTTTCCTAATCGAGCGTTGCAAATGGGCGTCCGGCGCAGCAATGCACCGGAAGATCACTCGTCAAAGTCGGTGGAACCTACGTCGCGCGAGCGATAAGGCAATACCGAACCAAGCCCCTGAAACTGGGGGAAGGCGTAGAGACTGGATGGCGAGCACCCCTCGTGGGTGAAGGTACAGTCCGACTCTCATCGAAAGGTGAGTCAGATCGCATAACCCAAAGGTCGGCGGTTCAAATCCGCCCCCCGCAACCATGAACGCTACTGCCGAAATGCAGTGGCGTTTGCCTTTTCACAGAACCTTCTGATCGTCGCTTTTCTTATCTCACCCGGGTAGGCCAATGCGGTGCACAAGGTCTTGAAAGCGCGGATCGGAGCGGAGAGGGTCGAAGCCGGGCCGCAGCAGGACACCCGGATTAAATCGATCTTCGTAGCCTTTTTCGAGCCAATTCATGGCTTGATCCGCATCCCCGAGAGATGCGTAGATCATGGCAATCTCCGAACTATTCGAATGACTCGGATTTGAGCGCTTCTTCAGCTCGCGCAGCAGTTTTAACGCCTCGCTCTTCTTGCCGGATGCGGCATAGGCGCGAGGCAAATTTGCTATGCACGTCGGGCTACCCTCAGAAAGCTGGACCGCTTTCCGCAATTCTGCGACCGCTTCGTCGTACATGTGTTTTCCGAGGTACGCCTGCGCGAGTTGATTGTGTGCGAGAGCAAAATTGGCGTCCATTTCGATTGTCTTGCGGCTCTGTCGTATGGATTCGTCATAAGAGTGCGCCAGGACGAGGAGTTCTGCCAAATCGGCGTTGATGATAAGAGATTAGGATTCGTAAGCTTCCGGATTCACCACCCTCGCGTTCTTCAGCACAGCCTGTTCCTTGGGAGTCAACTCGATCCGGATCTGCTCGGCAATGGCACTAGCCACTTTTTTCTGGAGTGCTAACGTATCGTGCAGGTCGCCTTCATAGCTCTCGGCCCACAAGTGCCTGTCAGCTGGCGCCTGGATCAGCTGAGCGAGCACCGCCAGGGAACGGATGCCCGTGGGCGGACGGCCACGCGAACGAAATAGCCAGACTGCGAGAATCGGTAAACTCAGAACAAGCGCCAGGATGAAGATGACCCCGCCGCGCCGGCCAGAGCCGGCGTTGGAGCGCAACGGGCACATTGGTCAACCCGGCGCCTTGGAGCTCATGCCCAGGCTCTGTCCCATGCAGATCTCCGGCCGCAGATTCTGGCCTTTTTGTGCGGGCGTCTGCATCGACAACCGACACGTCCGCAATGAAGCGATAGCCACCTTTTGGAAGAGTCTCGATATATCGCGGATTCTCAGCCGAGTCGCCTAACGCACTGCGGAGCTTCGCGATTGCGATGTTGACAGCTTGGTCGAAATCACCAAAGCTTTCGTCGGTCACCGAAACGAAAAAGATAATGGCCGAGAATGCCAGAGGCGTGACGCGGAGTTTGGCTCGCGACGAGAGTGCTCGAGAAGAGCGAACCCCCACTCCACTAAGGAACGAAGCTCAACTGAACTGCGTTTCGCTTCGTTGCGAGTTCGATTGTGAAGTGACTTGGGGAGCTGTCAAGGGTCAAGTTGAACGCCCCCTTCGGGGCGCCCTTGACAGCTCCCCAAGTCAGCACCGGAAGTCTATGCAGCTCAGAAAAGAACTAATCAAGGATGGCCGCCACGTCGGCCTTGATTTTTACGACCTTCTCATAGAAGCATTCAAACAACCCGGGACTTATCGCATCGCTGAACCTGAATGCCGAGTGCACCCCAGGCAGCAAGCGCAAATGAATAGACATGACTCGGGGTCTGGACGAAAAACGGGCTGTCCGTAGAAGTGGCAACCGATACCCACCCGCAGATGCATCAACAGAGAGCAGCCTCGGGAGGCCGAACCCCTTTGTAGCCCAAGTAGTTGGTTCGAACGCCTATCTCTTGCGGACGGAGACGACGGAGGCCGCGTACCGATCCCCGCGCAACAGCGAGACGCTGAATTCGATCGGGACGTGCAGCGTGTCGTAGGTCGTTTCTTTGATCAGAAGCAGAGGACTTCCAGCGGAGGCGTGGAGGACGCTCGCTTCTTCCTCGCCTGCGTTGACGGCACCGATGACTTCTTCTGCCCAATGAAGTTTTCTTTGGTAGATGCTCTCAAAAACATGGTAGAGGGACTGCTTTTCCAAGTTTTGCTTTTCAATGCCCGCAAAGATCCGCGCTGGCAGATAGCTCGTTACAACTGCCACCGGCTTCTTGTTCACGAAGCGCAGCCGTTTGAGGCGATACACCTTCTCGTTGGGCGCAAGCTTGAGCGCTTGTGCTGTTTCCAGATCGGGCTCCTGGAGATCCAGAGCGAGCACTTTGGCGGACGGGACCAGACCACGGCGCCGCATTTCTTCGCTGAACCCGCGAAGCTGCTGGAAATCCCAGGGAACCCGCCCCGAGCCGATTACAGGCCGCCTTCCTTTGGCGATGATCAACAGACCCTCGGAGCGCAGCTTTTGAAAAGCCTGCCGCACGGGCATCTTGCTGATGCCGAGCGTCCGGGCGATGTCACCCTCGGAACAAAACGTCTGTCCCTCCCTTAACCTGTTTGCCTTGATCAGCGAGCGCACCTGGTCTACGATCTGCTCGTAGTAAGGTACGAAACTGCCGCTGTCCAATATGAGTCCCAGCTGCTCGGCGGTAGCCGCGGAGACTGTCTGCCCATTGTTAGACATTGGCGTCTTTCCTTCGAACCGACATAGATACATAGTATACAACGTTTCTATGGGGTTCTGAAGGCAAGTTTGAGAGGTTTGGTGTGCCCCTGGTTCAGGTCTGGGACTTCTTCTGTATCTCATTGTTAAAAAGAGCATTATATGGGTATGTCATCGGCGCCGGAGAAAAGCCCAGCAGCGTCGTTCGCAAATTTTAGTTGACAACATATGTACATAGGATGTTTCCATCGCCTAGATCCTGTGACAGGAGGGCGACCATGAGTCATCCCATTAGGAACGAGCGATGCTGCCTGAGAACTGTCTACACCTTCGGCCTACTTTTTTTGCTCGTGCTGGCGTGCGGTCTGCGACTTGCGGGTCAAGTCGAATCCGGGAAAGTTGTGGGCACAGTTCGGGACAGCACGGGTGCCGTCTTGGCGGGCGCCAAGGTGACCGTAACCAATGTCGAAACCAACGTCGCACGATCGTTAATCAGCAACAATAGCGGCGACTACGTCGTCACCGAACTCCAGCCGGGCACCTACACGGTGACGGCGGAACTGGAAGGATTCAAGAAGGTGCTCCAGGCGGCGTTCAAGCTCGACGTCAACCAGGCAGTGCGGGTTGACCTCACCCTCCCGGTGGGCTCCTTTCAGGAGCAAGTGGTGGTAACCGCAGCCGAGCCGCTGGTGGAATCGCAGACTTCGTCGATCGGCCAGGTCATTGAGAAGAGCCGGGTCAACGATCTACCCCTTAACGGGAGAAACTTCATCCAGCTTGCCTACCTCAGTCCCGGGGTCAACCAGGGCCCGGCCGGCATCGTGCAACAGGGAAGCATTCCTGAGAACGAGCGCGGCAACGGAGCGATTCAGGCAAACGGATTGATGGCGACCAACAACAACTTCCTGCTGAACGGATTTGACAACAACGAGCAGCAGATTGGCTTCGAAGTCATCCAGCCTGCGGTTGATGCCATCCAGGAATTCAAGGTTCAGACCAACAATTTTGGAGCCGACATTGGCCGGGGCGGCGCGGTGGTGAACGTCGTGCTGAAGTCCGGGACCAACAAGTTCCACGGGAGTGCGTACGAGTTTCTGCGGAATTCCGCGCTGGACGCCAGAAATTACTTTGACGATCCGACGTTGCCCATCCCGCCGTTCAAGCAGAACCAGTTCGGCGGGACCTTCGGCGGACCCATTGTGAAAGACAAGACATTCTTCTTCGTCGATTACCAGGGAACCAGGATTCGGGAGTCGCAAACCGACGTCTCAACGGTACCTTCGGTGCAGGAGCACAGTGGCGATTTTTCGGATCTTCTCCCGACACAGATTCTTGATCCGGTGACTGGTTTGCAGTTTATGGGGAATAACAATGCGAGCCCTAATGTGATTCCTTCCTGTCCCAGCCCCACCGGCGGCGCCTGCCTGGATCCGGCAGGAACGAACGTCATCAATCTCTATCCAGCCCCCAGGCCGGGAGCAGGAACGGTCAACAACTTCCTCTCCAATCCGGTGCTCAGGAACAATCAAGACTCATTCGACGTCCGGGTGGATCACCAGTTTGGTACCCGTGACAGCTTCTTTGGAACGTTAAGCTACGGCAACGTGGACGCACGCCGCCCTGACCCATTTCCTGGTCTGGCTGGCGGAGGTGTGTTTTCCGGAGATATCAACAACAAGTCCCTGGCCGCCGGACTCAGTGATGTTCACACCTTTTCCGACAACAAGATCAACGAACTGAAGATCGGCTACATGCGCTACGTGGTCCGGGCAATTCCGTTTTTCACCGGTCAGCCGATCGCTCAACAGCTGGGAATTCCTGGAATCAATGATTCCAATAATCCGGCGACGGGGGGACTGCCCAACTTCATCATTGACAGGCTCAGCGCCGTGGGCAACCAGGACTTCTTCCCCGAAGACCTTCGCGAGAACAATTACCAGTTGCTGGATTCGTTTACCTACACGCGCGGGCGGCACATCTTCAAGATGGGAGCAGACCTGCGGCGCCGGCAGCACGGATTTTTTCAGACGCAGAATCCACGTGGCGATTTGGGCTTCAACGGGCAGTTCACCGGCGACTCGGTGGCAGACCTCGCGATCGGCTACGCCCAGAACGTCTTCCGTGACGGTCAAAAGGGGCCATTCGGCATGAACTGGTGGGAGTTTAGCGCCTATCTCATGGACGATTTTCGCATCTCACCCAAGCTGACCCTGAACCTCGGCCTGCGGTACGACATTTTCACGCCCATGGTGGAGCAGCACGACCGGCTGGCCAATTTTGATTTCTCCACGGGACGATTCGTAGCACCGGGGATGCCAGGCGTGAGCCGCTCGGGAAATGTCATCACCAACCTGCATAACCTCGCACCTCGTTTCGGATTTGCCTATACACCCTGGAACGACAACAAGACGGTCTTACGAGGCGGGTTCGGAATCTTCTACGACCTGCAGGCCAATCAAAATGACGCAGAATTAGCGTTCGACCCCACGGGACTCTTCGGGAGCCAGTTCATTCTGGTACCAAGCTCATCAACGACGCCGGCGATGCGTCTTTCCAGTGGGTTCCCCACTCCTTTACCGTTTCCGACCTTGACGCAGCCCAGTGGACGCGCCAGTGCATTCTTCTTCAACAATGCGACCACCTACATAGAAGAGTGGAACTTGAATCTGGAACGCCAGCTCTTGAAGGACACGGTTTTGCAATTCGCATACGTCGGAACCCATGGTGTGCATCTGTCCTACCTTAGAAATCTGAACCAGCCGGTACAGCCTTCAGACTTGAACTTCCAATTGGACTCCAATGGTCTGCCGACGAACTTCGGGAGGCCGTATTTCGGCACCGTTCCGGATATCGCAGCGATCCGCACCGAAGGCCACGACATCAGCTCCATCACCCACGGGTTGCAGGTCAGGTTTGAGAAGCGCTTCTCGGCCCAGTGGAGCATGCTGAATGCGTACACCTGGCAGCACACCATCGGCCAGTCAGCAGAGAACGAAACCGCTGGGACGTCTCTGGAACCACAGAACACTCACGACATGCGAGCCGAACGAGGGAATGTGGAGCCCGACTACCGTCACCAGTTCACGTCGGCATGGTCCTACGAGCTGCCGTTTGGCCCGCGACAGCGATTCTTTGCCGGTGAAGGACCGCTCCACTGGCTCGCAGAAGGGTGGCAGTTGAACGGCATCATCGCGTTCTATTCCGGCCGAGCCTTTACTCCGTACCTGGCTACCGATACCACCAACACAGGTTCCGGCGGACCGCGGCCAGACATCGTCGGCGATCCCTACAACTTTTCTAACGCTACTACGGTTGGTTACAACGGCAGCACTCCGGGCGGGTGCCCGTCGAATCGGCAGTCCATCTTCTGCTGGTTCAATCCGGCTGCATTTGCACAGCCCCCGTTGGCTTCAGGAGAGACTTCTGCAACCCTGTTCGGCGATGCACGACGTGGAACTCTGCGCGGACCGGCACAATACAATGTTGACTTCTCGGTGTTTAAGGATTTTAAGTTCAGCGAGTCGAAGCTAGTCCAGTTCCGTGCGGAGTTTTTCAATCTTTTCAACACGCCCCAGTTCGGAGATCCGAACTTCCTCGTGGATACACCGGGCGCGGGCTCGATCTCGAGTACAGTGCATAGCTCACGTCAGATTCAAATGGCTTTGAAGCTCAGTTTCTGAGGAGGTCGAGCATGTGTTGTAGAGCAACAGCAATTCTCGTGTTGTTGGCAGCATGGCAACTTGGCGTTGAGTTCAGCTCTGCGGCAAGAACGCCTCGTGGCCCCTCTACTTCCCAGGCTGCGGTTGCGGACAAGCCACGTCCTTCTGACTACCTTCGTCTGCCACAGGTTCATTTGGACGGAACGTATTTCACCCACGAAGGCAAGCGATTCTTGCCGGTTGGCGCGCATTGGGTCCCGGCGAAGGCTGCTATGCAGTGGCCAGTTC
>QIAP01000150.1 GCA_003225075.1 Acidobacteriota bacterium | reverse complement strand
ATACAGGATAATATCGTTGAAGTCTAGATATCGCCGCAATTTACGAAAAGAGGGCAAATAGAATCCCTCCCTCTCCGCCAGCCATCCCTGGCGGGCAGCTCCTTTAGATAAATCCGTAAGCCCAATTTTGCTGGGCCTCTAAAAGTACAGCTTCAATGCAAACTGAATAATACGCGGTGCAACGTTGGTGCTCTGAATCTGCCCGAACGTGGGATTCAGAGCTAAGACAGGTACTCCCGAAGCATCAGGTGAAACTGTGCCTGCGCTAAGAACGGGGTTCGAAAATGAAGGAGTATTGAAGGCATTGAAGAACTCGGCCCGAAACTCAAGGCGCCTCGTTTCACTGTTACCGAGTAGCGTCTGCTTGATGATGGAGATGTCGAAGTTCCGCTGATCAGGACCTCTAACGACCCCGTTGCCACTGTTGCCAAACCCAGTCGCCAAGCCGTCGCTTCCGATAATCGGGGGCGCGGTGAAACAAGACATGGTGAAGTAATTGTTAATCTTGCTGGTCACGGCGCCGGAGGTTTCGACATTGTTGTTCGTACATCCCGGGGCAAGTTGAACGCGATCAAAATTCGAGCCGAAAATGCCGAAGGCATTGGTCACATTGGTGTCGAAGATGGTAAGTTTTTGCCCGTTTTGGAATGTAGTCACGCCCGCCACCGACCAGCCCCCCAGCAACCGCCCCTTCCACGACGAGAGGACCTTCGGTCCGGGCAAGTCATACACATAACTGATGACGAATCGTTGGGGCCGCACGAATCCGTCAAAGCCATAGTTTGCGCGGGGACTATTCTGGTCGCCGGAAAGCGTTCCACCGGCAAAACCACCAGTCGTATAGCCGGGATTGGTCTCCAAGGCAGAGACTAAAGTGTAAGAGGCGAGCAATTGCAGTCCATTGCTGAAACGTTTGCTCAGGCTGGCGCCGAGCGCGTTGTACCAGGATGCTCCCGCTGATTCGACAATCGTCGAGAAACTGGGATCGAAGCCTTCGATCGGCACACGCAGAGCAATATTGTTAATTGTGTTAGCGGTCTCGCCGCGAATCGGATTGCTTGGAGTCGCAGAAAGCGCCTGATTGAATGACCTGCCCTGGAGGAGTTTTGTCCCCCTGGCTCCCTGGTATCCCACTTCCAGCATCCAGTTGTTGGTGATTGCACTCTGCAAATTCATGCTGTACCGCTGTAATACCGGCGGTCGAAAATGTAAGGAGAAGATGGTCGGGGTCAGGTCCGAGGTCGGCGAATAGGGAGTAAAGATCGGGAACGCAGGCGTAGGGGGGAGCGCTGTATCAATAGATCCCGGAATTATAAACTGCCGGATGATGCCCCACGGTGGCGCCGCTATCAACTGTATGAAAGGCTCTCCTGTGGTGCGAGTGTAGAAAAGTCCGTAGCCGCCACGCAGCACCAACCGATTCGTTCCGGGTATCTGCCAGGCAAATCCGACGCGCGGTTCCCAGGCATTTTGACCATCGTTATTGATGGCGGTGTTGGTACCCGCTTTAATTACGCCGAGGGGAATGGTTCCACCGGAGAAATTCGACGCTACCACGAAACCCTGAAGGGTTCCGCTGTCGGGTGGATTCGGGTTCGCACGCGCCGGATCAAAGTTCGAAGCCCGCCCAAGGTTCTCTCCCAACTGCCCTTGCCGCTCGTAGCGCATGCCGAGATTCAAGGTCAAGCGGGGATGGATCTGATAATTATCCTGAACAAAGAAATTGCCATCCCAAACCCGCCACTCCCGATCGAAAACACCCGGCACATCGATGCTCACAAGAACATTTCCCAGCAGAAAATCCGCCATGCCAGGAAAGAGTAGGCCCCCAAAAAAATGAAAATGTTCGAAGTTAAACTGGCTTCGAGTGATTCCCCCGCCAAAATGAAAGGAATGCTTGCCGCGTACATATGCCAGCGAGTCGCTGAAATCATAAAAGTTTTGTGTTATGGAGACACCTTGTCCGTTGCCCCCAACATTGAAGCCGCCGTCCACCAAAATATCTGGAAACGGATCGTCAAATGAAGGCGCTGGTACGCAGACGCTTGCCAGGGTGAAGACGCCTGAAACGCTACCGGCACAGGCCGGCGAGTTCGCAAACTTTACCTTGGCATAATCTTGCCCAAGTTTACCTGCCAGCCGGTGAAACCCCAGCACGGCTTGGTTCAGAAGATGGCTGTTAAATGTATGGGTGTGGGTCAGAGAGAAAGTGCGAAAACCGTTGGTAAAGGTTTGCGGAAATCCAGGCACCGTGACTGCGGATACACCAAGCTGATTGCCGGGAAAGGCGCCTATCTGGCTGCTATTCATAAAGAAGAACTTGCCGGCAAGCTGATTTTTCTCACTGTGATAGAGATCCAAATTCGTAATAAATTGATCGTCACGATAGGCGCAAGGAGATGTAAAGGTACTCTGCCCCGTGGCCGCGTTCTGTGGCGCTGGAACTACAAAACTTCCGTTTCCTAGTTGCGCGTTTAAGACCGCGAGTGCGGTTGGCGAAATATCCGCGGCCGAATTAATTGTTCCGCCCAGGATCCCCGACTGGCCGTTGAATTCTTGTGCCAATGCCACCGCCGTGCGGCTGGACGCATCATTGGTTAGACCGAGCGGGAGATTCCCTGTAGTGAGACAGCCGCCGCTATTGTCCAAACCGTCTTTTTCGCGAGTGCCCTGATAAGAAACGAAAAACATTACTTTGTTTTTTCTTACCGGCCCGCCCAGGGTGAAACCGAATTGATTCTGATTCAGTAGCCCTCGTGGTTGGTTTTGCTGCTTGAGGAAAAAATCATTGGCATTTAATGCCGTATTCCGAAAGTACTCCCACACGTCTCCGTGAAACTGATTGGTTCCTGATTTTGTAACAACGTCGACATTGGCGCCTGCATTGCGGCCGTACGAGGCATCGTATTGTCCAGTCTGAACCTTGAACTCCTGGATGGAATCGGGGTTGGGCACCGGGATCCCGCCGCTAATGTTGGCCTGGCCCGCAAGATCATTCACTTCCGTTCCGTTCATCTGGAAGTTGTTGTCATTGGTCGAACTTCCTGCGACTGAGTAACCACCCGTACTTGCTGACAAACTCGTGCTCCCACGTCCGATGTCGGCGCCGTTATTTACGTCACCGGAAACACCGGGAGAAAGCCCCAGAATCTGAGTGTAGTTGCGAGTTACAAGTGGCAGGTTCTCCACCATACGTTGGTCTGTGACGTGGCCGAGCGCACTCGAGGTGGTCTCGAGTTGCATAGGTTCCGCCTGCACCGTCATGGTTTCGTTGAAGGAGCCAATTTGCAGCTGCACATTCAGGGTCGCCGTTTCTGTGATGTTTATCTTCACTTGTTCAACAATAGCGGTTTTGAAATCTTTTCTCGACGCCTCTACCTGGTAGACATCTGGAGGAAGCAAGCCGACCAGGTATTTACCGTTATCTTGTGTGACTGCGGTACGCTTCTGCCCTGTAGTCCTGCTCGTGAGAGTGATTGTGACGCCTGGAACCAGCCTGCCGCTCGGATCCGTTACGCTCCCGTTCAGAGCACCGGTCTGCGCGGTCTGCCCAAAGCTGGGTGCTTTGAGAAGAAAAATCAACACCAAAAGGACCGCCGCCACCACCGGCTTGAATGTTGAAAACCGCCGATCGCCGAACGACGCCGATGACCTAGGTCGAGGGACCGAGATCTGCATCCTACAAGTTCTGTTTGACTCTGCCCGTACGTCCATGACCGTTCTCCTCGAACCCGCTGCGGGACTCGGCGGCATCCGTCGTCGAATACCATCGGGTACCTGATCGAAACTCTTGTTCTTTGTCGCGCAACAGCGCTAACGAGCGCTGGGGGTGAAGGTGCGCGCACGCAGCCAGCAACGCATTAATGGCGGCGAGAGGCGCTACATAGGAACCGTGAAATGAAGGATTGGCAATGGAGGTAACCCAGAATGAATCGGAGAAGCGCGCAATCGGCGAGGTGGCGCTATTTGTGATGCCAAACGTCGAAACCTTATGGTTGCGAGCCCGGACTAACGAATCCACTGTGGCACGCAGGCAGCGACCGAAGCTAATGCCGATCAACAGGTCTTTCGGACTAAGCAGGTTTACTTTTTGCTGCAAATTTCCGGTCGAACCCTCGGGGGCTTCCGCATCGTGGCCCAGTGTAACCAGGCCGTAAGCCAGGAGGCGCGCAAGCGAAGCAGCAAAATCCACACCGATAACTAGAATCCGGCCCGCGTGGTGAATGCGCTTTGCCACCTCGATGACTCGATCGGCATGTAGGCTGGAGCGCAAAGAATCGAGATTGCGTGATTCCATCGCGAGGCATTGATTAACACGGTCGGCCAAACCGCGCCGCTCTCGGGTGGCAGATTTCATTGCCCTATAAGGCGTAATACGGCTTACGAAATGTGATCGCAGGTCTACAAGGAAGTCTCCGTATCGCTTGTATCCCAGGACTTGAACGGTGCGCACAATTGTGGCCGTATCCACCTCGTAGCGCTTGGCCAGCTCACGTGAAGAGAGAAAGTAGGTTTCCTGGCAATTGTCCAGGATTTCGCGCAGTAGTTGCCGGCGGCTTGAGCTGAGGTTTGGTTCGGCCTTGGCAAAGCGGCTTTCGAGCGGGGTCATCCAGACCGTGCGCTCGTCACTCAGCGTGCCATCCACGCGCGATTGAGCACGACTACCCGTCTTGTTCCCGTCTGGACGCATTGACAGTGAGCGGATTCTGCTTGCGCTTTGCTTGCCGATTCGCGCTTTCGCGGGTTTACACCATTTGATGCATCGCTGTCAAACATAAAGCATCAGTTGTTGCATTTTGGCAGAAGTCATGAAAAGATGTGGCGGCGTTCAGGAGAGCGCAGGACGTGCTTATCGTAATGCGACGATTACTCGGCTTTCTGCGGGTCGGCTGCCTTGCAATTCTCGTCCTTCCTGCGGTCGGTCAGTCTACTGCAACGCCACACAGGCAGGCCCCGAGCCTGGCAACACTTGACCAGTTCATCCCCGCGCAGATGCAGAAGTGGAAGGTGCCCGGTTTGGCGATTGCGGTAGTGCAGCACCAGCAGGTGATCTATTCTCATGGATTCGGTTTGCGCGACATCAGAAGAAATCTTCCCGTTACTACCAATACGCTGTTCGCCATTGGCTCAATCACAAAATCGTTTACCTCCGTTTCCATCGGGATTCTCAACGACGAAGGCAAACTCGATTGGGACAAGCCAGTGCGGCAATACATTCCCGAATTCCAAATGTACGACCCCGTAGCCAGCGAGCGCATGACTCCACACGACTTGATCAGTCATCGCACCGGATTCGCGAGTCACGACCTGGTCTGGTATTCCTCCGACTTCAGTCGCGAAGACCTCGTGCACCGTCTCCGCTTCCTGCAAGGCAATCGCGACTTTCGCAGCGGCTACAACTACAACAACATGCTGGTTATGACCGCGGGGTATCTGGTGGGAAAGATTTCGGGGCCGGGTTGGGAAGATTTTGTGAAGCAGTACATCTACCGGCCGCTGCAGATGACGAGCAGCAATTTCTCCGTGCTTGACAGCCAGAAAACCGCCGACTTCGCTCACCCCTATCGGAAGGATGAACATACCGAGACGGTAAATGAGATGCCATTTTATGACATACATAACGTCGGTCCTGCCGGATCCATCAACTCCAATGTGGAGGAGATGGCCCGCTACGCAATTTTTCAGCTCGGGGATGGCAAGGCGGGCGATCAGCAGATTGTTTCCAAATCGAACCTGGAGCTGACGCACACCGCGCAAGTTCCGATGGGCGGCCAATCAGAGTTCAAAGAACTCGGCCCCAGGAACTACGGCATGGGCTGGGTGGTCACGTCGTATCGTGGCCATCGGATGATATGGCACAACGGCGGAATCGATGGCTTCTACGCGCTACTTTCTATGTTGCCGGATGAAGATCTGGCGGTGGTAATCCTTACCAACCTTCAAGATCAGCCGGTGCCGGAGGTTGTGGCCTACAACATCTACGATCACATGCTCGAACTGGATGCCATCGACTGGTCAGGCCGCTTCCAGCAACTTGAGAGCAAGCAAAAAGCCGCAGAAGAGGAAGCCAAGAAGACAGGCGTGACCAATCGCAAATCAGGAACGCACCCGTCCCATGATCTTAACGATTACACCGGACGGTATGAGAACGACGGCTACGGGGCTCTGACCATCCAATCCGCAGGTGATCATTTCGCCTTGACTCTGAATAAAATCTCGGCTCCACTGCAGCACTATCACTATGACGTTTTTGAAGTACCAGAGAACACCAGCTGGGCGCTGGAAAAAACCAAGCTTCGCTTTATTGCAAACATGGATGGTGATATCGACAGCATTGGCATTCCATTGGAAGCGGGCGCGCCAGAGATCATCTTTACGCGCACGGAGCAAAAGCTGCCGCATGCAGCGCTGCTCCCGCTTGCCGGCGAGTACGCACTCGGCGCGACGACCGTCTCGGTCGCAATCAGAGAAGAAGAGGTGCAGCTAACCGTTCCTGGCCAGCCGGCCTACACCCTTGTAAGGCAGAAAGACTTGAAATTTGCTATCAAGGGACTCAGCGGATTCAGCGTGGAATTTCGCAAAGAAGCGAGTGGCCAGGTGAATGAGCTGGTCTTTTTCCAACCCGACGGCACGTTTATTGCGAAACGGAAGCCGGCACAGTGAGCGCACGGAAAATCCTATGAACCTGCAACATGAAAAAAAGACTTTTTTGTTTGAGAACCTCTCGCAACAGTTGCTGGTCATGCTTGCGGTGGCGGCTACTTTGCTGTGTTTCCCTACTCTGTCCTGGGGGCAAAAACCGAAAGTAAATCCGCTGACGCCAAATATCCCGGTGGCGCAGAAACCTGAACCCGCGCCCTCAACCGCGCGTCCGATGACCGAAAGCGATATCGAAGCATTTCTCGATGGATTGGTGCCGCTGCAACTCGAGCGCGACGATATTGCCGGCGTCGCCATTGCGGTGGTCAAGGACGGCAAGGTTCTTTTCGCCAAGGGATATGGCTATTCCGATGTGAAGAAGAAAACGCCGGTCTCTGTCGAAAATACTTTATTTCGTCCGGGATCGATCTCCAAGCTCTTCACCTGGACGGCCGTGATGCAGTTGGTCGAGCAGGGCAAGCTGGATCTCGATCGCGACGTCAACGATTATCTCGATTTCAAAATTCCGCCTACCTATCCGCAGCCCATCACTCTGCGCAACATCATGACGCATACGGCGGGATTTGGAGAGACGGCGAAGGATCTCTTTGTACCGGATGCGAAAGACCTGACGCCGCTGCGCCCCTATCTGGTGGAGCATATGCCCAAGCGCATCTTCCCGCCGGGCACCACGCCGGCTTACTCGAACTATGCCACCACGATGGCTGGCTATGTCGTGCAGCGGGTATCCGGTAAGCCCTTTAACGACTATATCAACGAAAGCATTCTTAAACCTTTAGGTATGCAGCACACAACTTTCGCGCAACCATTGCCACCGGAGCTGAAGTCTCTGATGTCGGACGGATATCAGTTGGCCTCATCTCCGGCGGGATCGTTTGAAGTGGTGCAAGCCTGGCCAGCAGGAAGCGTATCAACGTCAGCCATGGATATGACCCGTTTCATCATCGCGCACCTCCAGGATGGTCAATTCAATGGGGCGCGGATACTCAAGCCGGAAACTGCTGAACTGATGCACGCACGCCAATTTGCCGCCCATTTCTTCGTCTCCTATAACAGCGCTGGCAAAGGCGAAGACAGCGATCGCACCGCGCTTTGGGAAAAATTCCTTGATCGCTATTTCCCCTACACCCCACCAGCCGAATCGCCAGTGGCCAGTGCCGCTCAGGACGCTCGCGCCGTCTCGGCGTTATATATGCCCAGCCGCCGGTCTCAGGGAAATATCCTCGAGGCTGTTTTCATGCTGGGAGAAGTGAAGGTTTTCACCAATGCCGATGGAACCATCTCCGCTGATGCATTGAAAGACTTCAACGGCCAGGCAAAGAAGTTTCAAGAGATCAGCTCGCTGGTTTACCGCGATGTGAATGGACAGGACCGCATGGCTTTTAAGCGGGACGCGAACGGGCGACTTTACTTTGTCATGGATTTTCCGTTCTTTACATTCCAGCGCGTCGGATGGGTGCAGGCAAAGCCATTCAACTACTTTGTGCTGGGAGCTAGCGTCGCTATATTAATTTTGGCTCTCGTTTTATGGCCGGTGGCCGCCCTGGTCCGACGGCATTATGGCCGTAAGCTCAATCTGTCACCACGGCAGCGGCGGCTGCGAATCGCGGTGCGGCTGGTCTGTGTGGCAGATTTGCTCTTTCTCGGGGGCCTGATAGGCTTGCTTTCGCTGTTGGACGCTCCCGGCGCCGCCAACAGCCATATCGATATTTGGATTCACTTGCTGCAGATCGTCGGTGTGATTGGCGCAGTGGGCACCGTTTTGGCTATCTACAGTGCGGTGCATGCCTGGCGGGCGACGTCGTCGCCCGTGCGAGCGACCGTCGCGGCTGCCGGCGCCGCTGACGCGGGAAGTACATCCGCGCCGGCCTCTCAAACCACCGAATCGAGTTGGATTTGGAGCAAGATATTTCCAACCTTGATCGCGGTGGCGTGCATTGGGATCACTTGGTTCTTCGTCTACTGGAACCTGCTGAATTTCAACTTAAATTATTGACACTTCCGTCTAAGTCATGTGTCCGGGGGGTAAGCTCCTTCCAAACCACGTGGCGCCGTCACAGGATTCAAATTAGCGGACAGATAAAGATCAGCGGAGAAATGAGATGGCTTTATTCCGGAAGAAATCGAGCGGCCTCTGTGCGAAGGCGGGAATGTGCCTCACGATCGTCGCTCTCTCAGCTCTTCTGCTTGCCGCTGGCGGCAGTGCCGCTCCTAACATTGCTCCCCGCCGGGATTATGCCGAAATCGTTTCCCTGCTGAGACCCTTCATCGAGCAGCAGATGTCGGCAAAGCATTTGCCAGCGCTATCCATTGCTATCGTGGACGACCAGCAGATCGTCTGGAGTGAGGGCTTCGGTTTCGCCGATCCTAAGCAGAAAATTCCTGCTACCGCGGAGACGACTTACCGCATCGGCTCTGTCTCCAAACTGTTCACCGATATCGGAATCATGCAGCTCGTCGAGCGCGGACAGGTCAACCTGGATGCTCCGGTTTCAACTTATCTCCCGGACTTCCATCCCCGGAATCCCTTCGGAAAGCCCATCACGCTGCGGGAGCTCATGTCTCACCAATCGGGCTTGCTGCGTGAGCCGCCTGTGGGAAATTATTTTGATCCCACCGAGCCCTCCCTGGCACAAACCGTGAACAGCTTGAATCAAACCGAGCTTGTCTATCCTCCCCAGAGCCATGTTAAGTATTCCAATGCCGCGATTGGCGTGGTTGGCTATGTTTTGGAGAAACAAAGTAGTGAGCCTTTCGCCACATATCTGAAACATGCAGTTCTGGATCCGCTTGGATTGGCGCATAGCTCATTTCAACCAACGCCCCCGATCACGAAAGCTCTTGCGAAAGCAGAAATGTGGTCTTACGACGGAAAGACTTTCGAGGCGCCTACCTTCCAGCTTGGTATGTCACCGGCTGGAAGCATGTATTCAACGGTTACCGATCTTGGGCGGTTTGTAAGCGTGCTTCTCGCCCACAGGAAAACGCCAGATGGACAAATCCTAAAGCCGGCAACCCTCGATGAGATGTGGAAGCCGCAATTGCCCAATTCCGGCGGTCGCGTCTTTGGCCTGGGCTTCGTCTTGTCCAACCTTGACCAGCATCGCATGGTCGGACACGGTGGTGCTATCTACGGATTCGCAACTTCACTTGATCTGCTGCCGGATGACAAACTTGGTGTGGTCGCAGTCACCACCAAAGATTGTGCGAATGCAGTCACCGATCGCATTGCGGAAGAGGCTCTGCGGCTCGTCCTGGCACGTCGCGAAGGCAAGCCGCTCGCTTTACCGCCGCCCACCACTCCCGTTTCTGCCGAACTCGCTCGGAAAATTGAGGGACACTACGAAAAAGGCGCCGATGCTCTAGATCTGAAATATTTGAATGGCAAACTCACCATGCTTCGGGCAAGCGGCGGTTATCAGGCTGAACTGCGTCAATTAAACAATGATCTCATTGTTGACAATGTGCTCTCTTATGGTATGAAAATTACGCCTCTCGAAAATGCAATTACGATGGGGACGGAAACGCTGCAGCGGGTACCGGTACCCAAGCCCGTGCCGCCTCCTAAAGAATGGAAGGGGCTAATTGGCGAGTACGGCTGGGACCATGACACGCTTTACATCTTCGAAAAAGATGGCCATCTCACCGCATTGATTGAATGGATCGAATACGATCCGCTGTCCGAAGTCTCTAAAGACGTCTTCAAGCTTCCCTCCCATGGCTTGTATGACGGCGAGAAAGCCATCTTTACGCGTGATGGTGATGGAGAAGCCACGCAAGTGCGGGTGAGCGGCGTAACATTCAAGCGCCGCCCGATTGGAGGAGTGGCGGGCGGTGTCTTCCGAATCTCT
The DNA here is from genome assembly GCA_003225075.1 of Acidobacteriota bacterium. Taxonomy (GTDB): domain Bacteria; phylum Acidobacteriota; class Terriglobia; order Terriglobales; family Acidobacteriaceae; genus Gp1-AA124. The sequence continues at coordinate 1,482 of QIAP01000150.1, read as the reverse complement.
CCCGCAAGAAATATAAGCGAGTTGCGCAAAGAAGCGCTCGCTGTTAATCCTCCGGCAGAAAATGGCGACTTTCGCAAGCCTGATCTGGTTGAACTCACCTCTCTTGATGCCTCGATTAAACTCGACATCCGCTATGCCTCGAGCAACAATTTCCTGAGCACTCCTATTTACTCGGAAGCACGGGCGTTCCTGCAACGCCCGGCTGCCGAGGCGCTGGTGCGGGCGAATCGCAGACTGAAGGCCCTTGGTTACGGCCTGCTCATCCACGATGCTTATCGGCCCTGGTATGTCAGCAAGATATTTTGGGATGCCACACCGGACGATAAGAAGATCTTCGTCGCCAATCCCAGTGAAGGTTCGCGCCATAATCGCGGCTGCGCCATTGATCTTAGCCTTTACGATTTAGCAACCGGACAGCCCGTGGAGATGGTCGGTGTGTACGACGAAATGTCCGAGCGTTCCTACCCCGGTTATCCAGGGGGAACATCTCTTCAACGATGGTATCGCGAACTCCTACGCCAGGCAATGGAGCAGGAAGGTTTCGAGGTTTACGAATTTGAATGGTGGCACTTTGATTACAAGGATTGGCGCAAGTATCCGATTCTGAACCTTACCTTTGATCAAGTTTTGCCCGCGCCGCAGACCTCCGCGAGCCCGGTAGACATCTTACCAGCTCCGAAGTATATCTTCGTAAATAGAGAACCCGACTTTATAGGCGATGAATTAGCTGGAATCAGAGCCGGCAAACCTTTGCCATGGCCGGTGGGCAGCCGATGGAGTGCACCATGAAACGATTTGTCGTATATCAATTGTTGTCCACAGTATTGATTGCACTTTTGTCCCCGTGTGCGGTGGTGGCAGACACAGGAAAGGATCAAACCAGCATCCAGGTGGACAAGGTATTCGCTGATCTGCAGAAAGCGGGGTCACCGGGCTGCGCACTTGGAATTTTTCGCAACGCGCAAATCATATACGCCAAAGGTTACGGGCTGGCAAGCGTGGAACTGAATTCCCCAATCACCCCTGAGACGGTTTTCGACATCGGCTCAACCTCGAAGCAGTTCACTGCCTCCAGCATCTTACTGCTGGAAAGACAAGGCAAGCTTTCAGTCAGCGATGATGTGCGTAAGTACATTCCGGAATTGCCGGACTACAGCAAGAGTGGTGGCCATAAAATCACGATCTTGAATTTACTGAATCACACCAGTGGGCTGCGCGACTACTTAGCCCTTCTTCAACTTTCGGGAGTAAGCGGGGACAGCGTGACTACTGATGACGATGCCCTCGCTCTTATCGTTCGGCAGAAACTTTTGGGTTTCGCTCCCGGCACCGACTGGGCCTACAGCAACACAGGATTTTTTCTGCTGTCCGTAATTGTGAAACGTGTGAGCGCTACGACGCTGAGAGAGTTTGCGGCGCAAAACGTCTTTCAACCGCTGCACATGACGCACACCAGTTTTCGCGACGACCACACCATGTTAA
>QIAP01000149.1 GCA_003225075.1 Acidobacteriota bacterium | reverse complement strand
GAACTCGGCGCACAGACGATTTTCTTTGTTTTGGACTCACAGACTAAGCTGGCGCAGGCCGAATTAGATCTGCTGCAAGCCAAGGTCAACTATCAGATCGCCCGTGCTGCAGTGGATCATGCGACCGGCGGATTGCTGGAACCCTTTCAAGTTCAGATCGCTGAACTCACTCGATAGGCGAACGAAGTGTGGTGTTAGCCCAATTTTCTTGGTGCGCAGCCAACTAGCTACCTTTCTGTTCACATTGATGTTGGCTAACGTAGAGGGACTCCGCTGCACGACTGCGCTTCATGCCCTTGTTTGTCTGAGCCCTATAACGACAAGGTGACTTTTTGCTTGGCAAAACGCACTAATCTGAACAATTCGGCGTCTTTCCCCCGTAATATGTCTGAATCATGAGCAAGGTGAGACTTGTTATTTTTGATATTGGTGGAACTATTATCCAAGACCACGGAGAAGTAGTCGCCTCTTTTTCTACTGCGCTGGCAGCGAATGGGGTGGAGGCGAGTGAGGCGGAAATTAGCGAGTTAAAGGGTTCCTCGAAAGGAGATGTGATCAAGAGATTTGTCGAGCGGCAGTGGGGGAAGGAAGATGCGGGCAACGAGGATCGAATTCGTAAAGCCTATGGGGATTTCAGGGCAGAACTGGAAAACATGTTTTCAAATGGCGGAGTCAAGCCAATCGTTGGGGCGGAGGCTTCGTTTGCATGGCTGAAAGCGCACCATATCGTGTGCGCCACGACCACAGGCTTCTACCGCTCAATTACTGACCGCATCCTCGATTCCGCTGGGTGGCGAGAGACGTTTGCTGCCAACATCTGCAGCGATGACGTAAAAGTCGGACGTCCTTCTCCCTACATGATCTTTCACGCGATGGAAGCAAGTGGAATCGACAACGTCAGACAGGTTCTGAACGTAGGCGACACTCCGCTGGATATACAAGCCGGCACTCGAGCCGGGGTGCTGGGGGTCATCGGAGTGCTTACTGGAGTACACAAGGAGGCTCGTCTTTCGCAGGAATCGCCTTCGCATCTGATTCCAAGCGTAGCCGAGATACCGTCGCTTATTGAGGCTCACTATTCTTGATATCGGGTTTTCCGATGGAGTGGGAAGTTAAGAGAACCGATCGAGAGGCAGACGCCGGTGGGCTTGTCAACCTTCTTTCCTATTTTCTCTCTCAGATGTGGATCACCGGCCGTAACCGCGGAAGAGGAGTAGCTTCTTTATTGCGAATCGGATGTTCGATTATGACCAACCCAATCGGTCTGCAGATTCGGCGGCCGCACTAAGGTCTGCATCACCACGCAATACTGTTCTGTTTTCTCTCGCAATCCACGCAGTTGTTCCGGGGTTGCCTTAGGCGCAGCAACATCAAAATGAAGATGAATGCTCTCAAAGCCGACGGGCACGTCTTTTGATATGCCGAGGGTGCCTCGGAGATCCAAGTCGCCGTCCACCGTAACTTCAATGTGTTCGGTTGGTATGCCCATAGCCGCCGCCACCATCTGACAGGTGATCTGCGCGCAAGCCGCCAGAGCGCCAAGTAAAAGGTCACCGGAACAAGCGCCGGCACCGGCGCCTCCGACTCCCTTGTGGGCCTCGGCTTGGTAGATGGCACGTCCGATATCGACCGAGCAGGCCACCGGAACATCCGTCTGCGCACCTTTCGCCCGGATTGTGATTTTCGAGGCATTCGGGTCATTGCGGTATTGGTCTTTCAGCGGCTTCTGAAGCGAACGAATATCCATAGCAACCTCATTCTTATTCTTTGTTCTTGGCCATTTTTCGCTGACCGGGGCAGCTTCGGCCAAGCCGTCTTGAAGCCGCTCTCCCTGCATGCTAGCATCTGTGCACATCAGGGAATGTCCATGCCCAAATTCGTCATCGAACGCGAAGTCCCGGGAGCCGGAAATCTAACCGACGCGCAATGGCGGGGAAATCTCCAAAAAGTCGGTTAGCGTTCTGAAGGGAATGGGGCACGAGATCCAATGGCTCCATAGCTACGTAACCGGCGACAAGGTGTACTGCGTCTACCTCGCTCCGGACGAGGCGACCATCCAAGAACACGCCAGGCGCGTAGGCGTTCCTGCCAATCGCGTCTCCGCCGTGCGCCGACTGACCCTGCAAGCGCGGAGTAAGCGCTGGCTGAACCTTCCGCGGGCATCCGGACGTACCATCCTCTTTATAACGTCGCAATTAACTCAGTCACACCACGATCTCTTAAGGAGTCATCAACGTTGCCTATGTGAGCAACCGTGCCAAGCGATCCGCATTTCCTGATAATGCCACGAGCCAGGAGGAATTTCGTCGAAGGATACCGTGTTCACGGTGACTGCGTGTTTTTTCCCGGGCCTTCGAGGCCGACAGAAAGATTACAGCACCAACCTGATGCTGAGAACCCCAATGTGCACCCGGCCTCGACAAGAGCCGACTAAGTGCGAATGGAAGCGTGGCGATCAGTTCAACACGGCATCTAGTGACTCCAAGATGCGCAATCCCCAACTACGAAGGACCCGCTAGGAGACTCGCCCCCGCACAGCCGAGGCAGATCAATCCCTTTGGGCAATGCTCCCCGGTGGGCAAAGCGCATAGGGCGTACATGCCGCGCGATAAGCTGATGACCTCTAGGTTTCGGTTTCTTCAGCCACTTCGGAATCCCAGCATGATTGGCTCCGTGCGAGAGCGGTATATCGCTAACCCGTCGTTGTTCTGGATTTTTAGTACCGAGACAGCATTTGGGTGAGTCTCTGATAGTGCCTTGGCGGTCTAGGTCGTGATCGCTGCAGCAGTACCGAGGTCAAGTTCCCGCACTTGGCGCAGGTGCACTTGAAGGATGGATTCGTCCGCATAATGAAATGGCCGCATCGGACGCACATATGCCGTTCTCCACCATCACCCTGAGCAACCATCGCTTTGAAACTCTTTCCTCCCACGCAATAGGGACAACGGATGGCGGTCATAATTGGGCTGGCTACGAATGTACGTCGTCGTCCTTGCTCGTGGCGCGCTTCAGCCGCATTTTGAGGACGTAGCATTCACGCAGCAATGGTGCGCGACGGACTTGTTTTACACGCTCGCGCTGGCCGTTCTTGCCAGTTGCGTAGTGCACCTGGCTCCGGTTGTCCCGCGAAAGTACAACCGGTACGAGCGGTGGATCCCATACATCACGGGGAATACCACCAAGGCTGCCTGCCAGCCGAAGTGATGGCTTACCAGGTTCACCATAGAGGTCATTCCCGCGCTGAGTACGTAGTAGGGAAATGAAAGTTGCACGATGCTGAGCCAGATGCGCCGCATTGCTGCGCCCTCAGCCACTTTGATGATGCCAGCCACCGGCGCCGTCTGTCCCAGGAAGAAAGCAGCGGTTGCGGAAGCCAGCATCAGCGGTTCCGATGCCCAAGCCGTCTTTCCCAACCAGCCTGCGTTCCAGATCAGGTTCGCCACACTGGCGGCGAATGCCATCATGCTGACGTTGAACAGCATCTGCTCCGGTCTGAACTTCGCTTGTGGTTTCGGCCAGCACTGCACAACCGCCGAGACGCTTGCGACCGCGACAGCTTCCAGCGCGCTCAAATTAACTACTGCCATCAGGAGGAAAGGCAGATTGACCGACATGTTGCCGTCAATCCCGGGCAGATTGACCTTCATGCGCGACGTTGCTGCCGCCAGTGCCAGCACAGCCAGGGCATAGGAGATATGCAGCGTATGGCTGTTCAGGCTGGCGTATGCGGTGCTTGCCATTGCCGCCAGGACCATCACTCCGATGAACGTTCGCGTTAGCCGTGGGTTGCGATTCATGATTTTCTCCTCTCTTCTGTTTTTATTGACCACGGCTTAATGTTTATCCCCACCTGCCAGGATATCCATCACCGATTGCGTTGAACTTCCCCATACAACACTCGATCCCCACACTACACTGAAGCCACCCTGTGTACTGTCTCCCCAAACCACCGAACTGCCCCAGACCACAGATTGGCCATCAACAGTTGAACCAGAGAACTCGGTCGAACCCCAGACTACGGACTGGCCCCAAACCACCGAGCTACCCCAGACTACAGAGGCGTCGGAAACCACATACACACTTCCGCTCGTGGAGTCGTAGGCAGCGGTCGGTGAGTGGGCTGTCAGCGTGGACGGCACTACATTCGTGTTCAGCAGCGCGCCCTCGATATCCAAGTAGCCAGCACCGACAGTGAAGATGTCATAAGAATTGACGTATGTTTGGCCTGTCGTCGGATCAGTGGTCGTGCTCTGAGCTGGAAACGTCTTAGTCGCAGACTCCATCAACCGCGCTTTTACCGTATCAGGCGTCAGCGTGGAGTCAGCCTGAATCATCAGAGCGGCTGCACCGCTGACGACAGGAGCGGCCATGCTCGTTCCGCTCAGGCGCATGTAAGATGGCGACAAATCGCTGCCTGTATAGGTCATGACGAGTTGCTGAATGGAGGAATCAGCGTATTCCGACATGAGTACGTCCGCAGCCGGATAGAGCTGCGGCAGTTGCGAACGCGGAGAAAGCAGCGATGCCACCTTGTTGCCGGGAGCGACGATGTCGGGCTTTACGACGTGGTCAAAAGCCGTAGGACCCTTTGAGCTGTAACTCGCAACCGTGTCGTCTCCACGATCTGAGGTGTTCGCGGTTTTCATTGCGCCAACAGTGATCACATAGGGGTCGTTGCCCGGTGCGGCAATGGTTCCGTAGCCATTCGTGCCTGCGCTGTCATTGCGGCCCTGATTGCCGGCCGCTACTACAACCACAATTCCTGCTTTCCAAGCTGATTCAACAGCCTGGCAAAGCGGATCGATGGTGTAGCTTTCATAAACCTGACGACCGAGCGAGAGATTGATCACCCGGATGTTGTATTTCGATTTCAGCCTGATCGCAGCGTCAATCGCCGCGATCACACTGCTGTCAGTACCAGCTCCATTTTGGTCCAGCGCGCGCAGATTGATGATGTTCGCATTTGGCGCGATTCCCTTAAAGGTATGAGAGAAGTGGTTCCCCGAAGAGAACCATCCGGCACTAGCGATGATGCCAGCTACATGCGTGCCATGGCCGTAATAGTCGGACGCGTCTGTGGTTCTCTGCACGAAGCTCTGGCTATACACAACACGCGAACCGTAAGTTCCGTTTGTCGAGTTGTACCAATAGAGATCGCCAACGGCGTAGACGCCGCTATCGATGACTGCGACTCCGATTCCCGTGCCGTCCAGGGACTCTTGCTGCCAGGCCCACGGGGCATTCACAGTCTCAGACGTGTAATCGAAGTCGGATGTTCCCCGCACAGGACGATCGAGACTTATGTAGGCGACCTCTGGATCTTGCGCGAGCTGCGAAAGAGCGTCAGATGACACTGATGTAAAGGCAGCCCCGTGCACTACGGAGAGCTTATGTTTCAGCGCGGCGCCTTTGCTGGTGAATTTCCCAATATGGTGTTCGGTGGGATCACTCGTGAACTGCACAATCACGTCGACGGGCTTTCCCGATTTCGCGTGTTGCAGTTCTGGCGACAGCTTCGTCCGTGCGAACGCTAGCTCCGTAACTAAGACCAGCAGCAGTACGCTAAAGCGCTTTCCCCATGCAGCGCTGTGGCGCAGGACCCGATCCGGGTGCTTTTGTTCCAGTGTCTGCGACATGAATCTCACCTTTTCTAATCGCAAAAACGAAAAAACGAGTGTGAAGCAAAATAGCGCTCAGACCCATTGAATGCTGTGCACGGGCAAGGCCACGGCATAAGTTATTGCGAACATTGAGGATCAGCGCTGGCCCGACGGGGCGCGATGGGCCAGTCTGTCCTCCTATGCGGGGGCGCGCGACAGTTTGTCCCGCAGATTATCGCGAATTACTTTGGTTTCGTGGGACGGTTACTTGGAGGAATGAAAGGAATTTGATGCCGAGCGGAAATCTCGGTAGCGTATGTAGTGCGTTGCTAATCTTTGGGTGAATTTGTCTATGTCGGGCGAACTTCTTTGTCGCATAAGCGGGCTGCACTGAACCCCAAGCAAGTCTAATGGGATGTGTAGGTTGCATTGCGCGACGGGAATCCCCCGCAACAATTGCTAATCGAAGAACACCAACAGCGGTATCCCGCCGCGTCCCACCTTGCCTTCGTTTTGCGGAAAAGCAAGCAAACGGGCAAGGAACCCGTCAAGGTTTCCCTTCGGCTCGCTTCGCTCGACCTTGACTGAACCCTCGCCCGTTTGCTGACAACCTCTCCGCTAGAAAACGAAGGCACACAATCGAAGGCCAAAACCAAAAACTTCGGTTGACATCACAGCGCCTTCTCATGGAGAGAAAAAACATGAAATTAGAAGAAGTCAACAAACGAACCAAAGAGGCCGTGGATTTCCTCGTCGCAGAGCTGGAGTCCGGTCACAGTGAAGTCCTGACCGCATACCTCGGAGCAATGGCGAAGTTTCACACCTACAGCTTCCTATGTTGTTGACAACATAGGAAACTTAATGTCACCAGCTGGACTATGTGAACTGGGTCTTCGGCAACCGCTCGGCAGTGGCGTTAACGCCGCCTGATAGCGTTGTGGTGCTTGACATAGTACACGCAGACTTCTCCTCATCGGCAACAAGCCGGAGGAGAAGACGCATGCGGAATCCAACCAAAAATGGTCTGTCCGTTTCAGATGTTGAGTCCCGGTACGATGTCTACCTGCTAACGGCGCGTGGTCTATCGCGCTCCACTCGCAGTCTTCATCACCACGTTGTCCACAGGATGCTGTCGTCGTGCTTCCCCAACGGGAACATTGACTGGAGCAAGATCTGCTTCAACGATTTCGTGCAGTTTCTGACGAGTGAGTTTGCGCGGTTGCACAATCGGGGGACTCAGACGGCCTGGTTGATGATTCTTCGCAGCTTGGCGCGCTATCTGTCTAACGAAGGTCACATTCCTCCGGGCTGGGACGCCGCGTTGCCGTCGATCGCTACGCGGAAACACATTTCTCTGCCGCGGGGACTTTCACGGGAGCAGGTGCTGGCGCTTTGGTCAGCCAGTGAGGGTCGGAAGCCCCGTAACCTCCGCGACAGGGCGCTACTGTTGGTTCTCCTGCGTCTCGGGCTCCGTACCGAGGAGGTCGCAAACATCGCGCTTGCCGACATCGACTGGCGGAGTGGATGCTTGAGGATCCGGAGCGCGAAAACCTATCGAGACCGCATCCTCCCTCTTCCGCAAGATGTGGGACAGGCCATTGCTGCGTATCTGAGCGTTCAGGGAAGACGCTCGACACACGTATTTGAACCGAGGCGACCTCCGTTGACTGAACTACGTCGGCGCATTCACCTAGGAAACAGCATGCGATATCTGTTTGCTTCCACCGGCATCCCTCATCGTGGATTGCACTCCCTGCGCCACACCGCGGCGACCGCGATGGTAAACGGCGGTGCCTCCTTCAAGGATGTTTCCGATGTGCTGGGTCACAAGTCGATCACCACGACACTGATTTACGCCAAGCTCGACCTAAAGTCGTTGATGCAGGTAGTACTGCCGTGGCCCGGAGGTGCGCAATGACTTTCTCAGATCTTTCTGCCCACGCGGAACAGTTCCTGGCCTTGAAACGTGCAGTGGCCAAGGCCGATCCTCATGGCAACTCCCAGGACCGCAGGGGTCTGAAACACAGAGAAAAACTTCTTCGGAACTTCGTTGCCTACTGGCGTGACCAACAATGTCCGTGGCCGATCCGGTTCTCGTTGGTACTGGACTGGGTCGCCGTCGGCTGCGACCGCCAACATCCATACCGTGATCAGCTTCGCTTCTATGTCGTACGCGCCTTCCTGCAACAAGTCCGCATATTCGAGCCGGCAACGCAGATACCGCAGAACATCTATCGACCTCTGTACCGCCGCCGCACTCCGCATCTGTATTCCGAGGATGATGTAACGCGATTGATGAAATCGGCTTGGCACCTCCAAAGAGTCACTCCTTTTCGCCGGGTCACGGTCTATGCGTTGATAGGACTGTTGGCAAGCACTGGCCTGCGAATCGGCGAAGCCCTCGCTCTCGAAGTCGATGATGTGATGCTCAATGCAGATCCGCCGTACTTGCTTATTTCCGACAGCAAGTTCGGCAACTCGCGCAACGTCGTTCTCCTGCCAGTCTTCTTTGGATATATCGCAAATGAGAAATATAAACTAGTACTTTAGATTACTC
>QIAP01000075.1 GCA_003225075.1 Acidobacteriota bacterium | reverse complement strand
GAGCAGAAGCAGGAGCACATCATCGAACCGGGTCACTACTTTGGCATCAGCAGGTGAAGCCGGAACCTTGTTCGCCGGAGGTGTGACTTTCCGGCATGGCCACGGTTGCCGTGCAGGCGCCGTCGGCGACTCCGGCGATTCTGGCTTCTCTTGCTACCCCAAGGCTTTCGGCGAACGCACGAATCAGGTCGCTGAAAATCCCCGCCACCTGATAGGCTGTGCCCTTGAAGCGGCAGGCGACCAGACTCTGTTCCCGCCTAGGCTTCCAACATTGCGGTGCCAGAACTGTTCCTGTTCCACACTGCCAGGATAAAAACAGCCGAAAAGCAGGTTAATCGCAGGTTTTACGAGAGGCGGGTTCGAAATGGTCCGGCTGGGCATCGCGTTGCTTCGCGAACTTCGCTTTAGGAGTCTTACCGTAAAGATCTGCACGGCAAATGTTGTGCCGGGGATGCGGAGCGGGCCGTTATAAACCAGTCCCGGAGCGCACAACCAGCTGGAGGGGAACATCGCCTACGGTAGAGTGAGCCTTACCTTTCGTTCGCGCAGCAATTTTTCGATTTTGCCGAGGAGGTTTCCTCCCTCAAGTCGAGCATCGCGCACTGCCTGAGCCAGCGCGCCGTTTAGGCGTGGGTCGTTCAACGTCAGGAGTGATTCGAGCGCTGCAGCGCGAGCCTCCTCCGGGGAACCTGGATCAGCCAACAACGAGGCGATCTGATCGTGTACGTCATCCGCTTTTACCGTGGCTAACGCTAGGAGGTTTCCAGCAGCGCGTGCGCTGGCCGTCACTATCTCCGTGTCCCGCGAGGGGAAGCCTGCGCGCGCTATCTCGAGGGCCTTAGCTTCATGAAGGTCGCCGACAGCCATAAGGGCCGAAGGAGCCAGTGGGTTCTTGGCGTTTCGCGCGATCTCCAGGAATTGCGGCGCAAGTTCGACCGCGCCCAGCCTCCCTAAGCTGCGCATAGCCGCGCTGCTCCAGTCAACATCGTTGCTGGTCTCGAGAATTTTGCGGAGTTCCCCGACCGCGCGAGGCTCGCGAATCGCGGCCAATGCCGAGATGGCCTGCTCGCGAAGAGAGGGCTCGGACATATGCTCGATGGCGTAGGGATAGCCGTCCCGAATTCCGTGCCGACCCAGAAACTCGGCGAGCTCGAGTTTCCGCGATAAGTTCATTTCCTCGCGAAGATGAGTCTGCAGCGCTTTCGCAGCATCGTCCGTATTGATCTTCATCAGCGCTTCGACCGCTGCCTGCCGGACGTCCTGCTGGCTCGGAGCGAGCATACCCGCCAGCGGTGCAACAAGCCGTGGGTCGGCTACCTTCTTGCTCGCCGAAGCAAACGCATACCGCTCCGCGTCATCCAAGTTGAGTTTCGAAATCTCGAGCAGAGCAGGCGCTGCGTCAGCGGTCGGCAGGTCTCCCAGCACGTTGGTCTCAGTTGTAACGGGAAGCCCCGCATCGTACTTGCTCTTGCTCCTGACTGTGATCTCTTTGACGCCTTCCCTCGGATTCAAGCGTGCCAGGGCCCATTCCGCTGGGCTCTGAATTGTTGGCGGTGCATCCAAAGGCGTTTGCTTGAGCAGCATCACAAGCGCGCCTTCTTGGTCGTGCATTCTGAGTTCGCCAACCGCTCGAAGCCGCGCGCCCTCCTCGGCGAAAGTGGTGGGTGGATCATGTTCGAGTTCCGCTTTGGCGGCCTTGTTCTGGAGCGCGTTGGGTCCAGCGACGCCCAGCGCATCGAACGCCGCGACGCGCGGCGTAAAGTTCGACTCCCGCATCGCAAGAACTGCGGCAAGCGCTTTCACAGCGCCTTCGCGGGGCTCGGGCTGCTCGAGGTAGTCATCGCGGAGCAGAGAGTAAACAGTTCTTGCCGCCCGCTCGCGGACGGCGGGCGAAGGGTCAATCAGGTGGGATGCGACGGAGGCCATCGCCCCCGGTGTCTGCGCTGCAAGCAGCGAACGACGCTCGAGCGCGGCAAGCAGCGGGATCACCGCCGGCCCTCTTTGCTTCCGTAGTCCTTCCAGCAGCAACATGACCTTTCCCGGTCGCTCTCGGTTCGCGTTAACCGCAAGCAGTACTTTCACGCTTTCGAGCAGCGCGTCATTGCTATCGCGCAGCAGTGGGACGGCCTGCTTGAGGCTCGAAGACTGTCGCAGGACCGTGTACCCCTCCATTGAGCGCCCCAGAATCAGCAGCCGCAACTGTCCGGTCTCGATGGGCGCAGCATCACTGAACCCCTGAATCCCGATATCGGCACTCGTGAGCGACAGTGATTCCCGTGAAAACACGCCCTTCAGGGTCAGCACCGGCACGAATTTGAATTGGAGCAGAGTGAACTCGCCCTTGCCCCCCGTCGTAATTACTGTGCTGCTCACGTCTGCGACGCGTCCCGCCAATACGAGGCTCGCTTCGCTCAGCACCGGCTCCAAGTCCAGGTCGCGAAACCACTCATCATGTGCGACAGATTTCGCCGGCCAAGCCAGGAGTACGAACAGAAAGCAGATGCAAACGATAGGACGCGCAAGTCGATTCACTGGATGATATTTGGCTTTCATGGTCCGCCCCCCTTCGACGGTGCGTGAAGCGATTCGAGGTCAGCTCCGCATTTCTCTACAGACGCGATGGGGTTCCGGAGTGTTATCGGAACATTCTCGCCTGGAATTTCCGGGATCAACTTTATTCTCAGGACCTACTCGCTGTCGGAACCGTGCGCGCGAGAGGTAGAGAATACATCGCTCATCGCGATAGGTGAGGGCATTTGTTGCGCGCACGCCCTCCCGTTCCACCTAAGCGAGCCAGCCTGCGAAACGAGCTTCCCGGAAAACTAGAGTCCCGGCGTCTGGAAACTATGTGATCTTGACACGATGGACTCCCCCTCGGATCGGATTCCTTTTCAAGTTCTTACGGCAGCAAAGTTGATTAGGACTCTGGCACAACCTGAATCGAGAGCAGTTCAGCCTAAGAGACTCGAACTCCCACAGCCTCACCACCTGACGATATCTTCACCATCAAATATTGCAATCTCCCAGACCGCACAGCGCATCGAAAGATATTGATTCCCCGCCGAGTTGAATTGCGGGGACGAAGGTGGGTGGAGCAATGATAGAACGGAAGCTTACTATCGCGGAGATCATACTGATTGCCGGAACCCGCGTCGCGCTGGGCGCCGGGATCGGACTTTTGCTTTCCAGCAGGCTAAACAACGACCAACGTAAAGCCGCCGGACTGGCTCTAACACTGGTCGGAGGCCTTACTACGATTCCACTAGCCCTAGGTGTGATCGGCAAAAAAAGTGCGACCACCACCGAGATCAGGGCAGCCGCGTAGCCCGAGCCGGACCGATGACCGAAATGGCGGCGACCTGCCAAATTTGTCACCGAAAGTTTCAGTCAGCCTATTGCGCTGGGGAAGCCGGTGAAGGCTGGATCATGAACGGCCCGGCCTTCTCGTCCACGACCTTGTAGTCACCCGGCACAGTGAACAGCGAGGGGTCCGGCTCCGATGTGTTCACGCTGGTGAACTGCGTCTTTAACTCTCCCGCCCACGGATCATTGTGCTTCGTCATCACGGTCGCCTTCAACTCGGGCGAGTACCACCGTTCCGAGGTCACAACAATAGGCTGTTCGTTCCCCATCTTTCCCTTGGGAATCATGGTAGTGACACGAGTGCCGGTCGCGTGAATGCCGTCAATCGTTTGATCCGCGAGATTTTCTGTTGTGGGCGCCGGCTCATCCAAGCCTTGTCCGGTCTTCCTGGTGAATGCGTTATTGAAAAAGACGTTAGGTCCTATGGTACCTGCCCCCTCGTACCCTATCACCCGCTTCCCCTTTGTCGGAAGACCAACCTGGCCCGCCCCGTTGGCGCTGCTAACAGTAGGACCCGCAGACGACGGAACGGCGATCCTGCGCGCGATCTTGTTATCGGTCTCGAGCAGATAGCGGGAGCCCGCGACCGGATCGACGATCGTGATCAGCCTCGTGCCTGACTTTTGTGGAGTAAATCCGAGGAGGTTTAGGCCAGCTTCCCGGCGGGTGCGTCCTTGGCTGTCCCGGCACAATGTGGAGTTGTCAGTGGTATGGATGCGGTTGCCATCGGCGAATACTTGGGTGTGTTCCGTCGCGATGACAGCGCAGAAAGGCGCACCCTTCAGCGGCGTGGCATCCATGTTGTCGATTCGCCTCCCAATCATACCGGATTTCAGGGGAAGGGCGATCCCGGGCGGACCGCTTATGGCGCCCGGCGCAGAATCAGGCGATGTCTGGGCGGCCACGCTGGCAACCTGCGCGGTAATAACGATCAGGGAGAGAGCGGTCATTTTCAAGCGCATGATGTGTTTTCCTCCAAAAAAGTCGATCTTTCACTCTTCGATCCGAATGCTACGAGCGATTCCGTCCGGACCCACGAGGACGTCGGCGAATATGACACCGTTCGGTAGTGTTGAGGCTGGTGTAAGGCCCGCGACACGAGAAGATGGCAGTTGGACGCGGATCATCTCCATCGCTCCGACGCAACTCAGCTCATCGCAGTACATGAGGCCTCTGAATCCCTCCGGAAGCGAACTGCCCACATTTGTGGGCGAACTGGCAGGGCGCTTGCGTCTGGCCAAGACCCCATCCGGCTTCGTCCGGCTAGGTCTTTGTGCGGTAACTGTAGCGTGGTTGCTTTCCGGCGGCTGAGGCACACCCGCGGGGTGTGCTGTGCGTGGCGGAGCTTCCGTCGTCACGGTCTTTCTGCTGGAGAAGAACACAATCGCGGTAAGTAGCATCGCGGCCGCCACTGCTGTGCTCCAGCGCAAAACTGCAAGTGGGCGTCGCCTGCGAGCGGGAGTGACAGAGCTCTCCCGCGCCGCAATGTGTCCGCGATAGTTGGCAAGAACCGCAGCATCAAGCGAAGCAGAGAGGCGGGGCGCCGACTCCCGGGCGAGGCGCAGGCTTGTCCACAGCTCCCTTTGAGCTTCGACAAAGCGGTTACAATCGGCACAGGCGACGATGTGTTCGGCAACTTCGGCGCAATTGGCGCTAAGATCAGCATCAACGCGCAGGGGGTCTGCAAAATAAGAATGAAGTTCTTGGCAGGTCATACAAGGCATCCCTCAGTCCCGGCGGCTCCGATGTCAGATTGACGGCTTCTCAGCGGCTTCAGCTTCTGTGCGAGCAGAGTGTGCGCGCGATTCAGGCGCGACCGAATCGTGCCCACAGCACATTGCAGGCGGGAGGCCGCTTCCGCATAGGAAAACTCACACAAATCGCAAAGAACGACCACCTGGCGATAGTGGTCTGGAAGCGAAGCAATCGCTGTGTGCACCCGTTCGACAACTTCGCTACGAATCATCCGCCCGGGCAAAGCTTCCGGTTGTGACACCAGACTGTCGGATAGGTCTTCAAGTGCGTCACCATCAGGGAAAGGCTGGTAGGCACGCTCGCGCCGTTCGATGCGCCGGACGAAGTTACGCGCAATTCCGAATGCAAAGCCGGCGACATCGCCCAGTTCCTCCCGATAGCTCCCTCCTTCTTTCAGCAGAGAAATGAAGACCTCTTGTGTCACTTCTTCGGCCTCCGTCCTTGAGCAGGTCATGTAGTAGGCGTAACGGAAAATACCACCTTTCAACCTCCCGTAAAGCAACAGAAAGGCGCTTTCCTCTCGAGCTAGCGACAGCTGGAGGAGGCCGGCATCCGATCGGGTTTCGAGCCTATCCATGCTGGCCTGATCCGCTTCAGATTTGACGTCTGATTTCACTCTGTCTTCGCGACAATCAAACGAATAGTTCCAAGAATTCTTGGTAAAAGCCGGTCGGAACGGACAGACAACATTACGGCAAACCTGGATTTTTTTAGGGACGTTTCTTGTGTCGCGCGATTGCTCCCGAGTGACGTAAGTGCTTAATCGGACGCGCGCATTCGACAAGTCGGATGAAGGCAGAGGTTGGCGCGCGCGTTCGATTAAGCCGTCAGAAGCAAGCCGCTCGCGGTTGCGGCGGACGCGGGTCTATGGAAATTGAATACGGCGAGGGAGGAGCGAGTCGCGAGTTGTGCAAGGCTCAAGAGTGGCAGGACTGTTGTTTTGAGGATATCGGCTCAAGTAAAGCTGTGATGGAGTTGGGGCGAAGGCGCAAGGCGGCGTAGCGCGGCGAGGCACGCAAAGTTGTCGGATTGTGAACAGCAACGTCATGTGGCAAGCGTGACCGAGATAGGCGGGGAGCGAAGTTGGATCTGAGCCGCAGTCAGTCTCTCGATGATCACCATCGGGGCACCACCGTAAGGGCACAACTGGCGATCGCCAGAAGGATGATGGGCGGATACTTCTGGTTCAGTTTGTGACGGTACCGAACTGAGTGCTGTGAAGCAAAGTGGCAGCAGAATCGAGCGCCGTCGGTTGGCGAGGAAGCCCAAGTGGCGAATGCGGACGAAGCACTTAGGGAGCAGATGCAGCAGGAAGCGGCGCGCAGGAACTCATCGATCGATAAGGTCATCAGCTTCTGCTCATTGTTGTGAGCAGAGTCCCGCCAACGAAAGGTGACTTGGCCATCGGCCAACGAGACCAGTCGATGGTTGGAGATGGCCACGCGATGGGTGTAGCGGCCGAGGTACTGCAGCACGTACTCAGGACCGCCGAAAGGTGGTTTGGAATAGACGACCCAATCCTTGCGAAATAGAGGCCGGAGCCAAGATGCGAAGATCTTGGGTTGAGTGAGCCGCGCCAGATTACCAGAAAAATGAAGCTGGTCATGTTCGAACGCAGACTTAAGAGCCGCGACGAACTTACCGCGAAACACGCGCCGGAGCACCGCGATCGGGAGAAAGAATCGAGGACGGGATCGAATCCAGCGGGTGTGATCGAGCGAGAGTCCGCCGGCGGGGACAACGCAGTGGACATGAGGATGAAGCTGGAGCTTTTGGTTCCAAGTGTGAAGCACGCTGAAGAAGCCGATCTCAGCCCCGAGATGTCTGGGGTTACGAGCGACTTCGAGAAGCGTTTCTGCACTGACGCGAAGTAGCAAACCATATATCACTTTTTTGTTCTGCAGGGCCAGCGGAGCCAGCTGTGGCGGCAGAGTAAAGACGATATGGACGTAGGGCACGGGGAGCAGTTCGCGGCGCCGTGGCCTCGATCCAGAGTTCGCGGGCGCTCGTCTGGCACTTTGGGCAATGGCGATTGCGACAGCTGTTATAGGAAATGGTGGCGCGATGTCCGCAGCGGGTGCACTCATCGATATGACCGCCGAGTGCGGCGGTGCGACAGCGTGCAATGGCAAGCAGAACCTTAAGATGAGTCTAGCGAGCCACTGCCGGTTGCGCTCGATGAAAGCCGTTCCTGCGCTGCGGACCAAGTCGGCCACCTCCACGAGTGGCCGACTCATCTATCTCTCCGGTGATCCGCCTTTCAGCACCAGCGAGTCCAGAGGACTGGCGGTCGCGTGCAGGTGACGTTGCGAAAGATGGAGATAACGGGCGGTCTCTTTCAGATCATGATGGCCTAACAGAATCTGAATGGTGTGCAGGTCGGCGCCGGCTTCCAGCAGGTGCGTAGCGAAGCGGTGACGGAGCACGTGGGGATATACCTTCTTCTTAATGCCGGCGCGGCGGGCAGCGTACTGGCAGGCGTGACGTGGGGTTTTGGTATCCATGGACCGGTCGCCGCTGTGCCAACGATTACCGGGAAACAACCAGATGGATTTTCTGCGCAAGCGCCGCCAGTGTGCTCGGAGCTCGTCGAGCAGGACAGGGCTCAGCATCACGTCGCGATCTTGGCGTCCCTTGCCGCCTTGGACGTGGATCACCATGCGCCGGCTATCGATGTCGCTGACCTTGAGGCGCGTTAACTCCGCATTCCGAACCCCCGTGGCGTAGAGTGTCATGAGGACGGTGCGATGGAACGGAGTGCAAGCCGCGTCGATGAGCTGCGCCACTTCTTCCTGGCTGAGAATCGTGGGCAGGCGATGAACTTTCTTAGGATAGGGAGTGTCAGCAATACTCCACGGTCGTTTGAGCGTTTGAATATAGAAAAACCGTAGCGCACAGAGATGGTTTGTCACTGAACCAGGCGACAACTTCCGTTTGGTGAAGAGGTAGGCTTGGTACTCCCGAATGTGCTGCCGCCCCAAACGATCAGGAGAGCACTGGAAATATCGAGCGAAAGCTTCGACCTTGCGAATGTAGTAACGTGTGGTAGCCTCGGAGTAATGACGACCCTGATTTTCGACCCTGGAGTTCCTCCAGCATGATTCTGCGTAGATGGGTCACAGGGACCTCCTTGTGACCCACAATCTATCTCACGCTGGCCATCATCACCGCTGCCAACCTCACCCACGCGGCAGCGTCCGCCGCAGAGCGGCTTCGTTCTGACGGCCAATTCGGAAGCAACCCAACCAGACGAGAAACGTGGTAGTTCGTTGAGGCGAGAATCTGGGTCCCATTTAGGGTCCAGTGACAGTTCCCGAAAGTTCGTTACAACGCCAAATGGCTGCCAGTGCCGTTGAATGTCAATCAGTTACCGTTGAACAGGACCTGGACGCGCTAGACGTGTGTTGGTGGCTGAGAAGGCCTCCTGGTCGATTTCGCAGTTTGCAGCGTACAAGCCCGCAGTCACCTATGCTTACGCTGACGATTCGTATTCACGCTATAATCTTGCCTTGAAACGGCATGCCCTACCGACTCCATCGCTGCGTGGAATGTCCGAAATGCCACACTCGGTACATCCTCGGCGCTAACCCCTACGGCAATGGCTCGTACATTGTTTCGCACGACACCGTGGAATCGGATCTGCGGAGGCTGTTTTGTACTTGCCGTCTGCCGGATTATCATGAGTTCAAATTGAACGAAATGAAAGCATATGCAGCCTCGCACAGCGTGTATGAGCGCGGCTACGGTTCGCCTGATGAGATAGTGTTGCTGGGCGACGAGCAGAAGCAGGCGAGTTAAAGGAGTTGCGCGAGCGAGAACACGAAACAAGAAAGCCAGCATCATCGCTGTGCTGGCCGTGGAAGAATCTGCTGCCGAAATCGTTACTTGGTGCAACTCTGGCTGACCATATTCAAGCTGGTGACGCGCAGTTCACCGAGTTCCTCTTTTCCTGCTGCCTTCTCAACCTGGCCCTCTTTCTTTTCCTCTGCCTTCGCTTCGCGCGTGGGCGAACCGGTGACCGTCACCTGGTGTCCGACGTGGTCGGCGAGTTTAACGGTGCTGCTGCGCAACTCCCAGCTCTTGCCGTCTTCGCCGGTGATAGAAAATTGGTCCGGCTGGTCGCCTTTCTGTAGGCAACCGGTCACGGTCTTCGTTTGGCTCGCGGACTTTTCTTGTGGGGCAGCCTGGGTATTGTCTTGTTTCGCTTGGTTATCGCTGGGTTTCGTGGTGTCCTGAGCGAGAGCCATCAGGGACACCAACAGCGCCAGCACTATCGAAACCAGCATCAGCCTTTTCATGTTGGACTCCTTCGGCCAGAACTGCTGGGACGTTGTGGACTGCGTGGTGTGAACGCCTGCTCCGCAGACGAATGACGCAAGGATCCTACTCTAATGCTCAACAAGTCTGCGCTCTTCCGGCGGTCTACGTCAAGAGCATCGACTGGCGAGTGGCAACCTGGAATGCTTTGCGGTCACAACTAGCGCTGTGGAGAGTTGGTATTCAGCGGAGCGTGGCGGAAAAACTGCCATCAACTCGCCATCAAAACTAGGCCATTTCAGACGTTTCTTCAGGTCCATTGATTGTGGAAAAGCAAGGCAGCCAAAGGGTTGTAGATGTTTTACCTCTAATTTGACACGGGAGCGGTTAAATCGCGCTAAAATTGCGACCTGTAGTTCGCCAAAACGTTGCGCGCCCCAACTTGATCAGCTTTGTTGTCTCACATAGCTCCTCTAGCTTTTACGATTTGCAGACCGATAGGTGGCCGCAAGTTGCTCCTGGGACACGCAGACAAGACAGATCGCTGGCCTCGGCACAGAGAGCGACTTGCCAAGTCATTACCCGGAGATCTGCGTCAGGATGGATTCCACACGAGCTGGATCAACGGGCACAGTTCCGCCTCTTAGCAGCTGATGGTTGCCGGAGCGCGAGGTTTTCCAGCATCAGGCTGCGGAGGTCGCGAAAGACGCAAAGTAGAGACCCGAACCAAAAGCTGAAAAAGGTCGAACATGGTGGCACGGTTATAGCAGATCGGATTGTCGGCTACATTTCGATGTTGTTGGTTTCACAGCCGGGACAGAATTGTGACGAGGCACATTCTCAAGAATGAGGTCCTGTCGGGAACTGAAAGCACTCACGGTCCATCCCAGGAAATGACGGAGCGATGTGACGATGGCCAAAATCATGGCCAAAATCTTACCGAAACACGCTGCGTAAAGGCGTCTCCAAGTCATTCATTCTGAGATTGCACGGGATTTTGACGAGGGACAGGCCAACTGACTGATTCGGCGAGTGCACGATGTTTTGACGAACAACACCAGCGAAGATCTCATCGAAGAAACCAAGCTCGAGCCGACTTAAACTCCAACGAATATGCATCTGTCAGTGAAATGCGCGCCATAGAACTAACACAAGGCCGGCCAGCAGTCCGAATATCACGACACCCCAAAGATACATCTGGGTACGAGTAGACTTGATAAATCTTTCCACCTCTACGTCGGGGCAGTTCTTCTATCCCCTTGGCGCGAAGCCACTTTCGGAACCCCCTGCCTGTCTCTGTCAGTGACCAAAATCCGTTCCTCCTGCAATTTCTAACGACATGCCCCGAGCGAACCTACTCAAGCCCCGCTGCGACGGCGGTTACAAGCGTGCCATTTGTCCTGTGTCCCGCTCAGAGCAAACCAAACACAGTCAACTTCCCAGTGCAACCGACATATACTTTTCCGTTTGCTACAGTCGGAACCACGAACTTCACCGCAGCGCCAGGGTGATCCCTGCCATTAGCAGCTTGATTGCTATTGTAGAGTTCAATCGCCACGCTGCTGGCCTTGTGCGCGTGCAAAACCGCCTGTCCCCCGGAAGCGAAAGCGGAAGTATCCACGGACCAGACAATCCCATTGGTGGTTCCGTTAGCCGAGATCACAGGTGTGGCACCGGGGAACGCATAGCTCCTGGCAGACTTGCCGATAGGCGAAGCGGAAAGCAAACCGCTGCCGTTCGCGTTGAAGGAGAATGCCCTCAACACATCGTTCTCTGCCCAGAAATAGACGGTGTTGTTCCAGTAGGCCGGTGCGCTGAAGTTACTAGTGAGCGCGCTCGGAAGTTCCTGCACGATCTGGGAATCACGAGTACATCCTGCGCAATAGTGCCCCATCTTGCTACGATCTATAAGATAGATGGTTCCTTCCTTACCAGCCTGTACCAGCAAATGCTGGTGGGCCGACCCCGCGGGCAAGTCCGGCAGCAGTAATACCCCGCCGGATCCCAGATCTGTATCGCCGCCGTTCAAGCTGCCCTGGTTGTGAGGAGTGAACCAGTCTGCCAATGGGAATTTGCCGGAAGTGGGCGGGCCTAACTTCAAAATCGTATTGGCGTAGTTCGATTGGCTGCTGCTGAACGAGCCATTTCCGGTCACGAAGAAAATGTTGCCATTGCTATCGGCGGCGCCGGCGGATCCGGTTTGCCAGATTCCTCCGTCGCTGCCGTTGGCGGTGGTGTTGTACACCGCCTCCTGCGCCAGCGTCGACGCTTTATAGGACATGATCCAACCATGGTACGGGGTGTTGTCGCAG
>QIAP01000074.1 GCA_003225075.1 Acidobacteriota bacterium | reverse complement strand
GTTTAAGGGAGTAAGAATGGTTTCTTTGGTGTTCTGTCCGCTACGAGCGTTGTCGTAGTGATAAGTGGTTACGTTGGTTTGAGCCGCCGCGATCAAAGTCCCCAATATGCATAAAAGTAGCGCCGGAAGCGCAGATACCATCTTCATTAGATAGTTCCTTCCCCGAGCTTGCAAAGGCTGCATCGGGACTATTTAGTTTTTCAAAGCTGGACTGCTGGCCAGAGCGCGACTCGCGGATAAAGCTCAGGTATGTCCCATCCCATTATTCCGGGGCTGTTTCATAGCCTGTGGGGCCCAATATCAATTCGACTGGAAATTAGGAGTGATGGCGTCACTCCGAAGTTAACGCATTTTGCCCGCTGAATGCGCCTCTTGTCAAGGATCGCGATCACAATCGGTTACTCCGCAGCTCAGGACAACTTTTGCTTTGCCGGCGATAGCGCGACGAACGGGGTCTCCACCGGTAAACGGAATCAGTCATTACCGGTGTGGGATCTCGTGATCAACAATCGCTGCTGCGGCTAATACTGTTCTGCAACATGGCGCGAATCGCGTCCAGCAGTTCGCCGTTATCGGCAGGTTTTTGGAAGTAAGCATTCGCGCCAGCCTGCAAAGCGCGGCTCTGATTCTGATAAGGATCGCGGGCGGACAACACGATCACCGGAATGCAGCCCAGCAAAGGGTTGCTCTGCAATTTTTCCAGCACGGCAAAGCCATCCTGAGCAGGCAAACCCAGATCGAGCAGGATAAGTTGCGGATGCTCCTTCTCAGCCATGGAGACTGCAGAAAAAGCATCCTCAGCATACACCGTGTCGTACTGGTTGGCGCGCCGACGCAGGTTCAACCCCCGGCGCAAATCTGGGTCGTCGTCGACAATGAGAATTTTTGATTTTTCCATAGTGGCCTCGTGATCTCCAGTCTGAAGTCGGTCTATAGGATCCATATTCAGTTCGAGCTGGGCGTGCGATTCGGTCTTACATCCAGCATCACCATCTCCGTGACGCGATTGGCAACTTCCTGCACTAGTTCTTCTACTGATTGGTCCGGCACGCGCGCCGGCGGGGATATAGTCGTCACCGAAAGATGGAATGTGCCACTTGCTCTCAAGTCCGAGCAAGCATCGAGTTTCTTGCCAATGCGCTCCACGATTTGTCCGCCTTGCTCCTCGACCGATGACACAATAAAGAATTGCCCCACGTCCGCCATTGCCGGCAAGACCAGCTCTCGATCAACAAAGACACAATTTCCAAGCGTCGTAAGGCAGCGCTGGCATACATCCTTCCAATTCCACATGCGGGGCGTGGAAAGCGGCCGGAACTCAACCCTGACCAAAGCAAGAGGATCCCGCAGACAAGCTTGATCCGTAATTCCCGGGAAAAGGAGCTTGGATAAAGCAAACAGCGGCAGCGTGAAGGAAAAGATGCTGCCCTGACCAGGCTCGCTGGATACCCACAAGCGTCCTCCGTGTAACCTGACTAGCTCCTTCGCGATATAGAGGCCGAGGCCAAGCCCCTTCCGATTATTGTCGAGCGCATTGGGGTCCTGATACAGGCGTTCAAAGATCATGAGCTTCGCTTCGGCGCTGATGCCGCGACCCGTATCGACTACTGAAACGTAAACGAAGCTCGGATCAGCATCCACCAGGGAAGCCTTTACCATAATTGAGCCATCTGGCTCCGTGAACTTGATGGCATTGTCAATGAGATTTACCAGAACCTGCAGGATGCGATCTGGATCCGCATAAATAAGGGGAATCCTGCTATCCACCGCTATGTCCACGCCAATTTGCTTCTCGCGGGCCGTCCTGCGCACCATCGCGATGGTCTGCTGGATGAGCTCACTGATCACAATGCAACGCGGTTCTAGATGGATTTGCCCCGATTCGGCCTTGCCAGCCTCCAGCAGATCGCGGATCATGGCGTGTAATTGGGTAACGCTCTTCAGCGCGGTTTCCAAATGCTTGCGCTGCTGCGGCACCACCGGGCCCGCCACTCCCATCTCAAGCGACTTTAACAACACCTCGCGCTCCATGGCGTAACGCATCGCACGAAACAGCTGTTTGCTGTCAAACTCTCCTTTCACCAGGTAGTCCTGCACCCCTTGATGGAGGACTTTTACGGCCAGGCTTTCGTCATCTCGACCTGACAAGATGATCACGGGCACGCCCGGCGCCTTATCCAGCACCCGCCGGAAAGTATCGGCACCCTGACTGTCAGGGAGGTTCAGATCCAGCAACACCACAGCCGGCGGTTCATCGCTGAGCGATGTAAGACCGGTAGCCAGCCGATTTGCACAGCGCACGTCCATGTGAGACTCGCCTTCCACGAGTCGTAACCGAACCAAGTCAGCATCTCCGGGATTGTCTTCAATTAACAAAACACGGTTAAGTTGATCGTCCAAAATTTCACCTCTGATGGTAGGGAATTAGGCTCGTCAAAATTCTCTCGATTTCACTAATGCTTGCCGAATGAGGACAGGAACGGTGAATTATGCGCAAGGATCCTTCGCGGGAAGGGCATTCAGAGAAGGGAACAATAAGCAACGTGGTGCGTCGCCTGATCATCCTTCACTTTCCATCGCCGGAAACAGGAAAGTCTTTAGTAGTGCTTGCCTAAATCCTGTAACTGGAATGGTCTTCACCACTTAGAGGTAAACTGTGGCAAAGGGGCGGTTTTCCTCTCGACAACTAACTCAATACATCTCTTCCCGCATGGCAACCACAGTGAAGCGCATATTGTTCCCAATATTGGCCCAGCAACTGTTGTACTGAATGTCGCTGTTGCCGCCGCCGTTCCAGCTCATGAGAGGTGATGCCAGAGTCGCCAATTCCAAATATGGGGAAGTCGAGCTGTGAGTCTTGGCGATAAAGATCGTCCCGTTGAACCCGCCGTTCCCACCGCCGGATTCCGAAACCGCTCCTTGTCCGATGACCAGAATCAGGCCATTGAAGCTCGCGTTCCCAGTGAAGCTGAGTGTCCCGGTTACAACTAATATTCCGGCTCCCGAGCCGTTGCCAAAATTGAAGTCTCCATCCACATAAGTGATCTGCGGGCTGGCATTTGTGCCAACCGGTCCCCCAGGACTGCAAGCAGCTCCGATGCCACAGCTATAAGTAACATCGGCCACGTTCGCCAAGGTATTCACAAGATTGTCTAGCTGCGCTGGACTCGACCATGCACCGCCAAACTGGCCCGTTCCGCCAGCACCCGTGCCCGCGTTCACGACGGAAGGCGTACCCCCATAGCCGGTGTATCTGGTGGAACGATTTGGATTCGCGGTAAGAGTATTAGTGATCGCCGTGTCACCGGCAGCGTCCCCAGTGCTGATCGCAGGCACCTGCGCCGGACCGCTAGGCAGGCAGGTTCCGGTTCCGCCAGACGAGGTGTAGCCCGAGGCGCCGCTGTCGTTACCATTAATAAAGTAGTTATTCGAACTCGGTCGTGGGGAGAAGGTAGCACCAGGACCGTCCAAGCCAAGCGCCCCTCCGGGAGGCGAAAAAGTCAGCCCAGCTACTTCGTACTGGCCCATTCGCCGGCTGCCTCTGGGGGTGACGGCCAGTGAAGTAACAATGTAAATCGGACTCGCGTCTTGCCCTGCGGCTTGCGCTGCACTGCAGCTCGCGTACGGGCCACCTGGAACCAAACTGAGGGGGATCTCCTGGTTGGCGGCGGACTGAAAGCAGACCTGAGCGCTCGCCGGCTGAGTGGCGTCTACTGTGGCACCGCCCACGGTTCCGTTCTGTTTCAGTGTGAGGCGAGCCCACTTGTAAGTTAATGCCGAAGGGGTGTTGGTGTACGGAGAAAAGCTGTTCACATAAGCTGCTACGTTGCCTGCGGGCGCTCCTACCGTGCAGGGCACATTCGGTCCGGGGTTGCTCAAGGCGAGACCTGAAAAAGTTTCGTGGCAGAATTCATCGTCGAAGTAAGCGTTTCCAGACGTTTTCGGGTCTACCACATCCGCGGCGCCCGCCGGATTAATGAGGTAAAGGATCGCCGGTAGTTGCCGTTGATCGATGTTTCCGTGTCCGACATATACATCATGCCCATTCCAATGGCCGAGAGCAGAAGGAGGGCCAGCAGCACCATCAACAGCGCTATTCCGCGCTCGTTCCCAGGGGTCTTGTGACCTGCAAGCACGTTGAACTCGAATTTGTGAGTGCGCATGAGATCCGCCTCCGTTAGTTGTTTATGCGGCCATTGCCTACCAGAGTCACTGAGGGGCGTATTCCAGTCTTCGGATCGTAGCCCGTGGTGCCGCTTCCCAGGAGATTGATCGTCAGACGAATGGACTTGATCGTGGCCAGGGTCTGCTGACCAGTGAGCGTGCTGATGTCAGCCGGGAGCGTTACATTAGCTCCGTTCTGGTCATACGCCGAAAACACAGGGAAGTCTTTGAAAGTAGGAACGGCTGCGTAATACGCAGTGTTGGTCATGCTACCGTTGCCAAACAGGGTGTTGCCCGCAAGAGGCAATCCATTGCCGTAGATCTGACCGGCTGCGGGAACTCCGCTGTTGGCCACGTTCTGCAGTTCCTGGCTGAAATTGGTTGCTTGAGCAAGTGGCGCTGTGCCGTTCACCTTGGGCAATTGGCTACGCTGGATGGTGCAGGGACAGGTTCCGCCGGGAGGAAAATTGCCGGCTGAGTCCAGCAATTGGTACTGAACCGTGTCTACTGCTCCATCGCCATCTACGTCGCCCTCAACAATGATCTGCGTGTTAGAAACCAGAGCCAGTCCCACCGCCATGGTGGAATCGGAGAAATGGGCGCTGCAATTGGAACCGGTATTAAGCATCCGGCACCCGGGATAGCCTGCCTGGTGGATGTCTCGCTCAAACTCGTCCACGAACTCGCGTCCCTGCTGCGCAAGATCTACCTTGGTCTGTTCGACCTTGCTCCGCTGGGTGGCGACGGTGATGTACTTGACCGCGGCGCCTAGCACGACAAAGAGAACCACCATCGACACCATAAGCTCAAGCAGGGAAAACCCCTGATGGTTGGCTGGCCATCGCTTATCCCAATGAAACCTTGGATCTCGTGAGTTAGACATACGTTTAGTAGTTCTCGATCATGGCGTGCAGGGTTACCGGTCGCGCATAAAGAATCGCCTGGTTCCTTGCTCCGGTTGTGCTGGCCACGACGGCTGATCGCGGTCGTGCCGAAACTGTTAGTAAGCTGACCAGGCTATTGGGGTTAGGGCTAACCTGCATGACGTTCCAGCGAACCTGGTAAATATCGCCGCTGCACGTCTGGTACTCCATGGCATAGCCTTGGGCAGCGGATGTGGCCAGCGCAGGCGCTGGCACTGTCCAGTCGACATCGCCCACTTGGACCGCCAGCGGCGCGCTCGCAGCTGTATACAGAGTTGCCCCGTTTCCGGCCGGCCCTGCCCCGGCCCCTAGTGATGCCTCATGAATATTCGCTCCGCCAGCACTGAGAGCACAGTCGTAAATGGAGACAAACGTGGGCTTCGGGTATTGCTTCAGGGTAGAGAATTTTTCGATGATTTCCTGATCCAGAATGGTGGCCGTGGTGTCAGTTTTGCTGCGGGAATCAGATTGCATGCCCATCAGAATCATGGCCATCGAACCCAACATGCTGATACCCAGCACCACCACGGCAATCATCAATTCGATCAGCGACACCCCTGCCTCGGCGGATTTTCCTAGCTGCCGGCAACCTTCAAAAGCAATACCCTGCTTCGTCCGGATGGCAATCCTCATTTCCTTACCTTTCTTCGCTGACTATTCATTCCAATTCGTGCCGTCGTAGCCCCAAACCTGAACGCGTCCGCTGGATGTTACTGCCAGCGCTGCCCAGTTCGTGCTCCCGTACATGCCGGTATTGGAAATGAAGTACACAAATCCTCCACCCGGTATCTGGGGGCAGGTCGCCCCAGCCGTGAGACACGGCAGGCCTCGTGCGTTGAAGTTTGGCAAGACGCTGCTTGCGTCGGGTGTGAATCCGAGGTTCGTCACAAACGCAGTCTCACCGGGTGCGCCACTGCCCGTCCCGAAGTGAACTGTAATCTGGTTTGAAATGGCCACCTGCGGGTAAGCAGGAGAAATAGTGCCGCTCCTGGCGGGACTCTCATCCACGAAGTAGATGATCTGGCCACCGCCAACTGTAGCCTGTTGAATCGAGTAGAACGTGTTCTTCCGGACCGCGTCGATGCGAGCCTTCTGCATCAGACCGCTCAAGTCAACCGCCGTATATCGAAGTCTCATGGCGTAGACCGCGTTCATCAGATAAGGCGCAGAAATCGCCATCAAGATCATCAGTATCGCGACCGAGACGACCATCTCGAGCAGCGAGAACCCGCGGTACTTTCGCACGCGATCAGCCATGATCGAATCCTGTTCCCGGCAGACCAACTTGTTCACTTAGCTTTCTGGACGCTTCTGCTGGCATCTGTAAAAAAGACTGGCGCACGTAGCTATTCGCCGGGTATTACGCGGCCAAGATTACCAACGGCCCTGTTGCTGGTTACTGATGGCGCCGTGGCGGCCCCTTTTAGACAGTAAGAGTTACCGTTGTAACCACCTTTTCAGGATGCATCCAGTCGTCCCATACAGTCGTCCCATTCAGATCTGCAGAGCCTTGGGTTGGCTTGAGGCGGAGATAACAGCAGAGAGTTTGGTGGCGCTGCCAGGTCGAGGGGTCGCCGCTGGGGCAGGGTCGGCGCTCCTTTCCGTGCTTGCCATTCTTCCTCATTTAGAAGGAGTCGTGCAGCAAGAGTCGACCTGGAAGCTATGTTGACACGATCAGATAAAAACTGCGCGAATGAGCGAACGTGGGTACGTAGCTGAGTTCTTATTTGTCTTCTTGGGTTCACCGTAATATCCCACCTGATAGCCGTTGCAATACGCTTCCTGATACAGCTTTTTGTACCGGATTAGGTCGTCAGTGTTTGAGGAACCTCGGTTGGCTGTTTTGTAATTTTCCGTGCCGTTGAGATGAAACGGCTTGGATCCGCGGCGTTGTTGGAGGCCGTCTATTATGCCGTCACTGAACCCTCTCTGTTCGGCTAGCGACCAAACCCTGTGCGATTGCGAATCTGCCCGATCGTACATCTGGCGATAAGCATGCAAATATCCAGAGATAAACGAACGGCGGTCTGAATCGGCATTCCAGCGGCCGCTTGATATATGTGGTTTTCTACCACGCTCGACATCACGCTGGCCAAGAAACAATCCATCACGGAAAGCTGCATCCCCTGAATTGCTCACCGCGCTCCCGACGAAATGGGAATGATAGGAAGCCATTGCGGTAAGCATCACCGTTACCGTGCAAGCAAAAACGATAGTGCACACATACATTGATAATCTCTTCACTTTTTTTACTCCTCTGCACGCCATGCCCTCGTCCATATACAGCTACTGCCGCATTATGATCCGGACTTTGGTTTGAAAACGAAATCAACGGCTTTGGTTTCGTTCGCACCAACTGTGATCCGCTGGCTAGCTATCCCCAGTTTTTCGAGCCAAGCTGAAATGGTGTAGGTGCCCGGCGGCAGATTGCTCAGATCGAAGCTGCCATCCGCGCCGGTTACAGCAAAATAGGGATGTTTGAAGACTGCAACATAGCTTCGCATCCAGGGATGTACATTGCACTTCACCGGAATCGCGATCTCCTCCCGTGGAAAAGCTTCGTTGATTTTGGTTCCAGGAGGCTCAGCTTTATTCCATTCCCTATTGTTAGCTGGCGTCGCATGGATATTGTGGCTGGTGGGATCGTGGTTCACCACCTCCATCGGTTGGTTCGCTTGCAAAGCCAGCACATGCGGTTCATACAAGCAGCCCTTCTGCTCGATAATCGCGGGCTGACTCGGAGGATCAAACTTGCGTTCGCCCAAGCCATCTGCGATGAACACGACTACGTTTTGTAATGCGCCACTCGCGTCGGCCATGACGCCCTGGTTTAAGACAGGAGTCGGATGTTGTTTGGCACAGCTTGGATCGGCTGCCATGTTGATGGGTATAGCTTTGGGCACGCTACCCTCGAACTTCACTTCCCCTGTAACGTTGGCGGTGCCCGCACCCGTAGTTGCCGAACTGGGAGGACCTCCGGCCCGCACGGTCTGTCGGCTGGAAATCGAGAGGATGACCGCCACAGCAATTATCAGAACCAGGTTCTTTGCTTTCATACAACCCCTGCCTGCCCTTGGAGCGTTTTGATTTCTTCTTCTTTGAAGACCGTACGTTGCTATCTCTGGGCAAAGGTCAGCTTAAGGAGTGGGCAAGAGGGAGTTGTCATACCGTCGATGCCCTGTCATTTTCGTGTCGTTTTTCTGTCAGGATGCACTTCTGTTGTAGGTGGTCGTTGTTATTGTTCCCCTAAAGTTCCTGACAGGACCTTGCGCTGAGAAGTTTTGAACTACTTCGGGTATCGCTTCTTCTCTTGCTTTGCGGCTAATCCCCAAGCGAATTTCCGAGAGCTTATGCCAACAATCCGAATGGTGGGTTGGGGAATCTAAAGCAGCATGAGTTTACGAAGAGAGGTATTCGGTTTCATCGCAGTTATTCAGTCCGTTCTTTTTTTGACCCATTATCTGCTCTATGAGACGTGGGCCTTTTCGCCCGCAGGGAGCGAAACCCCCGGCACGTTCTGGATCAAACTGGTCCTCGGATTTTTGTCGGTGAGCTTTGTCGCCGCTTCGTTACTTGCCTTTCGCTATACAAATGCTACTGTGCGCGCGTTTTACAGGGCTGCAGCGGTTTGGATAGGTCTGGTGAGCTTCCTCTTTCTCGCGGCGATCTTCTCCTGGATGATTTTCGGAGTTGCGCGGCTGGCGGGGCTGGGCATGAACTTCCATCGGACCGTGGAATTGCTGTTCGGTGCTGCTCTAATGATCGGACTCTACGGGGTCTTCAACGCCAGCTGGACGCGAATCACGCGAACCACGGTGCGGCTCGCGAACCTGCCGGCGGCGTGGCGCGGGCGAAGAGCGGCACTGATCAGCGATCTTCATCTGGGGCACGTGCGAAACGGCAGTTTTCTGCGGCGCATGGTTGCGAAGATTTTGAAGGAAGAGCCGGACGCGATTTTTATCGCTGGAGATTTGTATGACGGCACTGCTATCGATGCGCGGCGAGCAGCGGAGCCGTTGAGCGAGCTGGTGGCGCCACACGGCGTGTATTTCGTCGCGGGAAATCATGAACAATTTAGGGACGACAGCAAATATCTGCATGCCATCGCGGCGGCCGGAGTCCGGGTGCTCAGCAACGAGAAAGTGGAAGTTGACGGGTTGCAGATTGTTGGTGTCCCCTACCGGAACGCCAAGCAGGACAGGGGATTTGCGTCGGTGCTGCATGCCATTCGCTTGGACCGCGACCGCGCGAGCATTCTCCTGACCCATGCGCCCGACCATCCGGAAATCGCGGAGGCTGCGGGGGTTTCCCTGCAGCTATCCGGGCATACGCACCTTGGGCAGTTCGTACCTTGGAGTTGGATGGCGCGGCGGATTTACCGGCAGTTTGTGTATGGCTTAAGCCGCATCGGGAAGATGCAGGTCTTCACTTCCAGCGGAGCAGGAACGTGGGGACCGCCGCTGCGGGTAGGATCGAATCCCGAGATTGTAATGCTTGAGTTCGAGTAAAGATTCGGAGCTCTCAACTGCCAGGGGAACGTCGAGCGCGGCCTTGTCATCCGGAAGACGCCGCAGCCTTTGCTATAATCAACTCTTGCCCGGGGCGCTATCGTCTAGGGGTTAGGACGGAAGATTCTCAATCTTCAAACCCGGGTTCGATTCCCGGTAGCGCTACCAAGCTTTTCTTTGGTGATATTTTTATCCACATTTTGTTGAAAACAAGTAAGTTACGACGGTTGGTAGTGTCCTAATTTAGGACACTGCCCAAATTTTACAAAGCTGAGTACCTCTCGAAGGTTCCCGCCGCCTGCAATTAAGCAGAACTCTTTTCCGTCTAAAACTTCGCCTGGCTCTTGACAATTCTTTGCCCGGGTAGCAGAATCTTGATTGGCGAATAAAAAGCGAAACTAAGTCCGAATTCGCCTGAGGTTCTGTTTCTGCCTCACGTTCCCTGAAATTTTAGAGGCCCTATATGTCTTCTGCCCTTTTGTGCGCCGATTTGGCGCTGGATAATCCTTTTGTTTTTGTCCCGCAAGCAAAACCTGATCTGCTTCGCAAGCGCCTCCCCAATCTGTCCAAACTGGCTGGAGTGACTCTCGGCTCACGCCTGGAAATCCGGGGCGCGCCTGAAATTGTCTTCAGCGGCATTCCGGAAATTGACATGCTCAGCGATGGACTGCCACGGGGCTGCCTGACCGAGATCTGCGGTCCGGTTTCTTCGGGTCGCACCAGCGTGCTGCTGGCAGTAATCGCAGCGGCTACGCGGCGTCAGGAAATCTGTGCATTGGTGGACACCAGCGATGCTTTTGATCCCCAGTCTGCGACCTCAGCCGGCGTGGACTTCAAAAGATTGCTGTGGGTTAGGTGCTGCGCTCCTAATTCATACGTAAGAACACGAAATACCAACCGGGAAGATAGCTCTAGTCATGCCAATAATGCCTCTCTGAAAGCCGCAGCTTTAGCTTCTGAGAACAGCAGGAATGATAGATCAGAAAGTGCCGTCGAGCAGGCCTTGCGGGTTACTGACCTGCTTCTGCAAAGTGGTGGATTCGGATTGGTAGTCATTGATCTCGCAGATGTTCCATTCAAAACCGCACGTCGCATTCCTCTGACTTCATGGTTCCGCTTTCGCCGTGCTGTCGAACACACGCCTACGGTGCTTCTAGTGATCAGCCAGCAATCATGCGCTCAGACTTGTGCTTCCTTGCTGTTGGGGCTGAACGGTATTGAAAAAGTCTTTTCCATGCCGGCGGCTTCAACCTCTGACGCTCCTGCGCATGCACAGCTTCTTCGCGGACTATCAATCAATGCGGAGCTTTTGCGCTCGCGTTTAGAACGTAAACCGGTCCGATCGGTACATGCTTCTTTCAACACGAAAATGTCCTGGGCAGGATAAGGAATTCAGCGATTGAGGCCCCATGCCTTTTGCCTGCATCTTCGTTCCCGACTTTCCCGCCGAAGCGTTAGTGCGCGCCGAACCAGAGTTGCGTTCTCAAGCCCTGGCTGTGCTCGAAGGCAAGCCGCCACTGCAGAAAGTTTTCGCGCTCAACGAAAAGGCACGGCGGGCGGGCATCGAGCTTGGCATGTCCAAGTTGCAGGTGGAAGCCTGTATCCAAGTACTGCTTCGTTCCCGTTGTCCGCTGCAGGAAGCTGCCGCTCATGCCGCTTTGCTCGACTGTGCCCAGTCATTCTCCCCGCGGGTGGAAGATACCGCGGGTGACACTTTGCTGCTTGATCTCGCTGGACTGGAGTCTTTGTTCGGGCCGTTGCCGAAGATTGCCCGCGATGTTGCGCGCCGCGCATCGGATCTGGGGATTGAGGCCAGTGTTGCCGTTGCCTGGGATCCCAATACTGCCGTACTCGCCGCGCGTGGATTTTCCGGCGTGACAGTTATTCCTGAGGGCGAAGAGGCAGACCGCCTAGGTGGGCTGCCTTTGGACGTGCTGTTTGCAGTGTTTTCTGCACCTGCGCAAAAGAATGACGCGGAACGGTTCCTGGAAACATTGGAGAGATGGGGAGTACGCAATCTGCGATCACTGGCAGCTCTACCGGAAATCGCCATCAGTGAACGTTTGGGACAAGAAGGAGTCCGCCTCCAGCAAATGGCGCGCGGCCGGACTTCTCGGACGTTGGTTCCTTTCGATGCGCCGTTGATTTTCGAAGAAGCCGTTGAATTGGAACATCCGCTGGTGCTCCTGGAGCCGCTCGCCTTTCTGCTGCAACAAATGCTCGATCAGCTTTGCACTCGCCTGTCTGCTCGCGCCCTGGCCATGCAGGAGTTGCGTTTGCAACTTGCATTAGACAGCGGCTGCCATGCGACAGAAGATTTTATTCACGCGCAACCCCGGGAGGAAGGACCCAAGACGTCCGCCCACGCGACTTTATTCACCCGCACGCTCCGCCTTCCGGTCGCCATGCTGGACGCCAAAGTTTTCCTGAAACTATTGCAACTTGATTTGAAAGCACATCCTCCGGGCGCGCCTATCATGAAAATTTATTTGTCCGCGGAACCTGCTCAGCCGCGCCATTCACAAAATGGACTTTTTTTGCCTGCTTCCCCGGTTCCCGAAAAACTCGAACTTACACTGGCTCGGATTTCGCGCATCGTCGGGGAAAATCGAGTCGGCTCGCTTGAATTGCTGGATACACATCGCCCCGAGGCTTTTCATATACAACATTTCGCGCCCAGCGAGTCTCAAGTGCTGAAAGACAGCGCGTTTTTAACCTCTGCGGATAAAACGAATGTCCGAAAGAAGCGGCTTGTGGCACCCTTCAGCAACTCTCAGGGCGAACCACAGAAGCCATATCCAGAAATAAATCAGCAATCGGGCACGGTGACGGCGCTGCGCATTTTTCGTCCCCCGCTGCGAGCGACGGTGGCGCTACGTGACGGCATGCCCGGGCACATTGATTGCTCCAGGCGTAAAGAAGTCCAGGGAGAAATTAACTGGCTGGCAGGCCCCTGGCGTTCGTCAGGCGACTGGTGGGAGCAGGAAGGATGGGCGCGCGACGAGTGGGACATCGCTCTACCAGCCGAGGGCGGCATCGCGCTTTATCGGTTAGTTCGTGATTTGCTCAGCGGCAATTGGTTTGTAGAAGGAACTTATGACTGAAAAAGTTCAGTTCTCAAACGCGAACTGAATTGCTCAATGATTCAATCTCTCAGTGATTCAATGTACGTCGAACTCCATTCCCGCTCTGCGTTCAGCTTCCTGGAAGGCACTTCCCTTCCTGAGGAACTGGTGGCAGCTTGCGCTGGCTTAAACATGTCTGCCATGGCCCTACTTGATCGTGATGGAGTTTATGGCGCGCCACGTTTCCACATGGCGGCAAAGAAAGCAGGAGCCAAGGCACACATTGGGACGGAGGTGACGACCGTTTGTGGGGCGTCTGAGTGCCGTAGTCGTCATCTTGAGCGAAGCAAAGGATCGCTATTCCTGAATGGAAGTTTCCGCCTCCCTTTGCTCATCTCCTCTCGCGTTGGCTATCAAAACCTTTGCCGCCTCATCACCAAGATGAAGCTGCGCGCCAAAAAGGACGAGGGCGCCATCCGGGAAGAGGAATTGGAAGAGCACGCCGACGGCCTCATCTGCCTAACGGGGGGCGACGACGGTCCGCTAGCCGCCGCTCTGGCTCGTGGTGGGTTTGAAGAAGCTCTTCGCCATGTCGACCGCCTGACCCAAATTTTCGGACACAACCATATCTACGTCGAACTTCAGCGCCATTTGCATCGTGATGAGGAAGCACGCAATCGCGCCGCAATCGAAATTGCCCGTTCGCTGCATCTCCCGCTGCTGGCCACTAATGGAGTGTGCTATGCCACTGCAAAGGGGCGCGAACTATGCGATGTCTTCACCGCCCTTCGCAATCACCGCACCTTAGCCACCGCCGGACGCCTCTTGTCGCGCAATTCCGAGCGTTATTTGAAATCTCCGCAGCAGATGGAACAGCTTTTTGCCGATTTACCGGACGCCCTCGCCAACACAACCGAGCTTTCTTCCCGGCTCGAGTTCGAGCTTAGCGATCTGGGATATGAATTTCCCCGGTACCCAGTGCCCGAAGGCGAGACCATGATGTCATTCCTGCGGGAACGCACGCGGGAGGGCTTCCAGCAGCGCTATGGCCGGGCTACGACGGACCTGAAAGGCCGCGCCCGTCGTCAGATTGAGCGCGAACTGGCGCTGATCGAGAAACTCGCTCTCGCGGGATACTTCCTGATTGTGTGGGACATTATTCACTTCTGCCGCGACCAAGGCATCCTGGCCCAAGGCCGTGGCTCTGCGGCCAATAGTGCTGTTTGTTATGCGCTCGGCATCACTGCGGTAGATCCTGTGGGAATGGATCTGTTGTTCGAGCGTTTTCTCTCCGAAGAACGTGGCGAGTGGCCCGACATCGATATTGATTTGCCGAGCGGCGATCAGCGCGAGCGCGCCATCCAGTACGTCTATCAGCGTTACGGCGAGCGCGGCGCTGCCATGACTGCCAATGTCATTACTTATCGCAATCGCATGGCTGCGCGTGAAATGGGAAAGGCCCTTGGCTTTGATCCCGAAACACTCAACAAAATTTCGGCCGCCGTCGCTACCTGGGAGTACAAAGACGCCAACGATGCCCTCGACCATCGCTTCCGCGACGCTGGACTCGACCTCAGGCATCCCCGGCTGCGCAAATATTTCGAGCTTTGCCTGGCGACGCTGGATCTACCACGCCATCTCGGCCAGCACTCCGGCGGAATGGTCATCTGCCAGGGACAACTCGACTCTGTAGTGCCACTCGAACCCGCATCCATGCCCGGTCGCGTAGTCGTGCAATGGGACAAAGATGACTGCACTGACATGAAGATCATCAAGGTGGATCTGCTCGGCCTCGGCATGATGGCCGTGCTGGAAGACTCTCTCCAGCTCATACGCGATAATCACAAGGAGCAGGTAGACCTTGCCCAACTCCCGCAGGACGATCCCACCGTCTACTCTGCTCTTCAGAAGGCCGATACGGTTGGCATGTTCCAGATAGAAAGCCGGGCCCAGATGTCCTGCCTGCCGCGTCTGTGCCCGCAGAATTTTTACGACATTGTGGTGCAGGTCGCCATCATCCGTCCCGGTCCGATTGTCGGACAGATGGTGAATCCTTTTCTAAAGCGCCGTCAAGGACGCGAAACCGTTACCTATCCGCATCCTTCGCTTGAACCTGTGCTGGAGCGCACTCTCGGTGTGCCTCTTTTTCAGGAACAGTTGCTGCGCATGGCGATGATTGCCGCCAATTTCAGTGGAGGCGAGGCGGAAGAATTACGTCGCGCCATGGGATTTAAGCGTTCCGAACAGCGAATGAAGGAGATCGAGGCCAAGTTGCGGGCAGGTATGCAACGCAACAGCATCTCGCACGAAGCGCAGGAGCAGATCATTCTTTCGATAACGTCGTTCGCGCTTTATGGATTTCCGGAGTCCCATGCCGCCAGCTTCGCGCTGATTGCCTATGCCAGTGCTTACTTGAAATGCCACTACCTCGCTGCGTTCACTACGGCGCTGCTGAACAATCAGCCTATGGGTTTTTATCACCCGGCAACGATCGTAACCGATGCCCAGCGGCATGGCTTGAAAGCGCTGCCTATCGACATCAGGAAATCCGATTGGCTGTGTACTCTGGAAGCAGAAGAGAAAGTCCCAAACTCTTTCGCTCTCCGCCTTGGCTTGCGTTACGTTCGCGGTCTGCGGGAAGAAGTTGGGCGGGCGCTGGTCCGCGAACGAAACATTGTCCCGTTCGCCTCCATCCACGATCTGGTTCGACGAGTGCCCGAATTGCGAAAGGCCGAATTGGTCGCACTGGCTGAAATTGGTGCACTGAATCATCTTCAACGCAGAGATAAAGACATAGCCGGCAACGCCTCCACTAAACTTCACCGCCGCGACGCCCTCTGGCAGGTCGAGCGCGCCGTGCGTCGTTCCGGCCCGTTGCTGGAAGAATTGCCTGAACCCGACTCCTCCTCGCCGCTTCTTCCCATGGACCATGAAGAGCGCCTCATCGCGGATTTCCATGGCACTGGACTGACTGTCGGTCCCCATCCTATGGCTTACCGCCGCGCTGAGATGAAAACTCTCGATATTCGATCTGCATGCGAACTCAGTCATATTCCTGATGGAAAGCACGTACGCATCGGTGGATGTGTGATCGCGCGGCAGCGACCTGGAACCGCGCATGGATTCGTGTTCCTCAGCCTGGAGGACGAAACCGGCATTGCCAACGCCATTCTCAGGCCTGATTTACTACAAAAAAACCGTATGCTGGTGACTTCAGAGCGCTTCTTGATGATCGAAGGCATTCTGCAAAATCAAGACAACGTTATTTCAGTAAAGGCCGAACGTGTGTTTCCTCTATCCGTTACCGGCGCTGCAACCACCTCGCATGATTTTCACTAATTTCTCCCTACCGCAGTTTTTAACAAAAAAATAATCTACAACCTCACACAACCACAGCGATTCGGTTTATATTATTTGTATCCGCTAAAAATTAACCTGGGACCCGCGTAAATCTGAGGTCAGCGTGTATGTGGCTCATTCATCAATTCGACCCATTACTTAATCTAGGTATTTGTAAGGAGTACCCTAATATGGCCAGAGCAAAAACCCCACGCACTAACCCCATCAACGGCAGCAAGCAAACGTCCGTACCTACAGAAATACAGTTCACGGCGGACGTGAAGAAGCACGTTGTGCCTATCAATCTGGAAGACGAAATCCGCCGTCGCGCCTATGAACTTTATGAGCAGCGCGGATGTCAATCCGGACATGAGCACGAGGATTGGCTGATCGCGGAGCGCGAGATCCTGTCGCGCTACAGTGAGCAGCAGAGCGCCTAGAAGCCGTTCGATTGTCCTTGTTGTGAGTCAGGCTGGCCTGAACAAATCCATCAGGATTTCCCTGACTGTCCCGCAGCCTGCTGCCGCCACTGCTGGGCTGATTCGAGCGGTTTGGCGCGCCTGCGTATAATCGCTACGCATCGTGCAGGCGTGGCGACCTCAGTTGCCTCTGCCTGAGGTTTCTGAAAAAATAGCTGGTATCCCTCATGCCACAGATAGGCAGTTATGCGCTCTTGCTCGCTTTAGCCCTCAGTGGCTATTCCTTCGTGGCGGGATTGATCGCCCTGCTGCACGACGGATCCGAACGATTGGGCGAAACGGCGCGCCGGGCTGGGATCGCGACCTTTGCCGCAGTGGTGCTCGCAGCCGTGGTCCTGGTTACCGCAGCCTTCAGTGACGACTTTTCCATTGCCTACATCTTCCATCACAGCAATCGTGATCTGCCGGCGCCTTACAAGTTTGCTACTCTGTGGTCAGGCCAGGAAGGTTCGCTGCTGTTCTGGTCCTTGCTGCTAGCCAGCTACGGCCTGGTTTTGCGGCTCCGGCACAAAACCGATTCGCGACTTTTCGCACATGCTTCAGTCATCATCGCCGCTGTCCAGGTATTTTTTCTTCTTCTGCTGAACTTTGCGGCGCATCCCTTCGCCATTATGCAGGGTTCTCTGCCTAGCGATGGCAACGGGCTTAACCCATTGCTGCAATATCCAGAGATGGTCATCCATCCACCCATGCTGTACCTGGGCTATGTGGGTTTCACCGTGCCGTTCGCTTTCGCGCTGGGAGCGCTTATTATGCGATACCCAGGGGAAAAATGGATCCACATCACCCGCCGTTGGACCATGGTGACTTGGGGATTTCTAACCTGCGGGGTTTTTCTCGGCGCGCATTGGGCGTATTCCGTGCTGGGCTGGGGCGGCTACTGGGGCTGGGATCCTGTTGAAAATGCCTCGCTGATGCCTTGGTTGACGGGCACAGCCTTCCTGCATTCCGTAATGATGCAGGAAAAGCGGGGGATGTTGAAAGTGTGGAACATGTGGCTCATCTTCGCCACGTTCCTGCTGTCGATCTTCGGCACATTTCTGACGCGCAGCGGTGTTGTCAGCTCAGTGCACGCTTTTGCCCAATCTTCGATCGGTGATTGGTTTGTCGCATTTCTTGCGCTGACGTTTGTGGTGTGCCTGGTTTCTTTCATCAAGAACCGGTCTCATCTGAGCAGTGAGCACAAACTGGAATCGCTGGTTTCGCGCGAGTCAAGCTTTCTTTTTAACAATCTTCTTCTGCTGGTGGCCTGTTTCACGGTCTTGTGGGGCACACTCTTTCCAGTGCTCTCTGAGTGGGTTCAGGGAACTAAGGTGACTGTCGGGGCGCCCTTTTTCAATCGTGTGAATGTGCCAGTCGCTCTCCTGCTCTTGCTTCTCACCGCGGTTGGCCCGCTTCTGGCGTGGCGAAAGACATCGCTCGAGAGCTTGAAACGCAATTTTTTGTGGCCTGCGATCGGATCTCTCGCAACTGTTGTGTTGCTGATCGCCTTGGGCCTGCGTCCGTGGAAGGACAGTTCCTATCTTTATTCATTGATGACGATCGCGCTTTCCGTGCTGGTCGCGCTGACCGTGATTTCGGAATTCATCCGCGGCGGCCGGGTGATCAGCCGCCACACTAGACAAAACCTGTTCGCCTCGATGGTCCACCTGGCGCACCGCAACACCCGGCGCTACGGCGGCTACATCGTTCACTTTGGAGTAATCGTCATCATGATCGGCTTCGCCGGCGCGGCTTTTAATCAAGACAAAGAACAGGAGATGGGTTATGGGGACAGGATGGCGCTCGGCGGCTACACTCTGGTCTGCCGTTCCTATACTCAGGAGTACAAGCCCAACTACGCCAGCGAGTGGGCCATCATTGACGTTTTTAAGGGCGGCCGGCAGATCGATACGCTCTATCCCGAGCGGCGCTTCTACAACGCCAGCCAACAGACATCAACCATCGTGGCCAATCGTTCCACTTTCAAAGAGGACTTGTATCTCGTCTACGAGGGCCTGAATCAAGAAACGGGCCGGCCGATTATCAAGGTCCACTTAAATCCCTTGGTGATGTGGATATGGGTAGGGGTGTGGATCATGATTTGCGGCACGGTGATTGCGCTGATTCCAAATGCTGTTCCGGTGCGCGTGCCCGCGCCGGTTCGGGTGCAAGCAGCCCCGGTGGGAGCAGGTGATTAGTGCCGCGATATTTCTTAAAACGTGTGCTGCATTTGACTCTGCTTGTCTCGCTTGTGTTCATATTGCTGGGCACTGACCAGGATGCTCGCTTTCAAAGCCTTGGTCACAAGGTAAAGTGCATTTGCGGGGGGTGCAATCAGGTCTTGCTGGAGTGCAACCACGTGGGCTGTACTTATTCCAGCCACATGCGGGCGGAATTGGCCGCTTCGGTGGATCGCGGCGAGAGCGACGATTTGACCTTGCAGGCCTTTGTCCAGAAATACGGTCCGACGGTCTTAATCGCGCCCACCGCGACTGGGTTTAATCGTGTCGCCTGGGTGATGCCCTATCTTGTGCTGGTGCTTGGCCTGGCAACAGTTGTCATTGTGGTGCGAACGTGGAAGATGCGCCCGGCACCGGTTCCCGCAGGGGCGCTGCCTCGTGTGAGTGGCACTCAGCTAGAACATTTCCGCGAGCAGGCACAGAAGGAGACGGAAACATGATCCTCTTTATCTGTGCTCTTTTCACCGTCGCCGTCCTCTTTTATGTCTTTTATATGCCGGGCGAATTGCTGATCGCTCCGGAGAAGACCCGGGTAGCGTACCTGCGCGAGCGCAAAGATGTGGTTTACGAAAATCTCCGCGACTTGAATTTCGAGTACAAGGCGGGCAAGCTTCCCGAAGTTGATTACCAGTCCATGAAAGCTTCTCTGGAGGAGGAAGCCGCCTCCGTTCTGGCTGAGATTTCTCGTTTGGAACGAATTACTGCGTCGTCGCCACCCGCTGAAAGAAAAGGAATGCGAGTTTGAAAGTTCCGCAGCGACTTTTCGTGCTGTCTTTAGTGCCCCTTTTCACCGCCTTGGCCTTTGGGTCGTCCACCCTGACCGGCACCATCAAGAACGGCACCACCGGTAAGCCAGCGGCTGGTGATGACGTGGTGCTGCTCAAACTCGCTCAAGGTATGGAGGAAGCGGGCCGCACCAAGACCGATGCCCAGGGAAACTTCACTTTCAACATAGACGACGCCGGGTCGCCACACCTGATTCGCGCCATCCATCAAGGGGTGACTTATCACCGCATGGCGCCTCCAACGACAACTTCCGTCAGCCTCGAAGTCTTCGATGTAGCTAACAAAATCGATGGTCTAACTGTTACCGCCGACGTCATGCGGGTGCAGGCTGAAGAAAATCAACTCGAAATCATCCGTTTGTTCGCGGTGAATAACCAGTCGAACCCGCAGCGCACCCAGATGAATGACCACAATTTTGAGTTCTACCTGCCAGAAGGCGCCAAGACCGAGGAATCGGTCGCTATGACGGCCGGTGGCCAGCCAGTGAATTCCGCACCAGTCCCGCTGAGTGAGAAGAACCGGTACGCCTTCGTTTTTCCCTTGCGGCCCGGCGAAACTCAGTTTCAACTCGCTTATAGCCTTCCCTATTCTGGCCACGCAACGCTAGATCCCAAGTCGCTTTATCCGCTTGAGCACTTCGTAGTAATGCTGCCCAAATCGATGCAGTTCGCCGCTGTGGGTGGCGCATCATTCCAAGTGAAACCTTACCCGAATCAACCCGATACCGTTGCCGAGGTTGCTAGCAACACCGAGCCAGGACAGCCGCTGGCTTTCAAGGTCGCCGGCACGGGAGTTTTCCCGTCGGATGCACAAGGGGCGGGTGAAACTGAGAGTTCGGGCGAAGCCCAAGCGGGCAGTAGTACCAGGACCGGCCGGGACTCCCGTCCCGGAGGCGGACTCGGACCGCCCATCGACGCTCCCGATCCTTTGCAGAAATACCGCTGGTACATTCTGGGTGGATGCGCCGCGTTGTTGGCAATCGGCGCCTTTTACGTGACCACACGTCAGCAAGCCGTAGCCCGAGCTGGATCCGCTCCTGCGACCGACTTCGAAATTCCGCCTTCCGATAGCGCCCGGGCTCGGCGTCGCGCGGTAGCTGGCCGCACAGGAATGCTGCTTGAAGCTTTGAAAGAAGAAATCTTCCAGCTCGAAGTTGACCGCAAACTAGGACGCGTCTCCGCGGAGGAATACGAAAAGGCTAAAGCCGCCCTCGACCAGACCCTCGAACGCGCCATCAAGCGCGAGACGCAGAAAGTTTAATCGTCGGGTAGCTCCCTTAACCACTCTCTATCTTTGGCTGAATCGTGTCCGGAGCCATAACATCCAATAACTAATGGGCAACGCCTTCAAAACTGCGCTACTTCTAACGGGACTGACGCTGCTGCTTTTGTTCATCGGACGAGCCTTCGGCGGAGAACGGGGCATGCTATTTGCCCTGATCTTTGCTGCGGTGTTGAATTTCGTCTCTTACTTCTTCTCGGACAAGATCGCCCTCAGTATGTACCGTGCCCAGCCCGTGACCCGCGAGGAATTACCCCGGGTCTATGGCGTTGTGGAACGCCTGGCCCAAAAGATCGGAATTCCAGTGCCGAAGATTTACGTGATTCCGACCGACTCTCCCAACGCGTTCGCCACCGGCCGTAGCCCTTCGCACGCTTCGGTAGCTGTCACCCAAGGCATTCTCAACTTGCTGAATGACGAAGAATTGGAAGGCGTGCTGGCCCACGAGTTGGGACACGTGCGCAACCGTGACATTCTCATCAGCTCTATCGCGGCTACGATTGCCGGTGCCATTACCTACCTCGCGCAGATGGGCAAATTCGCCATGATCTTCGGCGGTATGGATCGTGACAATCGCGATCGTGGCGGAGGATTTGCCGCGCTCCTCATGCTGATCCTCGCGCCTATTGCCGCCATGCTGATCCAGTTAGCAGTGTCGCGTTCACGAGAATACGAAGCCGACTCCAGTGGTGCTCACTACACCGGCAATCCCTACGCCCTGGCCAGCGCGCTGGCCAAGCTGGATGCCTATTCCCGCCGCGTACCCATGATGGCAAATCCTTCGACCGCCCACTTGTTCATCGTTCAACCCCTGCTCGGAGTTAACGTTGGCAGTTTGTTCTCCACTCACCCTCCGATTGCGAAACGCATCGAGCGTCTTACTGGAAGACCAGCCGAGTTTATGCAGTAGCCAGTTAGCGTTTGGCACCTTGTCCTTCTTTTTGTGTAGTTCAATTGGAAGAAACGTGAACAGCTGAATGCCAGGTGCCACTTGCTAGGTCCCCCGTGACGTTCGTAACTTCATATCCTCGCGGCTAATCCCAACTCAGAGCTCATCGCATAGTAGAATCCAATTTGATGTCTCCCGAGACAGCCACAGCCGTTTCCCAGCGCGCCACGCAACTCGAAGCCAGTCTGCAAAAGATTATCCGTGGGGCAGATGACGTGCTTCGTTTCGCTCTGGTTTCGATCTTTGCTCGCGGGCATCTTTTGATCGAAGGCGTTCCGGGAGTTGGCAAGACCACACTTGGCCAGGCGCTGGCTCGTGCTATCGACTGCAGTTTTCAGCGGGTCCAGTTCACCAGCGACATGCTGCCCAGCGATGTTCTCGGCATCTCGATCTATTCTGCCATTGAGCAGCAGTTCGAGTTCAAGCGTGGCCCGGTATTCACCAACGTGCTGCTGGCGGACGAGATCAACCGCACTACTCCCAAGACCCAGTCCGCACTGCTCGAGGCCATGAATGAAGGTCAGGTCACGGTAGATGCGCGCTCTTATCCGCTGCCGCAACCATTTTTGGTAATTGCCACGCAGAACCCGGTGGAGCACCACGGGACTTATCCGCTGCCCGAGTCACAACTGGACCGGTTCCTGATGCGCGTGCGCATGGGCTACCCCGAAGGAGACGCGGAGCGAGAGATTCTTCGTTCCCAAGCGGGCACTGCGCAATTGGAAAACCTGCAGCCGGTGCTCACTGGCGCCGATGTACTGGAAATGCAACAGGCGGTGACTGAAGTCCGAGTTGACGAGTCGCTGGTCAGCTACACGTTGAAAATAGTCCGCAAAACACGGCAGTCTGAGCATCTCTCGTTGGGCGTTTCGCCGCGGGGCGCGCAGATGCTCTACCGCGCGGCGCAAGCCAGCGCTTTTCTCGATGGCCGCAACTTCTGCACGCCAGAGGATTTCAAACCTCTCGTCATTCCTGTGTTCGCCCACCGCGTTGCGGTGAACAGTCTCTATTCATCCACGCTGAAGAAGTCCGAGCAGACCGAGCAGGTAGTTCGCGACATATTGGAGAGCGTTCCAGTGCCGGTGTAAGCAATCGTCATTTTTGGTTCGAGAATTCTTGTTGACGTTTCCTCATTGCGACAACCCTGGCGGACTCAACTCCCAACGCGCATAATGTAGCGCCATGCCCTTTCTCCGTTACCTGATGCTGCTCTCGCTGATCGTCTGGCTCGGTGGCCTGATCTTCTTTTCGTTCGTTGTCGCGCCCACAGCCTTCTCGGTGTTGCCCTCTCGCCATCTTGCCGGCTCGGTAGTCAGCCGGTCTTTGACTGCCCTCCACTGGATGGGTCTTGTTTCAGGTCTGGTCTTCCTCGCGACCTCGATGCTCTATTCGCGTTTAAGTTCCGGCTCAGCACATCCACTCGCCGTGCGTCATTGGCTGATCGCAGGCATGCTGGTATTGACCGCGACCTCGCAGTTTGGGATCTCCCCGAAAATAGCCGCTCTGCGTGCCTCGCTGGGCGAGATTGATAATGTGCCCGCGTCTGACCCGGCCCGTGTTGAATTCAATACGCTG
Source organism: Acidobacteriota bacterium (assembly GCA_003225075.1). Lineage (GTDB taxonomy): Bacteria > Acidobacteriota > Terriglobia > Terriglobales > Acidobacteriaceae > Gp1-AA124. The sequence goes on along the minus strand of QIAP01000074.1, from coordinate 55,259 downwards.
CACCTCTGGTCAACACGACTGGAGGTCGGGGTGTTTTTGTTGGGATTGGTGCTGGTGTATCTGACAGCTCGTTATTTCGAAGTTGGCCCTCGGTAATGGCCTACTTTTTGATTTTTGCTGGATAGATCTTCAGCACGCGGCAAGAGTCGCGCTTGGATGGCTTCCACGCAGGTCCATCGGCGAACGTGACGCTTTTCAAAGATACCCGAACCGGCCCCCGTACGCCGCTGGGCGATGCATAGTTTACCGTATACTCCGTTCCCGGAAAGAAGAGAGCGTTTTTCTCATGGCAGTGGATAGGTTGGGTTTTGTCGGCTTTAGCATCGACCACCTTGCAGTTGAATTCCAGCCGCCGAATCGGCAGTTTGCTGGCATTCCTAAAGGTGATGGAGATAGAGTCGAGGGCCCGTGTGCCGGTGATCAGGGTAACCGGGCAAGACCCGCTGGCATCCGCCAGCGGAGCTAGAATCACGATTATTAAGGCGAGCTGGGCAGCTTTCGACATGCAGCAAATAATATAGCCAGGACATAAGCAATTGGCAGGGGATATTCAAGACAACAAAGCTTAGGAGCTACGAGCTTTCCACATGAAAACCGGCATCATTGGCTTGCCCCAGGTAGGCAAGACGTCTCTCTTTCGCATCCTGACCAAAGCGAACCTTTCGGCACAGGCCTACGCGAATCCCCGCGAGGCTCATATCGGCGTAGCCAAAGTACCCGACGACCGCCTCGACCGCCTGGCCGCTATATACAACCCCAAAAAGCTCACCCATGCTTCGGTTGAGTATGTTGACGTGGGGGCCATCGGCCAGGAAGCCCTCAAAGAGACCGCATACATCGGACACCTGCGCAGCGTAGATGCGCTGGCACACGTCGTCCGTGCCTTTGAGGACCCTTCGATTCCACATGCTGGCCCCATTGATCCGGTCCGGGACATCAAAAATGTTGAATTCGACCTGATGATCAGCGATCTTGGCCAGATTGAAAAGCGTCTCGAGCGCCTGGTGAAAGACTTAAAAAAAATGCGCTCGCCGGAACTCGAAAAAGAAAACGAACTCTTGCAGCGGGCTAAAGCTCATCTGGAAACCGAGCACCCACTGCGAGAAATGGAGTTGACGCCAGAAGATAAGAAACGTATCCGGGGATTCATGTTCCTGAGCGAAAAACCAATCCTATACGTCCTGAATGTGAGTGAAACAACACATTTAGGCCAGGACTTGGAGGCCGCGGTCAGTAAATATAAGTTGCAGGAAGTCGCAGGCCGTCCGAATGCCGGCGCCACAGCCATCTGCGGAAAAGTCGAGGCCGAACTGGGAGAGATGCCCGACGAAGATGCCGCTGAGTTTCTTGCCAGCTACGGTTTGACCGAAAGCGGTCTGGTACGCCTGATTCGCACCACATATGCTCTGCTCGGACTAGTCTCTTTCTTCACCATCGGCGAAGATGAGTGCCGCGCCTGGACTATCCCGATCAATACCCGAGCTGTCGAAGCAGCCGGCGCTATTCATTCTGATTTGGAAAAGCACTTCATTCGCGCTGAAACCATCCGTTGGGATCAACTCCTGGAAGCCGGCTCCGAAGCCAACGCCCGCGCCAAAGGCACGTTGCGGCTGGAGGGTAAGGACTACATTGTCCAGGATGGAGATGTGCTGCACATTCGGCACTCAGGGTGAGATCCGTCCCGATGCTCGGCGGGCAGGATCATTGCGCGTGCGCGAAATGATCGAGCAAAAAAAGCAGTCCGACCCCGAGAAAAACCACCAGAGCCATTTTCACCCCAGGCTCCCTGTTCACCTCTGGAATAAGGTCGGATGCGGCAACGTAAATGGTCACTCCAGCGGCCAACGGAAGCCCGGCAGCCACGTGATGCCTGAAAAGCGCCATGGTGAGAACACCAGCCAGCGTGGCCGCTCCCAATAGAACCGACGAACCCCAGGCAAAGCCGCGACTGCGGCCGCTGGCGAGCATCACCGAGGCTACGGTAAATCCCTCAGGAATCTTGTGCAGGAAAACAGCAAAGAAAATAATCCAGCCCAGCCACTCGGAAACCAAAAATCCAGACGCGATAGCGATGCCGTCGAAAAAGGTGTGGATGATCAGTCCGATCAGCACCGAATATCCCTTGCCAGGGTGGAGGAATTCATCCTTGTGCGTCTCTTCCCCAAAATGAAAGTGGGGGGTGACGGTATGCTCAAAAAAATGGATGATGAGGTATCCAATCAGGACGAGAAAGGCTGCATTCTTGCCGCGCAGTTCCAGACTCGCCGGGACCATCTCGACGATCGAGGTGGCCAGCATAAACCCAGCGCCCAGCGCGACAAAGTATCTGAGGTAACGGCGTTCCCAATGCCGCTGAACGATGATCGCGCCGCCAAATATATTCGCAGCGGCGGCAGTAAGGCCCAGCGTAAGACTGAGGGAGATTGGGTGCATTGGGCGGAGAGCAGCATACCAGACAGTCCCAGTTGGCACCGAAGAAGAACGGAAAGAACCGCGTAAGGTCTGGGATGAACGTTATTCGACGGTGTGTTTCGCGGTGTACCCGTCGCGGGCCATGACCTGAATCTTAACGTCCTTACCCTTCTGATCTTTAACTTTCAGCGGGCTGCCGTCGGGACCAACTATCTCTACCTTCAGCTTGCGATAAGTGCCATCCAGCTTGGTATTGGTGGAATGGTATGCCAGGTTGTACTGGTTGCGAATGTCGCTGGCGACGTCATGGAAGATTTCCGGCAGTTCGCCTTGGAACCGTGGGAAATAAGCTCGGCCACCGGTCATGCGCGAGAAAGTGCTCAACTGGTTTTCGGCTTGTAAGTAAGTAAGGCTCGAAATCGGACCCATGGCGCCGCGTGTTTCGAGATATTCCACCAGCGCCCGACCAATACCAACCGAAAAAATCGTGACGTTGCGAGTTGTTTTGATCTTTTTGAGAATCTGGTCCAGGTTTAGCTTGCTGAAGGTGTCGACACCGGTTGAAACAAGAATGATGTACTTGCGTCCCTCCAGCCGATCCAACCGGTCCAGCGTGTCATAGACCGAGTCGAATAAATTTCGTTCGGAAAAGCCGGGGATCCGGAGCTGGTTCAAGGCACCATAGACGGCTCGCTTATCTTGAGTGAAGTCGGTGAGGATGTGAGGTCTCATGTCGTAGGAAATCACCGCCACCCAGTCCTCTTTTTTTAAGCCATTGGCAAATGTATAGGAGGCGTTGAGAGCGTCATACAGAAATTGATAATTAGTGGACGCGAACTCCACCAGCAACACAGCCGTAATGGGCGCCTCTGCCTGACTAAAGTTACTGATCGGCTGCCGTACTCCGTCCTCGAGCACGCGGAAATTATCCTTCTTCAGCCCGGGAATAAATTGACCGTCCTTAGTAGTAACCAGCACGTCGAGATTGACCAGCGGTACATCCACTTGGATGGAGTAATCGGGCATGCCCTCAATCTTCTTGGGTTTTTCAGGGGGAGGAGGTGGCGGAGGTTCTTCTTTCTTTTTGGGAATGGCGTACGGACCGACATCATTTCCCGGACCACCGGCCTCTGGGGGTGGTGTTGCGGACGGTTTTTGCTGGCTATTCGCCGGCGGTGGCGACGGTGGCTGTTGCTGGTCTTGGTGCTGCGCCCTGGGCAGCGGCGCTGCGCTAAGGGAAAACACCGAGTACCAAAGTGCGAGCGCGATAACCAACGGCAATGTAAGGATTTGCCTGATTTTGCGGGCAAACTGCCAAAAAAACATGCTTCCCCCAGGAAATACCCTGCTAGTATAGATGCACAGCTTCGCGATTGGGATATTTTGCTCGGCTTGACACTCCCTCACTGGCAAAAATAAAAACATTACGCGGAGTCTAGTTAAAAGATAATTGGGCCAAGACTGGCCTCCGGGGCAAATTAATGGGAAAAGCAGTTCTCTCGCTTGCCGCCCTCTGCTGTTTGCTGGCGTCCGCCACAGTTACAGCTCAGAGCCCGAAACCGTTTGAAACCGTTCCGGTTGATGAGATCCACGCTGGCATGCGTGGCGTCGCCTATACCGTTTTTCAGGGCGTCAAACCAGAGCCCATGGACGTTGAAGTCCTTGGCGTGATGAAAAACGTCAACGGGCCGAAGGGCGACATCATTCTCATTCGTCTTCACGGCACTAAGGCTGAATACACTGGCGTGGTTGCCGGCATGAGCGGCAGCCCGGTTTACATTGACGGCAAACTTGCCGGGGCGCTTGCCTTTCGCATCGGCGAATTTTCCAAAGAACCGATTGCTGGCGTTACTCCAATCTCCGAAATGCTCGAGATTAATGCCATGGACCGCAGGCCCGGCGGCGACTCCGCTCCCATACAGGCGAGAGCCGGAGCTGCGGAAACTAAGACTTCCGGCCCCGGGATGAATTCCGCTTCCATTTCGCAGAACGTTGGCAATTATCTCAGGCCGATCGATACGCCATTGGTCTTCAATGGATTTTCGGAAGAAACCATTCGTCGCTTTGCTCCTCAGTTCGCATCCGCTGGCGTTGTTCCAGTGATGGGCGCGGGTTCGCACAGCGACGTGAAACAACCGGAACCGTTGGAGCCGGGCTCTGCGGTAAGCGCCATCCTTGTACGCGGCGATATGGATATAGCCGCCACTTGCACCGTCACCTATGTGGATCCGCAGCGGCTGCTAGCCTGTGGCCATCCCTTGCTGCAATTCGGCATGGTCGATCTTCCCATGACCAAGGCGCAGGTATTGGCTACTCTGCCATCTCCTCTCAACGCTTTCAAAATCGTCAATACGACGGAATCAGTGGGTACTTTCGTGCAGGATCGCCATACCGGAATCATGGGCGTGTTTGACAAGCAACCCGACATGATCCCGGTCACGCTGACCATCCATGGTGGCCCAACATCGAAAGAGTTTCATTACGAAGTCCTTAACAACGCGAAACTCAGCCCCGTGGCAATGATGGCGACGGTTTTCAATGCGCTCCATGGAATTAACGAATATGGCGAAGAGATCACCTATCGCATGAACGGCAGCATCAGCGTTAAGGGTTATCCCGACGTGACGCTGCAAAATATGTTCGCCCCGGGTGATAGCGGACAGCCGGCCGCAGCACTGGCAGCACTTTCTCTCGGCGACCGCTTTGGCAGGATCTATGACAATCACTATGACGTGCCGGATATTCGCGGTGTAAAGGTAGACTTCGATTTGGTAAAGGAACGCCGCTGGGCGCGTCTGGAAAGCACCCGCACTGATGTAACCGAAGCTCGCCCGGGAGATGAAATTGTAGTGGAGACGGTTCTTCGTCCCTATCGTGGGGAAAGAATCTTGCGCCAGATTCCAATCCATATTCCCACCTCCACGTCCAAGGGATCTCTACGCATTCTGGTCAGCGACGGTGAAACCCTCGACCGCATGCGCCGCGGCTCATCCATCTTTGGTCGTAAACTAGGACTTGGTCCCACCATCGCTCTGTTGAATAAAGAACATGCCAACAACCGGGTTTACGTCTCCTTGCTGGAAGCTGATCCCGAGGCTATGGTTGCGGACAAAGTGATGCCCACTCTGCCTCTCTCCGTGATGAACGTTATGGAGGGAATGCGGGGAACCCAGGAGATGGTCGTGCTGGGAGAATCATCGGTAAACGAGGCTGCAACCGCGCCTCTGGATTATGAGGTGGCCGGCGGCCAGGTATTAACTATCACCATTAAGTAAGCGCGCCGATGCTGCCATCAGGGCTCGGATAGATTGGCAATTGTTAGCGAGCCGTCCACAACGCGCGATAACAGCGGTCGCGCACTTTCGTGCGGCACCGTGTTACCCTGAGCTTAACCCTTCCATCACTTTGGTATTGAGGTATGAAATTGGCAATTCGGCCGCTAACTCTCGCTGTGCTTTTCCTTGGATTACTGGTTTGTCAGGTAAGTGACGCCTTTGCTGAAGGCACTCGCACCTGGGAACAATCCAAGTTTGAAGATCTCGTAAAAGGCACGCCCAAAGGAGTGGCCATCCGCAGTTCCGGAGGCCTCGAACTGGCGCCCTCGTTCAAACCTCTCCACACCACTCCTTCGACCTACATCTGGGCACTTGCCTCGGACGATGCCGGAAACATCTACGCCGCTGCCGGCGCGCCGGCCCGCGTTTATCGCATCACACCGGATGGCCAGGCAAGCACGATTTTTGAGCCTCAGGAATTACAAGTTCAGGCTCTTGTTCAGAACGATGGTGTCCTCTACGCTGCCACCTCGCCCGACGGCAAAGTTTACAAAATCCAGCAGGTAGCCGCCGTGACTGCGAAAGAGACCGGTAAGAAAAAGGCTATCGTGGAGAAGAGCAAAGTCGAAGCCGAACCTTCCTGGACTTCCAGTGTTTACTTCGACCCGCGGACAAAATACATCTGGGACCTGGTTCTCGATAATGCAGGCAATCTTTACGTCGCTACCGGCGATCATGGTGAAATTTACCGGGTGACGCCCAAAGGCGAACATTCGCTCTTTTTTAAGAGCGACGAGGTTCACATTCGCGTACTCGCGCTTGATCCAAAGGGTAATCTGATCGCTGGTTCCGATGGCAGCGGCCTGGTGTATCGCATCTCGCCTTCTGGCGACGCTTTTGTGCTCTATGGCGCGCCGAAGAAGGAAATCACTGCCCTAGCCATTGATTCCGCCGGCAACATCTACGCCGCCGGAGCTGGTGAAAAACATCCCAGCGCGGCTCCCTCCAGTTACTCCTCGACCTCGGTACCAACTGGCCCAGCACCATCTACCTCGAGCATTCAGCAACCGGGCATCGTCATCAATGCTCCTCAACCGAGCACGTCAAACGTACCTGCAAACTTCCCCTCTTCGAGTTCAGGGGCCGGGGGAGGCTCGGAAGTCTACCGCATCGCACCGGATGGCTCTCCCAATCGTATCTGGACTTCACGCGAAGATCTGGTTTATGCCCTGGCCTTCGATCAGCACGGACGCCTGCTGGCAGGAACGGGTAATCGCGGTCACGTCTTCGCTATCAACGGCGAGGACGATTTCACTGACCTGCTGAAAGCCAGCGCCACCCAGGTCACAGCTTTTACCAAAGCTCCCGGCGGTGGGCTTTACGTCTCCACCAGTAATCTAGGCAAGCTCTTCCTTCTGGGTTCAGCCGCCGATTCAGAAGGTACCTACGACAGTGATGTATTTGACGCTCATATCTTCTCTCGTTGGGGGCACGCTGAGTTTCGTGGCGCAGGCAATGTGGAACTCTTCACCCGTAGCGGAAATGTGGATAATCCCGACCGCAACTGGAGTCCGTGGACGAAAGTCGATCTTCAGAAGAATCCGGTAGCTGGTGTGCCGGCCGCACGTTTTATTCAGTGGAGGGCCGTACTGCGCGACGGAAGTCCGTCTCCGCGCGTAGAAAGCGTTACTCTCAATTATCTGCCTAAGAATATCGCGCCAGATATCGACGACATCAGCGTCCAGGTCGGAATGCGCTATCAATCGTCGCCAAAGTCAGTGGGAAGTGACAGTGCTTCGAATACAGGCGGCAACGCGCCTCAGCAGCATTTCGATGCGCCGGTACCTTCGGTGCATGACCGGGATTCCATCGGACTCAAGTGGAATGCCCATGACGACAATGACGACCAACTCGTCTACGCCGTCTACTATCGCGCGGACGGACAGTCCCGCTGGCTGCTCTTGAAGGACAATCTCACCGATAAGTTCTATTCCTTCGATTCCAGCCTGCTGCCTGACGGCGGATACACCTTCAAGATCATCGCTTCGGATGCGCCCTCGCATTCGCCGAGCGAAGCCCTGACGGCTGAGAAAGAAAGCACCCGCGTCGATATTGACACTACACCGCCCCGGGTGGAGGCGCTCAGTGCAACGGTGGAAGGAAATCAGGTCCACGTCTCATTCCGTGCCGCTGACAGCTTCTCGCCCATCAAGCGCGCGGAGTATTCGATCGATGCCAATGACTGGCAATTCGTGGAGCCGGTTGGTCAACTATCCGACGCGAAGTCTGAAAGCTACGATTTCAAAACCCCGATACCTACTGCCGAAACCCTGGTTGCGGGGAACGGCGGTAACTCCGCGGGAGCCGATCCAGATCTGCAGAACCGGAGCACCGCAAACCGTGAGCACGTGGTTGTGGTAAGAGTTTTTGATCGTTATGACAATACGAGCTCGGCGAAATTCCTGATTCGCGGCAAGTAGGGGGCTCACAGTTAACAGCTTCCCATGCGCTTTGAACTTTTCGTTGCAGCACGCTATTTGCGCGCCAAACGCCGTCAGGCTGTTATCGGTGTCATTACTGGCATTTCCATCGCCGGCGTAGCTGCGGGCGTGGCATCCCTTATCGTTGCCCTGGCGATCAATAATGGCTTTCGCCAGGATCTTCAAGACCGCCTCCTTGGCTCAACCTCGCACGTCAGCCTATTGCGCATACAGAGCGATGGCATCAGAAACTGGCGCCCGCTAATGGACGCTCTTGTCAAGACCCCTCATGTGGTGGCTGTCGCACCTGCTATCTACGAACAGGTACTCATCTCGCGCGGCCCAAGAGCTCGTGGCGCCGTATTAAAGGGAATGGTTCCGGCTTACGAACGAAAAGTCAGCCGCTTGCTGAACTCAGTCAACATCGGTTCCGCGGCTGCGTTGGAGGAATCATCACCGCCGGCACCATTGGTCACAGGCAATGGCAGCGATAAGCCAGTGGATCCATCCCCCAGTTCACTTGAGGGCGTCCAAGAGCGCCTCGCGGCCATGCCGCCGATCGTGCTGGGTAAGGATATGGCTGACAACCTCGGTGCCACCGCTGGCTCGGTCGTCCTGGTCACCAGCCCGCAAGGCGAACTCACTCCCTATGGCATGGTGCCCAAGTACCTTCGCTTCCGCGTGACCGGAATCTTCAACTCCGGATTTTACGATTACGACAGTTCCTGGGCATTCACACGCCTTTCCGATGCACAACATCTGTTCGGTGAGGATGACGTAGTTGCCGTACTCGAATTCAAGGTAGACGACATCTACAAAGCCGGCGAGGTTGCCAGAATGCTGGAGCAGGCGGCGGGACCGGGCTTTATGGCCACCAATTGGATGGAACAGAACAAGGCGATCTTCCGTGCTCTGCGTCTGGAGCGTGTAGTGACGTTCATCACCATTGGTCTTATTGTCTTCGTCGCCGGATTGAACATCCTCATCTCGCTCACCATGATGGTCATGGAAAAGACCAAAGACATCGCCGTGCTCATGTCTATGGGCACGCGCAAGGCGCAGGTGCGATGGATGTTTATCGCCCAAGGCGTGCTCATTGGTGTTATTGGGACGGCGGTTGGGCTTGTACTCGGTTACGCTATGGCTTGGGCCGGCGCCCACTACCATCTCATCTCGCTCGCTCCCGAAGTTTATTCAATTGACTACGTGCCGTTCGCACCCCGCCCCATGGACGGTCTTCTGGTAGCACTGGTGGCGATCGGGGTTTCTTTTATCGCAACCATGTATCCTTCCTGGTCCGCCGCCCGGATACTTCCCGCCGAGGCCCTACGATATGAATGAAGTGACTAACGTTATGTTCCTCTGACGCCGATCAGGTATACAGTTTTCTGCAGATGCATTCCGGAATCGGGAGGGTGTTATTGCTTAGCTCGCGCCTCGTGTTCTAATGGCATAGGGCAACCGCGCCGTTCCCAAGTGGCAGAAAGGTTGCCTGCTGTTGCGCCGGACCCTAATTGTGACGGAGGAGCGGCGGTTTGCATCAAATAGACCAAGACCCGATCGTGCGGGTCGCGGGTTTGAAAAAGATCTTTCGCTCCGGCGAATCAGATCTCGTGCTCTTTGAAAACTTGTCCTTTCAGGTGCGCAAAGGAGAGATGCTGGCGATCGTCGGGCAATCCGGTGCCGGAAAGAGTACCCTTTTGCCGAGTTCCGTAACCGCGAGATCGGCTTCGTGTGGCAGTTTCATTATCTCCTGCCGGAATTTACCGCCCTGGAAAACGTGGCTATGCCACTTCTCGTGCGAGGGCTTGCCAAGCAGCAAGCACAGGCCGAAGCCTCTCATTGGCTTCACGAGGTAGGGTTGGATCAGCGTGCGGATCATCGCTCTGGAGAGTTGTCAGGTGGGGAGCAGCAGCGAGTGGCTCTGGCGCGTGCGCTTATAACCCGGCCCAAGCTTTTGCTGGCCGACGAGCCAACCGGCGATCTTGACAGCCATACGGCGGATTCAGTTTTTGAGTTAATTGCCAGGCTGCATCGCGATTATCAACTCACGTCCCTCATCGCTACTCATAACATCGCGTTTGCCGGGCGCTGCCATCGGGTATTGCGATTGCATCAAGGTAAGATGGAAGAGGTATCGCCGGAGTCGCTTTTCACGTGAGTAACTACCGGTTAAAGTTTGTTCGCAGCACAATTGGAAGGATGGGTTGCAATCTCTTGCAATGGTTGCGTTAGGCATTCGACTGAAGTGCCATTAGTAACAGAACGATTTAGTGATACGATTTAACTATTGGGTCCGTGGCACGTTGATTGCATAATGTATTGAGGTACGACTGCTCCCTGGGAGTTTTGGGCCAGCACCAGCCGACCCGTTTCTCCCGAGAACTCAGGGAAGGGCATATGTTTGAACGCTATACGGAGAAAGCCAGGCGCGTCATCTTCTTTGCGCGTTATGAGGCCAGCCAGTTCGGCTCTCCTTATATTGAGACAGAGCATCTGCTACTGGGACTTCTGCGCGAAGACAAAGCCCTCACGAACCGTTTTCTGCGCTCGCATGCATCGGTAGAGTCCATCCGCAAGCAAATCGAAGGACATACCACGATTCGGGAGAAGGTTTCCACCTCGGTGGATTTGCCTCTCAGTAATGAATGCAAGCGAGTGCTCGCCTATGCCGCCGAGGAAGCGGAACGGCTGTCTCACAAGCATATCGGAACCGAACATCTGTTACTGGGATTGCTGCGCGAAGAAAAATGTTTTGCCGCCGAGATTTTGCACGAACGCGGCCTCCGTCTTTCGACCATTCGTGAAGAATTGGCCCGTAGCAGTCAGGAGAAAGCTCAGCCGCAGCGGCAGCGGGAATCGTCTCTCCTCAGCGAATTTTCCCGCGACCTGACCCAGGCCGCGATGGACACCCAACTCGATCCGCTAGTCGGTCGAGAAGGTGAGTTGGAGCGCGTGGTCCAGATCCTCTGCCGCCGCACCAAGAATAATCCCGTGCTGATTGGTGAACCGGGTGTCGGCAAGACCGCGATCGTTGAAGGGTTGGCACAGCGCATCGCTGACGGCGAGGTGCCATCATTTTTAGCCGATAAGCGCATTCTGGCACTCGATCTGTCCCTCATCGTCGCTGGCACAAAATATCGTGGACAGTTTGAAGAACGCCTGAAGACCATCATGAAGGAATTGATGGAGTCACAAAATGCCGTCATCTTCATCGATGAGTTGCATACTCTGGTGGGCGCCGGTTCGGCGGAAGGATCACTTGATGCAGCAAATATTCTGAAACCTGCCTTGTCGCGGGGAGAGATTCAATGCATCGGTGCCACCACGCCAGGCGAATATCGCAAATCCATCGAAAAGGATCGCTCCCTCGAACGCCGCTTCCAGGCGGTGAAAGTTCCGCCACCCAATGAAGCCGATGCCATCAAGATTCTGTTTGGCATCAAGGATCGTTACGAGAAGTTCCACGCGGTCAGCTACACCGATGAGGCCATTAACTTCTCGGTTTCGCATTCCAACCGCTACATACCGGACCGCTTTTTGCCGGATAAAGCCATTGATCTCATCGACGAAGCGGGCGCGCGCGTCAAGCTGCGTCAGACCTCGCTGCCGGAGGAGATCACTGAGGTGCAGAAGCGAATCAAGTTCATCGTGCACCGATGTGAAAACGCCGTCGCGAATCATGAGTTCGAGAAGGCGCGCTTCTATTCGGACGAGGAACGCAAAGAGCGCGAGAACTTGCGCGCTCTTCGCGAAAAATACCATCTTGATGAGTCCTCCACGGGCGTTGTCGGCCGCGAGGACATCGAAGACGTGGTCTCACGCTGGACTGGCGTGCCCATCACCTCCATCAAGGAAGAAGAAACCCAGAAGCTGCTGCGCATCGAAGAAGAGCTGCATAGACGCGTGATCTCCCAGGAAAAGGCGATCAGCGCTTTAGCGCGCGCCATCCGGCGCTCTCGCGCCGGCCTCAAGAATCCGAACCGTCCGATCGGCTCGTTCCTGTTCCTCGGCCCCACTGGCGTGGGAAAAACCGAAGTCGCGCGCACTCTCGCCCAGTTCATGTTCGGCAGCGAGAAGTCGCTGGTTCGCTTCGACATGTCCGAGTTTATGGAGAAGCACTCGGTCTCGAAGTTGATCGGTTCGCCTCCCGGATACGTGGGCTACGAAGAGGGTGGTCAGCTCACCGAGCGAGTTAAGCGTGCCCCCTACTCGGTCGTATTGCTGGACGAAATTGAGAAGGCGCATCCTGATGTGTTCAACATCCTGTTGCAGGTATTTGAGGACGGTCATCTCACCGACGGCTTGGGCAACACCGTGGATTTCAAGAATACCGTCATTATCATGACCTCCAACATTGGCGCGCGTCACTTGCAGAAGCGCGAGGGTCTGGGCTTCCAGTCCACTCAGGAGGACATGATCTCGGAAAAGATTGAAGACCTGGTGAGGAACGAAGTGAAGCGTACCTTCAATCCTGAGTTCCTGAACCGTCTGGACGAAGTCATCATCTTCAACGCTCTGAGCGAAAACGACCTCATCCAGATCCTGGAGCTCATGGTCAGCCAGTTGAATCAGAATCTGGCACAGAAATCGATTACCGTAACGGTAACCGACGAGGCCAAGAAGTGGATCCTCAATCAGACGCTGAGCGATCGCAGCTATGGCGCCCGTCCGCTGCGCCGCGCCTTGCAGAAGTACATCGAAGATCCGCTATCGGAGGCTCTGATTCAAGGCACCATCACCACCCGGCCGGCATTCATCGAGGTCTTCCTCGAGGGCGAAAAGCTCTATTACCGGCCCGTGGATTCGAAGGAAACCGAGGGCGTGTTGCTCTACGAGAACTGATGGTCAACCGACAGAAGCCGTCAGCTTTATTGACGGCTTTCTTTTTTCGAGAACTCAACAATTATGGAACTGATTGTCTATTCCGCTTTTTGGTGTTCGGATTGTCGAGAGGCCAAGCGCTTTCTCGCTCACCACAAAATTCCTTACAAAGAAATCGACATAGAAAACACGCCCGGTGCCGCGGACGAAGTTGTCGCGCGCACTGGCAAACGTGCGATCCCGCAGTTCGTCATCAATGGCGAGTGGATTCAGCCCTACCGTCCCGGAGAAGGATTCCTGTATCAGGAAATGTCTGAGCTCCTGGGAGTCCCGGAGCCGTAACCTTCTTATTTAGAACGACATACTCGAAGACGCACTCACCCGTACATCCACTTCCGTACCGTAGGAAACCACGCCCTCAAGCTGCAACATAGGAATGCGTAAGGCGCGCCTGCCTGACAAATCGCTCCCCACCGGCAGCCCACATTATGCCCGAACAAGATCCACAACCGGAACCCGACCGCGCTGTAATCGAGTGGGGATGGCTGCTCGAAACCGTGCTTGCACTCGTCCTGCTCGGCGGGACCGGAATGGTGGTGCACTACTACGCGCCGCCTCCCACCGATGATCTTCAGCTCCAGGTCCGGCAAATCAAGCAACAACTTCAGCAGGTGGATCAGGAACACGGCATGCCGGCAACGGTGCTGAACCGGTATCGCAACTCCATTTGCTACATATATGGCGTATACCGCGTGGGTTTTCCGGGCGAGCCGTCTTCGGTGCGGGCCCGCATTTCCGGCACGGGATTCATTGTCGCCGACGGCTTACTGGCAACCAATCGCCATGTCGCAGAACCCTGGTACGGCGACCCTGAAGCCGACGCCCTGATTCGTCGTGGTGCGACTCCTCAGCTTGAAAAATTACTGGCCTTCTTTCCCGGCTTGCCAACTCCGGTCATTCTCACGCCTTCGGTAGTTTCCGCGGAGGGAGATTTGGCAGTTTTGCGCGTTGACTTCGCCGCCGCAATTCACCAACTGGCACCGCTTCCCCTTGCCAGCGGACCGGCGCCGCCTGGCGAACTAGTCACCGTGATCGGATATCCCATGGGAATTGCGGGCATGGTGGCGAAATCACCCACGCAAGTATACGAAAGACTCGCATACCGGCATGATGACATCGGCGCCGCGAATGAACTCGCCGCTCTGTCGCTGATTCGTCCGTCAGCAACCTACGGGCACTTGGGCGATGTAGTAGGCGACAAGCTGGTTTACGATGCCCCCACGGCCCACGGAGGCAGCGGCGGCCCCGTATTCAATAGTCGCGGCGAAGTCATAGGAATCAACTCTGCTTATCTGGATGGCTTTGCCGGGGGCACGCTCGGCATTTCCTCCGACGCGTTGCGCCCCCTAATCGCCGCAGCGCAAAAAAGGAGCGCTCCAGCTCCCGCGACTCTTACACCCGCCGCCGTACATCAATTGCTGAAGCGCAATCAAAATTAGATTCAGAAAAATCGAGCAATCCAGCCCGGCTCACGGACGTGTTCCTCTTCCAGCCGGCGCAGGCCGGCCGACATAATCCCGGGACGTCCAAGAGACCCTAGAATTCGATGCGGATCATGGCGGTCCACTACCGGCAAGCGTCCAATGTTATGGCGCAGCATTTTGGCCGATGCTTCTGAAAGTAACTCATCCGGATGGGTGACCACCACACGTGAGGAACCTGCCTCACGTACAGTCATTGTCCCCACAGGATCTTTGTCCAGCGCTCGCAAAATGTCTCCGCGAGTGATGACACCGACTAGTTCTCGCTCCTCATCCACCACCAGCATTCCCTGGTGACGGCTCACTTCCGGATCCCGCCGCGCAATTCGCTCCGCCAGTTCGCCGACCCGCATGTCAGCGGCAACCAAAGGCGCCTCATGGTCCATGGTTTCCGACACCGTCACATGCGTCAGCACGTCAGTCTCATAATCGTGATGGATGCGAAGCCCGCGCCGGGCCAGCTTTTCCGTCATGATGGAGGAACCGGGCATGAACAACATCGCCACACCATCCGCAATCACGCTTACCAGCATCAAGGGAAGCACCGAGTTGTAATCGCGCGTGATCTCAAACGCAAAAATGATGAAGGTGAAGGTGGCTCGCGAGGCTGCCCCGAAAACTGCTCCCATAGCTACCAGGGCGAACGCGCCGGGTGCCAGGTTTGCGGCTGGGAATACTCGGTCCATGAGCATGGCATATCCGCCTCCGAGTGCCGCACTGGACATGAACATGGGTGCCAGTAATCCGCCTGATGTCCCCGAACCGAGAGAGACCATCAGTGCCACGGCCTTGGCGACCATTACAATCAAGAGAACTTCAAGGCCGAGCCGCGCATTGAGAATGTCACCAATCGTGTCGTACCCAACCCCCAGAACGCGAGGTACAAAATAGCCGATAATGCCGAGTCCCAGCCCGCCAATGGCGGGCCACCATAGTTGATCCACTGGAAGTTTTTCAAATTTATCTTCCATCCAATAAAGTGCCTTGCTGAATCCGACCGCAGCCAGACCGCAGATTCCTCCCAGCAGCAGGTAGAAGGGCAAAGCGCGCGGGATGCCGAAATCCATTGCTGCGACCTGAAACATCGGGCCGCCTCCCAGCAATTGCAGGTGTACGGCAGTGGCCAACGTACTGGCCACCACAAGGGGAATGAACGAACGCGACTTGAATTCGAAGAGCAGCAGCTCGATCGCAAGAATTACTCCGGCGATGGGTGTGTTGAACGTGGCGGACATGCCAGCCGCCGCTCCGCACGCCAGTAGCACCTTCCGCTCTACCGCGGTCGTGTGCACAATCTGGCCCACCAGTGAACCAACCGCCCCTCCCGTCTGGATGATCGGTCCTTCGGCGCCAAACGGGCCTCCGGTGCCGATGGCGATGGCCGCGGAAATCGGTTTCAGAATCGCGACCCGCGGTTCGATACGGCTACGGTTCACCAGAACCGCTTCCATCGCTTCCGGGATGCCGTGACCCCTGATTTTCGGAGTGCCATATTTCGCCATGACTCCGACAATCAATCCGCCAATAACAGGTATAGCGATCACCCAGGGCCCAAGATGATTTAGCCGGGCACTGGCGAAGTCGGCCGATAGGCGATGAAAGAAAAATACATTGGTCAAGAACCCGATCAGCCTGTAGAGCAAATACGCTATGAATCCAGCGACCAGACCGATACCGGCTGCCAGACAAGAAACTAATACCATTCGAAATTGTGCTGGTGGCGCTACCGCCCCCTCAGCTAGCAGGCTTCTGCCCACCCATTCTGCGGCGACAGCGCCGTTCCGCTCGCCATTTGTTGACGATGATCCCGGCTGCGCTCCAGACATTTCGCGCCCGTCGTCTCCTGTCATTCTTGCCCAGTTCTCCTTGTGTCAATTCCGTTGGGTTGTCTTTGCAGACCTTCGCGTGGAATTTCTGTTCGTCTGCATGGCGCGTTTGAGTGCACCCACCAGTGACGGACCTGCGTTGCGCAGCTCCGATTTATGGTGCAGCGACAGCTCTCGCAGCACCTTCTCACCCTTCGGGGTCAGCGACAGCAATACTTCTCGTCGATCCTCTCCTGGCCGGCGTTTCACATAGCCACTTCTCGACAGCCGATTCACCAGCTCCACCGCACTGTGGTGTTGGATTTGCAGGCGCTCAGCCAGTTCTCCGATTCGCGGACGCGTATCTTTCGGAAGGCCTTTCAGCGCCAACAGTAACTAGTGCTGTCGCGGCTCCAAACCCGCAGCTCGGGACGCCTGCTCGCTGAAGTGAAGAAAACGTCGGATCTGGTAGCGCAGCTCGGCTAACGATTCATAATCAGTTGGCGTAAGCGTCGTTTCCATTCCGCGGATTATATCGTAGCGGTTACCATATTCACGTTATATCGTATCACGATATATGTTGCGAACGAAAGCCCCAGTTGAGATGGCGGGCCACTCTGACGTTTGACCTGGTACTGCCTGCAGGAGACGACTGGTAAGCGGAGCGAACCTCCTTTAGAATCCCTAGTCCATCATTCTCAGCAACTTTTAGAGAGGGCGCTGCCGTGATCCCGCGCTATACCCGCCCCGAGATGGGGCACATTTGGAGTGACGAAAACCGTTTTCGAACCTGGCTGGCGGTCGAGGTGGCGGCAACTGAGACCTTGGCGGAAGCTGGCCTGGTCCCGAAAGACGCCGCCCGCGCTATTCGCGAGCGCGCCGACTTCAAAGTGGATCGCATCCACCAGATCGAAGCTGAAGTGCGGCATGACGTGATCGCCTTCACCACCGCCGTGGCTGAAATTGTCGGCCCGGATGCGCGCTGGTTTCACTACGGCCTGACTTCGAATGATGTCGTGGACACCGCGCAGGCTTTGCTGATTCTTCGGGCGTCCAGCATTATTGCCGACGATCTCAATCGATTAAGCGATGCGCTGCAGCGGCGCGCCTGGGAATTCAAGAACACTCCCATGGTGGGCCGAACCCACGGCATACACGCCGAACCCATCACTTTCGGGTTCAAATTAGCCAACTGGTATTCCGAGGTGCAGCGCGATATCGCACGCTTTTCCGCTGCCGCCGAGGACTTGCGCGTCGGCAAGTTCTCCGGTGCTGTCGGCACCTTTGCCCACCTCACTCCCGAACTGGAGGAAAAAATATGCGCTCGTCTGGGATTGAAAGCCGCCGCGGTTTCGTCGCAGGTAATCCAGCGTGATCGTCACGCCCACTACCTGGCGACCCTTGCTGTGATTGCCTGTACTCTCGACAAAATCGCCACTGAGATTCGCCACTTGCAGCGGACAGAAGTCCGCGAAGCGGAAGAGTTCTTTAGCGAAAAGCAAAAGGGGTCGTCCGCCATGCCGCACAAACGGAATCCGGTCACTTGCGAGCAGATCAGTGGGTTGGGGCGTGTGGTGCGCGCCAACGCCCAGGTCGGCTTTGAAAATGTGGCCTTGTGGCATGAGCGTGACATATCCCATTCTTCGGCGGAGCGCGTCATTCTGCCGGATTCCACCACGCTGGTGGACTACTTGCTCAACAAGACGACAAACTTGATTGAGACCATGTTCGTCTATCCCGAGCGCATGATGGCCAATCTTGAGAGCACTCGGGGTCTTGTCTTTAGCGGCCAGTTGCTGCTCGACCTCGTGGAACACGGCGTCTCCCGAGAGGACGCCTATCGCATGGTTCAAAATCACGCCATGCGTGCCTGGAAGGAAGGCCTGCATTTTCGTCAACTGGTGATGAGCGATAAGGAGATCACCGGCCTCGTACCTCACCAGAAGATCGAACGTGCATTTGATTTGAAGCGCCAGTTGCGCAACATCGACAAGATCTTTGCTCGCGTATTTAGTAACGCCGGATCGCAAGTAGCGCATTCGGGCAAGCAGGTAAAGTCCGTTAAGGCATCCACCAAGCGCACCCGATGAGTATTACAAGCTACTGGTAAATAAGGACTTACATCTACAGCCCACCAAGCGCCTTGGGGCGCATCTTTCGCCCTCCTCGTTGCATCAAATAATTAACTAACCAGTTAATAAATTATCCCGGTTAGGGAGTAAGTAGATTATGAAAAACATTTTGAAAATTCTCGTTTCATTCTTGTCGATAGGTGTGCTGAGCGTCGGACTTATGGCGCAGCCCGCCGGCGCGGCAAGATACGACGGTGCCATCCAGCAAAAGGTCACCCAGAAACTGCAGAACCATAAACAGTGGAGCGACGTCCGGTCGAGCGTAGAAGACGGCATTGTGATTTTGACAGGTACCGTCGATCTCTATCAGGACAAGATCGACGCCGCCCGCAAGATCCACAAGACTGCAAATTTGCAGGGCGTGCGCAACCTGATTCAAGTTGCCGGTCCCAGCGTCCCTGATCAGCAATTGCAACAGAAGCTGGCAGAAAAGCTGTATTACGACCGGGTCGGCTATTACGACGCCGCATTCGATTATTTGACCGTTGCGGTGCAGAACGGCGTCGCAACTGTCGGTGGCGAAACCTACAACGAAGTAGGACGCGACTCTGCGCTAGCTCTGGTTCAGCGCATGCCTGGCGTGAAGGACGTGGTAGATGAGATTAGAGTCTCGCTGACTTCGATCTTCGATGACAGTCTGCGCCTGCGTGCGGCACGAGCAATTTATGGTGATTCAGCGTTGGGCAAGTATGCGATCGATCCCGCTCGACCTGTCCGGATCATCGTCAATCACGGCAACATCAGTCTCTACGGCACTGTAGACAGCTTGATGGACAAGCAAATCGCCGGCATACGGGTCAACTCAGTACCCGGCGCGTTCAGCGTAAACAATCATCTGGTCGTGGAAGACCAATCGAATAGCGGAATGTAACTGCTAAACTCTCTCTCACTCGAAGGCACGGCGCGAGCCGTGCCTGTTTTTTCATCTACAAACGGTTAATCAACGATGCCACACACCCCGCCCCGAAGCCGTTATCAATATTCACTACGCTCACGTTGGAAGCGCATGAATTCATCATGCCCAGGAGCGCGGCCAGTCCTTTGAATGCCGCCCCGTAACCCACGCTGGTAGGAACCGCGATTACGGGAACACCCACCAGTCCGCCAACCACGCTGGGCAGGGCTCCTTCCATCCCGGCGCACACAATCACCACCCGCGCTGTGGTCAGAGAATCACGGTGAGCCAACAGACGATGAATCCCCGCTACTCCCACGTCATACAGGTGTTCGACGTCGTTGCCCATGACCTCCGCCGTGACCACAGCTTCTTCTGCTACCGGAATGTCGCTGGTCCCCGCCGATACCACGGCAATGGTTCCCTTCCCATATTTTTTCCTGTCGCGCCGCAGAACAATGGCGCGCGCCAACGCCCGGTATTCCGCTCTGGGCACTTTTTTCTTTACGGCCGCAAACTGAGCATCGCTGGCACGAGTCGCCAGAACATTCTTCCCGTGCTTCGCCAGCCGCAAAAAGATTTGTGCTACCTGGTGTGGTGTCTTCCCCTCCCCCAGAATCACCTCGGGCATCCCGGCGCGTAGCGCGCGATGGTGGTCGACCTTGGCAAATCCGAGATCTTCAAATGGAAGATGTCGCAGCTTTTGCACGGCGTCATCTGGCGAGAGCCGGCCCTTACGCACTTCATCAAACAATTTGCGAATGGACTCAGCATTCATGACGGACACTCTGACGCTCAGCAAAGCAATACGATAAACGATTTCTAGATTAGCACCTGGCGAGAAAGGAGGAATCTGCTCAACAGTGAAGACCCAAAGTTTTTGGTGATACGGCGATCAAAAGAGGGACTAGGGATGATGCTAAGTGCCAAATGCTGACTGCAGCCGGCAACCGCTACTTCTTCTTCCCGGCTCGCAATTTGCGAACTAAAGAAAAATACGTCTCCCGCGCCGCGCCCGGTTGCCCCAGGTGAGTCAGAAACAGACGCCGCAAGCAGCCACGCGTCACGCGGCCTTCGAGGTAGCCGTTGTAAAGTTCGCTACCCAACAGATATCCGAGCTGCCGGGTAACGTATTCCAGCTTTTCGCCAGCCACGACGACGCCTTCTTCGATAGGTTTTGGGACTTCAGAAAAACGCTGGGGATTAAGTTCAAATTGCCGGTGCAGGACCATGAAATCCACCAGCTTCACGAACTCTTCGAAGCCGAAGGCACTCTGCTGCTCCAAATCCTCATGTGTCTGCTCGTAGAGCTCATATAAATCGGTCTCGCGCAGCGCCGGACGCGCCGGATACATCACTCGCGATCCCAGATAACCCAGCGCGTTTTCCAAGGCACGGGCATAGAACGAGTCTTCCGCGGCGAGGGGTTCAGTGGTATGCCCGTTCACCCGCAAAGGCAGGCCCCGGCAGGCATGATGCAAAAACCGCGCCGCCTCTTCCGCCGCGTACATCATGTGGAATTCCCGAACATAAAAAGCATTGACTCGCGGCAAATAGGCGCTGCCGCATTCCTCCACTCTCCGCAACATGAATTTCTTCTCTTCCTCGGTCACTCCTTTGCGGGAGAGCAGCCTGCGCAACAGTCCATCAGAATTGCGGCAGTAAACTTCGGGCAATAGGTCTACAAGGAATTTCGGTTGCGTGCCGTTATGAGA
The DNA here is from genome assembly GCA_003225075.1 of Acidobacteriota bacterium. GTDB lineage: Bacteria > Acidobacteriota > Terriglobia > Terriglobales > Acidobacteriaceae > Gp1-AA124. The sequence continues at coordinate 34,180 of QIAP01000074.1, read as the reverse complement.
GGAGTAGCGATTGATATCGAGGAAACGCAGTAGACCGTCAATCAGGTTGTAGATGGTCGGACCCAGATCTGGAGCGCCTGATCCCTCTCGTCCCCAGCGATCCAGGCATAGCCGGTAACTCTCGTATTTTTCCAGTGGCGTGGAATTAAAAACGCAGATAACGTTATCGGCCACTCGCACCGCTTCCACCCGGTCCCGAGGTTCTCCGGCAGCGCGCCAGTAGAGCGCGTCCACGTTCTGCAAAATCGTGAGCACCCGCTCGCGCGGCAGCCGTTCTTGCAAGAGTTGCGGAAGATGCGAGGGCGCCAGGTGTGATTCGCCAAACAAGACCATCACCGCAGCATCCGGATGCCGCTGGCGAATTTCAGCAATCTTGTCGGTGGCATGGCGATCGCGCGCCGCGATCTTGCGCAGATCTTCCCGCGGCATGCAATCCAGTCCGTAGATCGCAGCGCAGTGCTGCCGCGCCTTTTCCAGCAGTTCGTAGAAAGGCTCCCACTCGTATCCCCAGTCCAGTTCAAAGCGAATGCGTTCACGCAACTCGCCTTCATCAATTTCCCCGCGAAACCATTCTTCCAATATGTGTTGATCGCGGGCAAACACCGTCTCTACGCCCAAAACCAGTGGACGCCCACCAGCCACAGCCCGCTGCTCAAGCAGTGAAGCCGCAAAGGATTGTGCCGCAGGCAACGCGTGATAATCGCCTATCAGGACAATATCTGCTTCGAAGATGGATTGCTGTACCTCAGTTGAATCAAGAACGGATTCGTAGCAGCGGAAGGCTTGGCTGAAATCCTGCAAATATTTGCGGCGGCTGTTGTGATCGTTGGCTTTGATTTCGCGTTCCACAGCCACGAGCGCATGCAATTGCGCTGCGCTGCGTCGAGATCGCAAACTCGAGGTAGAGGTGCTTGCCATAAGTCCGTCTCTTAGATGCTTACTTGCCAAATTTCGCTGAGGGGCCATCGACGCCCGACCAAAGCACTACCCAGCCCAATTTCCCTCGAGCAGGCGGTCTTGACTGCCGAGTGCCCTCGCCCCTATCCTCAATGTTTCGAGGCAATTACCGACCAGCCTCGCTGGAGCCGACTTGCCCAGCCAACCTCCTCAGAACCTTACTATCGCCACTACCGGCGCCAGCGGCTCACTTTTTCTGCGGCAATTCCTGCTCACGGTAGAACGCGATCAGCGCGTCAAGACCGTGAACTTCATTGCCTCCGACAGCGCCCTGCGTGTTATGGCGGAGGAACTCGGCCTCCGCGGTCGCAGCAACCTTGTCGCGCAGATCTTGGGACACGCTTCCAGCAAAGCCTCGCGCAAGATCCAGCAGCAATCCAATGCCGATATCGGCGCCAACATTGCCAGCGGCTCCTACCCCGCCGACGCCATGGTCATTCTGCCTTGCAGTGTAGGAACCCTCGCCCGTATCGCCAACGGCATCGCCTCTCAGCTAATCGAGCGCGCCGCCGACGTGTGCCTCAAGGAGAAGCGCCCACTCGTGCTGTGCGTCCGCGAGACCCCGCTCAATAAAATCCACATCCGCAACATGTACCGCGCTGCCGACGCCGGTGCCACCGTCTTTCCGCTAATCCCCGCGTTCTACAACCGCCCTTCCGATGTCGAAGTCATGGCTCGCGAGTTCGCTTACCGGGTGCTTGCCCATATTGGCATCCCACAGTCGAATGCCTACCGCTGGAAAGGCTGAAACACCATCGAGTTGCAGCTACTTAGGGGAGATCGGCTATGTCCAGGGGGAGACTTCAGTGTAAAGAACCCCGAAGTGGCGGGGACAGATGTCTGCGGGACATGGCCCCTGGATAAGCGTTAGTTCATGGCCGCTGTTCGTGGCCTCGACGCCATGAAATTGATCGTCTTTGGGCTGGCTGTTGTACTGTTGCCTTCCCCGATGCCCACTTTCGTGCCAGTTGACGTCTGAAAGCATTTCGTAATAATGTGGATTTACACCGGAAAGGAGGTGGTCGGATGACAAGTTCTGATTGTAGTCGTAGTAGACCAGGTGAGGTGGCTGAGACTTAGAGCGGTCGCTCTAAGGCGTATCTCAGGACGCTTGGTCAGTGTTCAGAGATGCATACCTCGCAAGAACACCGGTGAGTTAGGGTTGGATCCACCCGGCGTTGATGTTGTGCCGGGACCCCGGAGTTTTCCGAAGGGGCCACGTAGAGTGACCACCTCTTGGTCAATCCCAAACAGTCCACCGGGCGGCCCGCGCCTTTAGAAGTGCGGGCCGTTCTGTTTCTGCCGCTCCCTAAGAATGAATTTCAGCCGACAGTAAAGATTTGGTTAGCCCGCCTTCTCGAACCCTTTCAGGATTACATCCAGAGTCTCCGGCGCCAGCGAAACATCCTTCAATTCTTCCCGCGTAAACCATTGGACATCAATGGCGTCGTCTGCTGCCAGCAATTCTCCCGATACCTGACGGCAAAGGAAATCGATAAGAACATAGTGGTATCTCGCCCGCCCCTCACCATCACGGATCAGGCGGTCATACACGCCAAGCAACTCGCCAGGCGCGACAATAAGGCCAGTCTCTTCTTTCGCCTCCCGCACAACCGCTTCCCGCATGGTCTCGCCGATTTCCAGCACGCCCCCGGGGATGGACCATTCACCGAGCAGTGGCGCATGCCCCCTCTTGACCAATACGACGCGATCGCTTTCTACGATGATCGCGCCCACGCCTACTAGCGGTCTATTCGGATATTCTCGGTTCATGATCTTCGCGTGCCAGTGAGAATAGGCGAATCGGAACTGAAGCGATTAGCGATCAGCATCAGCAATTATTTCCATTTTGAGACGGCCCATGTCTCAACCGGAACGATTCTAAGTAAAAGCTCAACAACAAGATAGCGGTCCCCATAAATTCTCTCTTTTTTGTGGAAATCTCATCGCCAGATGAGCATATAATTTTGCTGACGTTTCCAATAAACTTTACTAACCTTCCCCGTCGTTTCTGCTTGATCCTTGAGTGTCCTTACGGCGGGCCGGAAACTTCCCCTTCCAACAATGACGAAAGGAGTCAACTACTTATGTTTACCCGCATTGTGGAATGCCATGTAAAACCGGACAAGAGGGACGAATTTAATCAAAAACTGCGCAATGACGTTCTGCCCATCCTGCAGAAGCAGCCTGGCTTCGTGGATCTGATCGGCCTGGCACCGGAGAATGACCGCGAACGGGCTCTCTCCATCAGCTTCTGGAACACCAAGGAGGATGCGGAGCGCTATCACCGAGAACAGTACAGTCGCATCGTTGAGACGCTCAAGCCCGTCCTGAAGAAAGATCCTAAGGTGGAGACCTTCAATGTAGACACCTCCACCTCGCAGCGCATTGCCGCAAGCAGGGCGGCCTAACTCGCTGCTTCAGCAAGTCGTAAGTAAATCTCTATAAACATGCCCCGGCAGGTAATGCGCTCGCCCGCCGGGGACGTTTCTTTTCTGTTCTGCTCCACGACCACTGGCACTGACTGCCGCCCCCGTGCGCTTGCCCGCCGTCCCAGTTAAAATGGTCTTGTGCCCTTAGAAGAATACAAACGTAAACGCCGCTTTGAAGAAACTCCCGAACCTCCTCCCAAGGTGGAAAAGAAGTCCAGCCACCGCTTCGTAGTACAGAAGCATCGTGCTACTCGCCTGCACTACGACTTCCGCCTCGAGATGGATGGCGTGCTCAAGTCTTGGGCCGTGCCCAAAGGCCCATCCCTCGATCCCGGCGACAAGCGTCTGGCCATGCAGGTTGAGGATCATCCCGTATCTTACTTCGATTTTGAAGGCATTATCCCCGAAGGCAACTACGGAGCTGGGACGGTCATGGTGTGGGATGTCGGGACCTGGCAACCACTCTCTCCCACTCCGGTGAACGGGAGATATGTTCCCGGGACTGACACTGAGGCCGCTGCCATGTTAGCCAAAGGGGACCTCAAGTTCCGCCTGAACGGCAAACGTCTGAAGGGGGATTTCGCGCTGATTCGCATGAAAGCACGGCGCCCGGGCAGCAAAGGAAACGAGTGGCTGCTGATCAAGAAACACGACGACAATGCGGTGGAAGGTTACGATATCGAGAAAGACAACACGTCCGTGCTCAGCAAACGTACGATGGCCCAAATAGGTGGGGATGACGAGTCGGCGGAATGGGAAAGCGATCGTCCGGCGGCTCGGGGCAAGCTGAAAGCTCCCTGGCTGGCCAAAGCCGTCGCCAAACTTGATCAGAAGCAAAGGATGAAACGATCACCACAAAAGGTACAAGGCAGCTCAGCGGAAAAAAAAACAAAGAACGCAAAACTGAGACGGTCTTAACAGCCACAGCTGCCGACGTAGCTACTTTTCCCAAGCGAGCTCGTGTCACATTACCCGCCACATCATCCGTTCGAACTTCGTCCGCGCCCTCCGTGATTAAAGACTTAAAAGGCGTGGTCCGTGCGCCAATGCCTTCGGTAATCCGTCCCATGCTGGCCACTCCAATTACCAAACCTTTTGACGATCCGCAATGGCTCTTCGAAATCAAATGGGATGGCTACCGCGCCGTCGCCTTCATCAACGACCACAACCTTCGCCTGGTTTCCCGCAATCAGAATGAGTTGACCTCTCAATATCCCGAACTGCGCACTCTGCCCGGGTTGGTGAAAGCCAAGAAAGCTGTGCTCGACGGAGAAATCGTCGCACTTGACGAAGAAGGCCGCCCTTCTTTCAGCCTCATGCAACAACGCACCGGTTTCCGTCCTGGCGGCCACCGTATTCCCGGCCGCGCTGGAGTCACCGTGCTCTACTATGTCTTCGACCTCATCTACGTGGATGGATACGATCTGCGCCGGGTCAACCTGGAGGAGCGCAAGCAGGCTCTTGCCCAGATAACGACGTCCGGCGATCTGCTCCGTTACTCAGATCATTATCCGGAGAACGGCAAAGCCCTTTTTGAAGTAGCTCGTCAGCGAGGGCTGGAAGGCATCGTCGGCAAGCACCGAAATAGTTGTTATGAAGAACGCCGCAGCCGCGAGTGGCTCAAAATAAAAATTACACAGACTTTGGAATGCGTCATTGGGGGCTACACGGAACCCGAGGGCAGCCGCGAACACTTCGGCTCCCTCGTTCTCGGGCTATATGACAAACAAGGACGTCTGATCCACGTAGGACAGGCGGGCACCGGTTTCGACCAGAAGGGCCTACGCGAAATGTGGGCGCGACTAAAAGAACTCGAGACCAACCAGAATCCGTTCTACAGCGGAGTCGAAGCCCTGCGCAAGGTACACTTCGTCAAGCCGGAATTGGTGGCGGAAATTAAATTCTCCGAATGGACCCACGAAACTCACGAGGGCGGCCCTAAATTGCGCGCGCCGGTATTTTTAGGTTTACGTCACGACAAGTTGCCGCGGGAATGTGTGTTTGAGCAGGTGGCTGTTACTTAATATCCTTCATCGGCATCAGCGACCCGTAATCGCGCCCGGAAGGTTCCACCGCCCGCGCTACAATTCCGGCAAATGCGTCCCGATATTCGGGGTACTTCGTCACCAGCGCCTTGGTCACTGCCATATTGTCCTGGAACGCTTGGGTGGTATTGGAGACATCGGCTGACTGGAACTTCACCACCAGGTTAAGGTCATTCCCGACTACGAGCGGGAAAAGTGTCGTCACTTTGTAGGTCTTGGCGCCGGCAACCAGATCAACCGGCCCGCCGGCGGGAATATCTGACGGCCTGGCACTCTGCGCCTGATCATAGATTTTGTCGGTGGCCAGCGTACTCATGAACGGGACAGGCGCCATCAGATCGCGCGCTTCGATGTAATAGAACCATGCATTGTGAAGCTGTCCCTTGGCTTTGAATTCGTCGGCCTTTTGAAGGAACCACTTGCCATCATGTCCACTGACCTGCGCCGCCTTCGCGAAAAATCCGCCTAGCTTCCATGCGGCGCCCTGCTGTTCCAGCACGAAGGAAAGAGTGTTCGGAATTTTGCCACCGGTGACATCCAAGATCACGATGCCATAATTTCCCGGCGGCAGATTAGGAAGAATGAACTCGGCACTATCGGAAGTTTGACCGTTCCTGCCGAACACGCCGCAAAAAAATTCCGCGCGCGCGATAGGAGCCGTGCCGGGTGCCTGCAATAAAAACGGTGGGCGCGGCGTGGCCTGTGCCCCGGCAAAGTTAGACTGATTATCCTTTACAGCCGCTTCGATGCCCGAAAAATTGCTTGCCACACTCGGAATGGAGTTCTGTCGCAAGGACGCGGTGTCCCCTCGCGACGCCATATCGAAGTATCGTTTTGCAGTATTTTCGAGTGCCGAGCGCGTAGCGGCATCCATATCGCTAGCCGTGAAGCAAGTTTCGGCTTGAACCCCCAGAGACAGAGCCAGCACATAACAAATGACCACCGAGACCAGTACTAAAAGCCTTGCTGGCCGGGACCCCACTCGAATGCATTGCCATATGCCACGCGTGGTTTCGCGTTCTCCAGTCATATGATCTTCCTAACCCCTTTCTACACCTTAGGATGCAACCGAACGTCTGGCGGCTGTGAGTGCTTCCTGGACCGCGATACCTCTCAAAGATTAGATGATGTTATCGGCTGCTCTCCGGTGTTACAATCGTAATTAACGTAGGTCAAGTTCGTCCTCCTGATTGCCGCAAGACATCATATTAACCAGTGCCCGGGGTGGGGCTCCAAAATGTCACGCATTCTTCGCAAAATCATACTCGTTATTCTTTCAGCACTTCTGACCTTCCTCTTCGGGGGATTGGCGCAGGCCTCTCAACACCCAGTAGCGCGCAAGCAGAAACAATCATCTGCGCCGCAACCGGTCGTTCCTCAGGGCCCGCTGCCGCAGCCTACCCTCGATCAGATGCCCGCCATTCCGCCGCAGGTAACCTATCAGGCTGGTCAGCTTACGATTCAGGCGCAAAATTCGACGTTGGGTGATATTCTGCGCGCTGTCCGCGCCAAGACAGGCGCTTCGGTGGACATTCCATCCAACGCCGACGAGCGCGTAGTCGGACGTCTGGGCCCAGGTCCTGCCCGCGAAGTTCTAGCCAGCCTGTTGAATGGATCTCACTTTAACTACGTCATGGTAGGCTCTGCAACTGACCCTGGAGCTGTGCAGCAGGTGATTCTTACCTCCAAGTCCGGGGGCACGACGACCGCGGCTGCGTCTCCCTCCGTCAACCATCCCGATGCGATGATGAATGCGGGAAGCCATCCCGTCGGATTCCCGGTCCCTCCGGGTGCCCAAGGCCAAGCTGAAGCTCAGCCACAGCCGGAGACGCCTCCGGAAGAGATGCAAGGCGATAATGGAGCTGAAGCCTCCGGCGACGAGAACGCTGACCAGGCGGAACAGGCTACAGAACAGGAGGGGGCGCCAGAGGGTTTGCCTCCAAACGGGCAGCAGCAGCAGAATGGACAGCCCGCGGTCAAAACCCCCGAGCAGCTTCTCATGGAACTACAGCAGCAGCAACAGCAACAACAGCAACAACAACTCCAGCAGCAACAGCAGGGGCAACAACAGCTGCAGCAGCGGCAACCTATGGTTTTACCGCCCAACCGGCCCGATGTGCAACCGCAACAGCAACCGCCGCCTCAAGAACAATAGCGGGAATCGCACAAGTTTTGTAACTGTGTGGAATGTTGCGTGGAAGAGGTTCGGAACTTCTATCTGCGACTGATCGCTTAGTCTCCGCTGGCGTGATGCTCAATCAAAACTGGTGCGCCGGCCGGCTCCCGCGACTGCTGCGCAAAGGTAGATAGAATGGTGTTTACTACGGCATAGGTGGTAAGAATACCCAGAGCCACCGCGGTTACCACTGTCAAGAGGAGGATCACCGGTCCCAACAAAGCGTTCAAGATTCGGCCCACTTTCCCTTAGCTGCCGCAGCCGCAACTCTGCATTTTTCGCTGCCGGTCTCTTAATTTGCGACCGTGCGGCCCGCATTCAATCTACCCGCGTTGACGCCCGCTGCTGTTAGCAAATAAGATACGTGAGTAGAATTGCGTACACTCACTCTCCAACAAATCAGGGGACCCGTCCACATTACGGAAGGACATTAGGCGGCATTACTGTCGGCATCTGCATGGCTATTACCAAGATTTCGGTGCGCGGGGCGCGCCAGCATAACCTCAAAAACATTGATGTTGAAATTCCCCGTAACACCTTGACTGTCATCACCGGACTCAGCGGATCCGGCAAATCCTCCCTGGCCTTCGACACCATTTACGCCGAGGGGCAGCGCCGTTACGTGGAGACGCTTTCCGCCTACGCCCGCCAGTTCCTTGACCAGATGGAGCGCCCCGATGTAGACGCCATCGACGGTCTGAGTCCCTCGATCTCCATCGAGCAAAAGACCACCAGCCGCAGCCCCCGTTCCACAGTCGGGACCATTACTGAGATCTACGACTATCTTCGACTTCTATTCGCTTCCATAGGGGTTCCGCATTGTCCAAAGTGCGGTCGCGCCATCACGCGCCAATCGGCCGAACAGATTGTTCAGCGGGTGATGTCCTTAACTCCCGAGGACCGGGTCATGGTTATGGCCCCCATCGTTCGCGGCCGCAAAGGCGAATTCAAAAAAGAAATGGAGAAGTTGGTCCAGCACGGCTTCACCCGCGCCAGGGTTGATGGCGAGATCGTGAATCTTGAAGATGACATTCGACTGGACAAGCGAAAAAACCACACCATCGAAGTTGTCATCGACCGTCTTCTGGTAAAGCCGGGGATCGAGCATCGCCTCGAACTCTCTGTCGGACTGGCGATGAAACTCGCCGGTGGCCTGGTGCAAGTCGCCGTCGTTGGCGGCGAGGAGACGCTTTACTCTTCGCGTCTCGCCTGTCCCGATTGTGGCATCAGCGTGCCTCAACTGGAGCCCCGCTCGTTCTCCTTCAACAGTGCCTACGGCGCCTGCCCCGAGTGTCATGGCCTCGGCAGCCGCTATGATTTCGACCCCGCAAAGATCATCGTGGACTGGTCCAAACCCCTGCTCGAAGGTGGCCTCGGTCCCGGCTCCGCCTCGCAGAATTTGATACACATGCTGCAGATCACCGCTGCCGCCTACGGATTTGACCTCAGCACGCCCTTCGAGAAGCTGCCTGACAAAATTCAGACTCTGCTGCTCTACGGCGAGCCGGAACGCGGCGGTAAGAGCGGCTTTCGCGGAATCGTGGCCTACCTCAAGCAGGTCTTGGACGATTCCACCTCTGAAAACTACCGCGAGTATCTGCTGGATTTCATGTCCGCGACGGAGTGTCCCGCATGCCACGGCAACCGCCTCCGCCCCGAAAGCCTGGCAGTAAAAGTAAATGGCCTGTCAATCGCCGACTTCACCGCGCTGCCGGTTTCACGCGCTTTGGAGGTTGCGCAAAAAATCAAGCTGACCGGACGCGAAGAGCTCATTGCAGGCCGCATCATGCACGAAATCGTCGAGCGGCTGCAGTTTCTGAATGCAGTCGGTCTAAACTACATCTCGCTGGAGCGCTCAGCCGCAACACTCTCGGGCGGCGAAGGGCAGCGCATCCGGCTAGCCACCCAGATCGGCTCGCGCCTGCGCGGCGTTCTCTATGTACTCGACGAGCCGTCCATCGGCCTGCATCATCGCGACAACGACCGTCTGCTTGCCGCCCTGGAAAATCTTCGTGATCTCGGGAACACCGTGCTGGTGGTTGAACATGACGAAGACACCATTCGGCGCGCCGACTACGTAATCGACCTTGGTCCTGGCGCCGGACGCCACGGCGGGAACCTGGTCGCCAGCGGAACTCCCACGGAAATCATGAACTCGCCCGACTCGCTCACCGGCGCCTACATCTCGGGAAAGATGCAGATCGATATGCTGCCCGAGCGGCGATCGGCAAACGGAAACGCCGTCTGCATCCTCGGCGCGCGGGAAAATAATCTCAAGAATCTGGACGTCGCCTTCCCCCTGGGCATAATGACTGTTGTCACCGGCGTTTCCGGCTCCGGAAAATCCACCCTCGTGAACGACATTCTTTATCGGGCGCTGGCCAAACAACTCTACCGCTCCCGCGAACAGCCCGGCGCGCACAAGGCAATCTCCGGCGCAGAGAACATTGACAAGGTGATCCGCATCGACCAGTCCCCAATCGGCCGCACTCCGCGCTCCAACCCGGCAACCTATACCGGCGTGTTCGCCCAGATTCGCGATCTCTATGCCATGCTCCCTGAGTCCCGGGAGCGCGGCTACAAGCCCGGACGTTTTTCTTTCAACGTCTCCGGAGGCCGCTGCGAAGCCTGCCAGGGCGAAGGTCAGCGGCGCATTGAAATGAATTTTCTGCCTGACGTCTACGTGCTCTGCGAAGTCTGCGGTGGACGACGCTACAATCACGAGACCCTGACCGTGAAATACAAGGACTACTCCATCGCCGACTTGCTGGAGTCCACGGTTTCCGATGCTCTACCCGTTCTGGAAAACATCCCGCTGGTAAAGCAAAAATTGCAGACCCTGGTGGACGTAGGACTCGGCTACATCCACCTCGGACAATCTGCCGTAACCCTCTCCGGTGGCGAGGCGCAGCGCATCAAACTGGCTCGCGAATTGAGTAAGCGCCAGACGGGAAAGACCCTTTATCTCCTCGACGAGCCTACAACCGGCCTCCACTTCGACGACGTGAAGAAATTGCTTGAGGTACTGCACCGTCTCACCGACCTGGGAAATACGGCCATCATTATCGAGCACAACCTCGACGTGATTCGCAATGCTGACTGGATCATCGATCTGGGCCCCGAAGGCGGCGAGGAGGGCGGCCGCATCATTGCCCAGGGCACGCCCGAACAGATCGCAAGAAACAAGAAGTCCTATACTGGCCAGGCTCTGGCGCACTTCTTCAGTAGCAACGGCTCACGCGCCGGGCAGGCTAAAACTTCAATCGCCTGATCCAGTTCGGAGCGAAGAGACTACATTTCGTGTAAATTCAAATCAGCTCTACGCTGGAATTTAGTCCTTGTCTTCTCCCCCCAACCCGTTCTCCGATCCCGCCTACACAACCACGGAACTCCCATCCACGGTTGCCCCATCGCGTGACGAAAACCCCGTTTGGACAGGTTGGGAAGTCCTGTCTCTCGCCTGTGCCACAGTCATCGCGATTTTTCTTTTCGTCATCGTCGTGACCCTTGCCGCCCAACGCATCTTCCATCCCCGCGTTCCCTGGATGGAAGTGGCCAAGTTCCCGGGCCTGATCGTGCTATCTCAATTGCTGGCTTACATTTTGGTTTTGGTGCTCATGTATCTGACGGTGAAAAGTCACGGCCAGGACTTCTGGCAAGCTATCCGTTGGAATTGGCCGCGCACATGGTCGGGATACGTTCTTGGTGGATTCGTCCTGGCTCTAGGGTTGCAGGCTTTCGCGCATCTTCTGCCTGTACCCAAGCACCTGCCGATTGACCAATTTTTTCAGACCACTCGTGAAGCCTATTTGCTCTCGGTATTTGGAGTGACTCTAGCTCCGCTGCTGGAAGAACTATTTTTTCGGGGATTTCTTTACCCCGTCCTCGCTCGCCGCCTCGGCGTGATAGTCGGAGTGTTTCTCACGGCCTTAACTTTTGCCTTAATCCACGGCGCGCAATTACTGTTCTCCTGGGGACCCGTACTGGTCATCTTCCTGGTCGGTCTTGCGCTCACTATCGTGCGTGCCCTTACCAAATCAGTTGCTGCCAGCCTCCTCGTCCACGTCGCCTACAACGCCACCATTTCACTGGTGATGTTTGTCTACACCGGCGGCTTCCGACATCTGGAGCGCCTGCAACAGTGAGCTCGCGTGTTATCGTAGAATTTCTATGTCATCCGCTCGTCAGGATCTATTGCGTCTGCTCGCCGCAAAGTCCTTTCGCCTTGGCGAATTCAAACTCTCGTCTGGCGGGACCAGCGACTATTACGTGGATTGCCGCACCACCACGCTGGACGCCAAGGGATCGCGACTGACCGGCCAGGTTTTTTGGGATGAGATCCGTGCCCATGGCTGGAAGCCGCAAGCCATCGGCGGACTTACCATGGGCGCCGATCCTATCGTCACTGCGGTTTCGGTCGTCAGTGGCGAGCTTAACGGCTTTTTGGTGCGAAAAGCTGAGAAGCAGCACGGCACCGGCCAGCGAATCGAGGGATTTCGCGAGAAGGGCGCTCGCGTGGTAATTGTGGATGACGTCTGCACCACCGGTTCCTCCACGGTCCAGGCGATTGATGCCGCCCGCGATTTCGGATTCCAAATCGCCGGCGTAATGTGTCTGGTTGAGCGTGAAGAAGCAAAGGGACGCGTGAATGTGGAAAGGGCCGCGGGCCCGGCCAAATTCGTCTCCGTGTTCAAGGCTGAAGAGGTACGGAAAGAACACCTTAAAGCAATTGAATCATTCAGTCATTGAGCGATTGAATGATTGAGTTATTGAAAATCCCGCGAGCAGTGCCTCAATGATTCAATCGCTCACTGATTCAATGATTCAATGTCGTTGAGAACTGACCTGTGATTCAAACTCTCGAATGGACCGACTCCGGCGTACGCTTCATCGATCAGACGAAGCTGCCTACGGAAGAAACCTACGTCACCTGCAAAACCCATGAGCAGGTCGCGGACGTCATCCGCAACATGGTGGTTCGCGGCGCCCCTGCAATCGGCGTCGCCGCTGCGATGGGCATTGCACTCGGCATGAAGAACTCAAAAGCCGCGACAGGAGCCGAACTCAAACCACAATTCGATCAGATCTGTGATGTCATGGGAAAGACTCGTCCCACGGCCGTGAATCTGTTCTGGGCCATCCGCCGCATGCAGGACAAATTTGAATATCTTCGCATGCGACCCGTCCCACAGATCAAGCAGGCACTCATCGAAGAAGCCCAGCGCATGCACGCGGAAGACATCGCGGCCAACCAAGCCATGGGACGCCATGGCGCCACTCTCATGCCCGCCAGCGGCGGCGTGCTCACTCATTGCAATGCTGGCGCGCTGGCCACTTGCGGATACGGTACCGCCCTCGGCGTGATTCGCGCCGCCATCGAACAAGGCAAAAAAATCCACGTCTACGCAGACGAAACCCGTCCTTTTCTGCAAGGCTCGCGTCTTACCGCCTGGGAGTTGATGAAAGATGGCATCCCCACAACAGTTATTTCGGACAACATGGCCGGCGCAATGATGAACCAAGGCAAGATTGGAGCGATCGTGGTCGGGGCCGACCGCATCGCTGCAAACGGCGACGTCGCCAACAAGATTGGGACCTACACCGTTGCCGTGCTGGCTAAAGAACACTCGATTCCTTTTTATGTCGCCGCCCCTTTTTCGACGATTGATCTCGACACTCCCGACGGCAGCAAGATTCCCATCGAGCAGCGCAATCCACGCGAGGTCACACACTTCGCCGGTAAAGCTGTCACGCCCGAAGGCGTGGAAATAGAGAATCCGGCGTTCGATGTGACTCCCGCCAGGTTTGTCACGGCAATCATCACCGAACGGGGCATCGTCCGCGCTCCTTACGAAGAGGGCTTGCGAAAGCTGTCCGAAGAACCGGCGGCGGCCCTCAGCACGTAGCACTTGGGCCATTGAGGCGTTTGACTTCACGTTGACCGTTTAACTTGTGCCTGGCTTTTTTATCTCGACACGTCATGGGTTGAATGCTGAGTGCTGACTGCTGATTGCTGATTGCTTCCCCATGTATCCCGTCACCCAATCCCAGGCGTCATTCATCAGCGGCGGAAAATCCATTCGCCTCGACTCCTTCCTGCCCAGCGCCAATGGCAAAGCTTTCCCCGCCGTGGTAGCTCTTCACGGCTCCGGCGGTGGACACACCACCATGTCGGAACCCGCAACCTTGTTAGCCCGCCACGGTTTCGCCGTCTACGTGCTCCATTACTTCGATCGCACTGGAACCACCTTCGCCGATAAACAAACCATCTTCAGAAATTTTCCTCTCTGGATGAAGACTTTGTGGGACGGATTGCCTAAAGAGATGAAGCTCTTCGTCCGCCGCATTCCACCGGTTCTAATTCTGCACGGAGAATCCGACCCTACCGTTCCCGTCGAGGAGGCCTATCATCTACAACAGGTGCTCGAGGGCAAGGGTGTGCCCTACGAAATGCAGATTTATCCCGGCATCGGACACAGCTTCACTGGCGAAATCTGGCGTGACGCAGGCCTGCGTACGTTGGCGTTTTTAAAGAAACACTTAGGCCAGAGCAGCGACTCTTCGGGTACACAAGTTTAGCTAATCCGTTGGCTAGGAACTTTTGCTTCTTTTCGTTCGTACATTATGGAGAGTAGCGAGGAGGTCCCAGAAATGTTTACCTTTCTCCTTTGGTGCATCTTGTTCGTGCTTTGCTGGCCGGTCGCTTTGCTGGCACTACTACTTTATCCTTTCATCTGGTTGCTGCTGCTTCCGTTTCGTTTGGTTGGAATCGCTGTCCACGGCGTGCTGGCGCTGGTGTTCGCCGCTATAGTGCTACCGGCGCGACTGCTGAGCGCCCCATTCCGAATTTAGTTTCGGGTTAGCACTTCATGGTCGTCAACTTCGGGCTCACGATCAAAGCGGGTTCGGTTGCTCGCTGCACATCGTCCGCCGTCAATCCCGGCGCCACCTCTTCGAGCACCAGCCCGCCCGATGTCACGCTGATAAACGCCATCTCGGTCACAATATTGTGGACAACTTTCACTCCGGTCAACGGCAGCGTGCATTTCTTAAGGATCTTGGGCTGGCCTTCACGCGTGGTGTGCTCCATAGCGACGATAACCCTGCGCGCGCCCGCCACCAGATCCATCGCTCCGCCCATACCCTTCACCATTTTTCCCGGGATCATCCAGTTAGCCAGGTTTCCATTCTCGTCCACTTCCATCGCCCCCAGCACACTTAGATCCACGTGGCCGCCGCGGATCATGGCAAAAGAATCTGCGCTGGAAAAATACGCCGTCCCGGGCATCTCGCTGACGGTTTCTTTCCCGGCATTGATCAAGTCGGCGTCTTCTTCCCCCTCGATTGGAAAGGGCCCAATACCGAGCATGCCGTTTTCACTTTGCAAAATGACATCCACGCCCGCCGGGACATAGTTCGCCACCAGCGTAGGCATGCCAATCCCCAGGTTCACATAAAAGCCGTCGCGCAGTTCGCGCGCAATCCGCTTCACAATGCGCTCGCGCTTTTCCACGTCCTTCCCAGGTTTAGTTATCGTCCCCATAAGTAGTTCTCTAACTCGCCTTCCTCACCGTCCTGCGCTCGATCCGCTTCTCATACAATTCGCCCTGAAAGATCCGCTTCACAAAAATGCTGGGCGTGTGAACTATTTCAGGATCCAGTTCGCCCACCTCGACCAGGTGCTCGACTTCGGCAATCGTGACCTTCGCGGCGGTAGCCATCATGGGATTAAAATTGCGCGCCGTCTTGCGATACACGAGATTGCCCCACTTGTCGCCTTTCCAAGCCTTGACGAAGGCGAAATCTGCTTTGAGTGCCCGTTCCATCACGTAAGCCCGGCCATCGAACTCACGCGTCTCCTTGCCCTCAGCCACGATCGTCCCCACGCCAGTCGGAGTAAAGTACGCAGGGATACCGGCGCCTGCCGCGCGAATGCGTTCCGAAAAAGTCCCCTGCGGCACCAGATCCAGTTCCATCTTGCCGTTCAGCACCATCGCTTCCAGCAACTTGTTCTCTCCCACGTATGTCCCAATATGCTTTCGAATCTGCCCCGCGGAGAGCAATAACCCCATGCCGAAGCCATCCACCCCGGCGTTGTTGCTGATGGTGGTAAGGTTCTTCACGCCCTTGCGCACCAGCGCGCGAATCAGATTTTCCGGAATGCCGCAAAGCCCGAACCCGCCCACCATGATGGTGGCGCCATCAAACACATCGCGAATGGCCTCGTCAGCACTCGCCACAACCTTGTTCATAGAAGAGCGATTCTAAATGAAATTCTGCCGCCACCCGCGCCAGCTGAGAAACCAAATTAATTGAAGTGAAGACTGTTTGTAGCCTTCCACCATCGCTGCAGTGATTCATTGATCCAATGCGCCAATGATTCAACGATTGACCTTCTCAGTGCCTCTGTGCCTCCGTGGCAAACCTTTCTTCAACTGATGCGCGCGCTCAAATTCCATCGCCAGCTCCCGCGTCCCTAGATTCTCGCGGACGTGAGCCAGTCGCTGCTCGAGCTTCAGCAGAGCTTTCTGCAGGTTCTTCTTGTTGGTGAGCGCAATGTCACGCCACATCGAGTAAGGACTCGCGGAAATACGTGTTATTTCTCGCAGCGCCCGCCCTCCGGTCTCAAGCAATGGAGCGTCTTCCCCAAATTCATCCACCAGGGACGCTGCCAACGCGGTAGAAATCATCTGCGGCAGTTGACTGATCCACGCGCAAAGATGATCGTGCTCCGCCGCATCCATGCTGGCCACTCGCGCCCCGATCTTTTCCACCCCTGCGACGAACTCACCGCTCAGCCCGTTATAAATATTCTGATTATTCAAAGGAGTGAAAACCCAGGTCGCCCCTTGAAACAAATCTGCGTCGGCAAACTCCACCCCCGACTGTTCTTTCCCCGCCATGGGATGTCCAGGCAGAAATCTTCGGCCAGCGTTTTTTCCGAAGACTGCACCCGCTCGCGCCACCACCTCTACCTTCGTACTCCCAACATCCGTCAGCAGGGTACGCGCGGGAAGCACTGGTCCGATGCGCTCCATCAAATCAATAATCCCTCCCACGGGAGTCGCGAGCAATACCACCTGGCTGCCGCGCACCGCCTCAACGGGATCCGTATAACCCCGGTCAATTGCGCCTTTCTGCCGCGCCCGCTCGAGAATCGGCGCCCGATCGCAACCTACGATGCGCCCCAGAAAGCGATGCTTCTTCAGCGCCAGGCCGAAAGAGCCTCCGATCAGTCCCGTGCCGATAATCGTTAATTGGCGAATGGGCATGGATTGTGGCTCAGTGCTAGGACTCGTCCAAGGCCGAAGGAATTAGCCAGTCAGCTCTCCGTGTCTCCGTGCCTCCGTGGCAAGACTGCCAAGCGATCTTCCGTCCCACGGCTGGCGCAATCATCCGCAACTCGTCCATCAATTTGCTGACTGTAAGGAATTAGCCAGTCAGCTCTCCGTGTCTCCGTGCCTCCGTGGCAAGACTGCTAAAGCAATCTTCTGCCCCACGGCTGGCGCAACCATCCGCAACTCGTCCATCAATTTGCTGAACTGTAAGGAATTAGCCAGTCAGTTCTCCGTGTCTCCGCGTCTCCGTGGCAAACACCGCTAAGCGATGGTTCTTCCCACAGCTGGTGCGATCATCCGCAACTCGTCCATCAATTTGCTGAACTGTTCGGGATACAACGACTGCGCGCCATCCGACAGCGCTTTGTCCGGATCGCAATGAACTTCGATCAGCAGCGCGTCGGCGCCGGCTGCCACCGCGGCCCGCGCCATGGGTGCCACTTTGTCCCGGCGCCCGGTGCCATGCGATGGATCGGCGGTCATGGGAAGATGCGACAGTTTCTTAATGATGGGAATGGCCGATATGTCCATCGTATTACGGGTGTAAGTTTCGAAAGTACGGATGCCTCGCTCGCAGAGGACGACCTCGTAGTTACCACCCGCCATGATGTACTCCGCCGACAGCAGCAATTCCTCCAGCGTCGCTGCAATCCCACGTTTCAGCAGCACCGGCTTTCGCAGCTTGCCCAATTCTCGCAGCAAATTGAAATTCTGCATGTTGCGAGCGCCCACTTGCAGAATATCAACATAAGGCATCAAGACCGGGATCTGCGCGATTTCCATCACTTCGCTGATGACCAGCAATCCAAATTTGTTCCCTGCCTCGCGCAGCAATTTCAGGCCCTCTTCGCCCATACCTTGGAATGAATACGGCGAACTGCGGGGTTTGAAAGCGCCGCCGCGCAGCACCCGCCCTCCCGCTTTAGACACCGCTTCTGCGGTTCCGAAAAGCTGCTCTCGCGATTCCACCGAGCATGGACCAGCCATCACCACTACGCTGCCCCCGCCAATTTTCACCCCATTCGCCAGACTCACGATGGTGCCCTCGGGCCGGAAACTTCTTCCGGCGAGCTTGTATGGCGAACTGATCCGGTGGGCCTCCTGCACCCCCGGCAGCAGCTCCAAATTACGAATGTCGAACTCAACCTGCGCGCCTACCGCTCCCAGCACGGTTTGTCGGGCCCCCGTGCTGCGGTGGACCTCGAAGCCCAGGTTGACCAGGCGATCAATCACCTGCTGAATCTGTTCTTCGCTCGCGGATTCTTGCATCGCGATAATCATAAGAAGCTTCGAAAGTCTGTCTTAGCCTTCAATTGGCATACAGCGATCTGTCAATCGCAACTGCTCAGTCATTCACGTCCGAATCCAATTCTGTGTCGGCGGCAGTCCTGGATTTCGCCTGCGGCACGATCTCCTCTTTCTGAATTTTCCGCATCACGTCCATGATGCGCTCGTAAATTTGCGTCAAGTCCCGTTCCGGCAAAGGCCCCTGGCTCACCTGCCGCACGTTGTCGAAAACAGCGCGTTCGCGATCCGGCTCGTAAATAGGCATCTTCGTATTGCGCTTGAGCCGCCCAATCTCCTGCGCCGCCTGCGCGCGCTGATTCAGCAACTCAACCAGCTTGCGGTCAATCTCGTCGATTTTCCTTCGCCAATCAGCAATGTCCATATGAGACTCACACCGGGCTGGGGACCCGGATCCTCAGCCCTTGCCAGTTGTCGCTGAGCACTCACGGCTGACCGCGGTCAGCCTCTTCACAAACGCCGCAACCGCTTCCGCTTCCTGCCCCGGATTGTGCTCGATGGTTTCAACAATCGCGCTGCCCACCACTGCCGCATCGGCAAATTCCCCGACGGCGGCGAACTGTTCCGGAGTCGAGATGCCAAATCCAACCGCGATCGGAAGTTTCGTGTGGCGGCGGATCCGCCGCACCAGATCGCGCGCGCCCTCTGGAAGCTGCTTGCGCACGCCGGTAATGCCGGTGCGGGACACGGCATAAACAAATCCCGTCGATGCCTTGGCGATAGATTTTAGACGTTCATCCGTGCTGGTGGGTGCGGCCAGAAATACCGTGACAAGATTTCGCTTACCCATTTCGCGCCGGTAGTCGCCGGCTTCCTCCACTGGCAGATCGGTAATCAGCGCACCATCCACTCCAGCCGTTGCCGCCGCAGCACAAAACTCAGGTACTCCCATCCGCATGATTGGATTCAAATAAGAAAAAATAATAACCCCGACTTGGGAGCGCTGGCGAACCTCCGCCGCTAGTTTGAGAATCTGATCAAGCGTAGTGGCGTGTTTCAACGCCCGCTCGCTGGCCCGCTGGATCACCGGACCATCCGCCAGCGGATCGCTGAAGGGCACACCCAGTTCAATCACGTCCGCCCCAGCCTCAATCGCCGCAAGAACCACGGCGCGTGTAGTCGCAAGATCGGGATCGCCGCAGGTGACGTAAGCGACCAGAGAAGGCCGTTTTGTAAAAGAGAGTGGCACCCAGCTTCCGTCAGAAAAGACAAATGATTCAATGATTCAATCGCTCAATGATTCAATTGATTCAAGCTCAAACTCTCCTGCAATATCCCCATATCCTTATCCCCGCGCCCGGAAATATTCACGATCACCACATCCGACTTTTTCATCTTCGGCGCTCTCTTCACCACCTCGGCGACTGCATGCGCCGACTCCAGCGCCGGAATAATACCTTCTGTACGCGCCAGCAGCGTGCAGCTTTCCAGTGCTTCCGCATCCGATGCGGAAACGTATTCCGCGCGTCCCGTATCTTTCAGCCACGCATGCTCCGGCCCTATAGACGGGTAGTCGAGGCCAGCCGATATCGAATGCGTGCCCGCAATCTGTCCCCCGGGGTCCTGCAGTACGTAAGAGTACGTGCCCTGCAAAATCCCCGGCGAACCACCGCGGAAGCGCGCCGCGTGATCACCCAGGCAGTCACTACGGCCGCCGGCTTCCACGCCGACGAGTTGTACCTTCTTGTCTTTTATGAACTCATGAAAGATGCCGATTGCATTCGACCCACCGCCAACACAGGCGATAATCGCGGCCGGAAGCTTGCCTTCAGCCTTCAGAATTTGCCGTCGTGCTTCGCGTCCGATTACCGAGTGGAAATCCCGAACCATTGTCGGATAAGGATGCGCACCCAACACGCTACCCAGCAAGTAATGTGTGGTGCGCACGTTCGTCACCCAATCGCGCATGGCTTCGTTGATGGCATCTTTGAGTGTGCGCGAACCGGACTCTACACCGCGAACCTCGGCGCCCAGCAACTGCATGCGAAATACGTTCAACTCCTGCCGCCGCATATCCTCGGTTCCCATGTACACCACGCATTCGAACCCGAACAGCGCGCATACCGTCGCCGTCGCCACCCCGTGCTGCCCCGCCCCGGTTTCCGCAATCACGCGATGCTTGCCCATGCGCTCTACCAGCAACGCTTGCCCAATGCAGTTGTTGATCTTGTGCGCGCCGGTGTGCAGCAGATCTTCCCGCTTTAGGTAAATTTTGGCGCCGCCAAGCTTGTCCGTGAGTCGTCGCGCCAAAAATAGCGGCGTAGGACGTCCCGCATACTGCTCGAACAGTTCATGTAAGCGGCGCCGGAACTTCGGATCATGGCGCGCCCGCTCGTATTCCCGCTCCAGTTCCCCCAGAGCCGCCATCAGCGTCTCCGGAACGTAGCGACCACCGTACGCCCCAAAGCGGCCGGGGATGGCCGCATTCGCGACCGTTTTTTTTCCGCCGGTCTTCTTTGCTTTCGAATTCCTCTTACTGACGCTCGCAGTAGCCATTGCTAAGCACTCTTCTCTGCCCGTCGCACCGCTTGAACGAACTCCCGAACCTTCTTTGGATCTTTCTTGCCGGGCCTCGCTTCTACGCCCGAAGCAACATCCACGCCCCAGGGATGCAGAATCCGAATGGCGTCGCAGACGTTGCTGGGATTGAGCCCACCAGCAACCACAACATGAGTATCTTGGCTCATGGAGGCAATCACCGGCGCGGCTTTTTCCCAATCAAACGTCGCACCGGTACCACCCGGTCGCTGCTCAGTGCCCGAGTCCAGGAAGATCGCAGCAATCCCCTCCACAGGGTCTGCCAAGCCTCTGCCAGAGGGCACCCATTGAATGTTTTGCTCAAAAAAAGGCGCCGCAGGCAAGGCAAGGTAGATTCTTATACCAGGACCCGGGTACCATCCGGCTTGCGGATCGGTCTTTGTTGCCAGAGCGCCGGAATGCACCTGAAAGGCTGTAAGCCCCGCCCGCCGCCCGATCTCGATCATGCGCGCCGGAGACTCATTCACGAAAACGCCGACCTTTTCCACCTTCGGCGGAAGTTGAAACACGATCCCGCTGGCGGTTTCAGGATCAATCCTTCGCGGGCTCTTCTCGTAGAAAATGAATCCCAGCGCATCCGCCCCGGCGTCTACGGCGGTAAGCGCATCCTCCAGATTCGTAGTCCCGCAAATCTTCACCCACGTCATGGTTGGTTCTCGCTAATGATTCTGTGTTTCAATCGCTCAATGTTTCAATCCCTCAGCGCTGTCACCGCAGCCTCCGCCAGTAGTGCCCGCAAGGCATGTTCCGGCGACTCCGCTTTCATCAGCGATTCTCCAATCAAAAATGCCTGATATCCAGCGGCTCGCAGCCGGGCGACGTCGCTTCCTGTAGCAATGCCGCTTTCCGCCACACTTAGAACATTTTTAGGAATGCTCTCCGCCAGCCGGAACGCTGTCTTCAAATCTACTTGGAATGTTCGCAGGTCGCGGCTGTTCACGCCAATCAAGCCGCACCCGGCGTCTGCAGCTCTCTTGAGCTCTTCTTCATCATGCACTTCGCAGAGCACGTCAAGCCCAAACTGGCGAGCTGCTCCCAATAACGCAGCCAATTCCGCGGACGACAGCGCCGCCACAATCAGCAGCACCGCATCCGCTCGGTTGGCGCGTGCCTCCAGAATCTGAAGCTCGTCAACAATAAAATCTTTGCGTAAACACGGCAGGTGTGTCTGCGACGAAGCTTGCCGCAGATTTTCCAGTGATCCCTGAAAGAATTCTTCGTCCGTCAGTACCGACAACGCTGCTGCGCCCGCCGATTCCAACTCCTCCGCCAGCACCGCCGCATCAAATTTCGAACGAATCAGCCCCTTCGAGGGCGATGCTTTCTTCAACTCAGCAATAATGGCCACACCTGACTCGGCGGCTTTCTCCAGTTTTGAACGAAAGCCTCGGGGCGTGTGCTTCTGAGCTTGGCGTTCCAGACCCGCCAAATCCGCGCTCCGCTTGCTTTTGGCAATACGTCTACGCGTAGCTGCGACGATATGATCAAGGCTGGCAACCATAAGAAAGTCTGATGATTATAAGGGAAGGTATGAGCCAATCATTGATTCACAAACCTTACCCTAAGAACCATCAGTGATGTCTTAGTTCTGGAAAAGCTGGTGCCATCGAAGGGACTCGAACCCCCACACCCTTGCGGGTACATGGACCTGAACCATGCGCGTCTGCCAATTCCGCCACGATGGCAATTTACATCTTTGCGCGGCGCCCGCCTGGGCCACCTTTCAGGAAAGGACTACGAGATATATTCTACAAAGGCTCCCCTGCCTGTCAAACCGACTGCATATAGCATTGATAACGTGTGTCAAGCGGCGGACCACAATTGGCATGGTCTCCGATGCAACGAAAAAAGGCGTAAGCTACCTCTAAATAGTCGGCGCCTGGAATGCTATGGCAGACTCTCAAAAATTGCCGCCCGCAGTAGAAGGTTCTCGCAACTTGCCACCCGATGTGGCCAGCCGCCTGCGCGCCCTGGCGCACGATCTCAGCAATTCAATCGAGACCATCATGCAGGCCTGCTATCTCCTGGGTCAGGCAAAGCTGGCAGGTAACGGGGCGAAATGGGTCGAACTCGCAGACAATGCCGCCCAGGATGCAGCCCGCATCAATCGCTCCATCCGCGAAATTCTGCGCAGCCAGAAGTAGTCGAATCCTGATCCGTGCCAAAAAAAGAGAGCCCAGCATTTCGCGCGCGTTCAACTGAGAACTGCTGCTATCCTTCCAACCGTGCGTTCATCGTGATGTCAGCCTTCAGCACCTTCGATACCGGACATCCCGACTTCGCATTCTCGGCTGCTTTGTTAAAAGCCGCCGCGTCCGCTTTCGGCACCCGCGCGACGACATCAAGTTGCACCGCCGTGATAGTCCAGCCCGCATCGAGCTTTTCCATAGTCAATGTCGCCGAAGTTGAAATACTTTCGGCCGTGAGGTTCGCATTTCCAAGTTGCGCCGACAGCGCCATGGAGAAGCAGGCTGCGTGCGCCGCCGCAATCAGTTCTTCTGGATTGGTTCCCGGCGTATTTTCGAAACGCGTGCTGAAAGAGTAAGGCGTGTTAGAAAGAACTCCACTCGTGGATGAGACCGTTCCTTTGCCGTCTTTGAGTCCGCCCTTCCACACCGCACTTGCCTTGCGTTGCATGCTTGTCTCCTGATTACTATTTGAAATTCGTGCCCGGCCATTGTAGACGGAGCACCATGTTTAGCGCGAGGCAGGTAGGCGTCGTCAGTTTTTGAAACAGAGAAGGATTGAAGATTTGAAAAGAAGATGCTGACGAGGTGAGGGACGTGGCCAGCCTGGCTGCCGTTCTCCTTCGGCCGGCCTGAAACAGAGGAAACGGCAAAAACCTGTACCGTCCTCACCCCATCTCGACAGCCAGATTAATCCTTCACGAGAGCCGAGTCAATCGGTAGAAATCCGTATACCTCAGTAGAAATCCGAACAGCTCAGATAGAAGCCGCACTGCGGGCAACTTAGCTTGCAGCGATGTTCCTGCAACCGCGCCGAACAATTTGGACAGAAGCGCGATAGCTCAGCTTGCAGCCGGTCAATTTCCGGAACGAAAGAAGGCGGCAATTTCTCCTGCGGACCGCCTTGTTCATCGCGAGAAAAATCTTCAGACGGATTTTGCGGCTGTGGTCTCGCCATGCGACCTCATTGTGCCATTTTGCGCCGCTGCAACAAAGCTTTTTGCATCAAAGCTTTGTCCCCGGATGTTTTGGCATGTCCATTACGCTTAATCTCTTCTGGCTTTTCGCCCTGGCAATTCCCATCGCCTGTGTTGCCTGGACGGTCACCCACGAAGAAATCTTTCGCGAGCCGCGCGAATACTGCAAACGGGAATGCCAGGAAGCACGCAGCGTATTGAAGCGAAAATTCTTCTATCTGTTTACCTGTGAATTTTGCTTCAGCTACTACGTCACGATCTTATTTCTCATCATCACGCTACAAGCTGCTCTATTCGGATTGGCGTGGCTACCTGCTCGCCCTGTTCGCCCTGGTGTGGGTCGCCAACCAATACATGAGCATCTATAACCGGCTACGCCTCGACATCAAGCACGAGCAAGTGGACATCAAAGTAAAAGAGAAAGAGAAGGACGTGCAGGAGCGCAAAGCCGCCTGAATCTCTCCTGCATCATTTCGCGCACGTACGGCGGACGTTCAGCCGCCACCTATGGCGGCGGTTTCTGAATCGCCCTCGACTTTTCAATCACCCACGCCGGAAACTCCGGCGCACCCTGTGGAGGCTTGCCCCGCGTAATCGCCCAGTGATCGAGCCAGCCCGTCCCTTCTTCGCCCACAAACGTGTCCGGCAGGCTATAAGCCTGATCGCTCAACGCATCTTCCAGCGTGATGAACCGGTACCCGCGCTTTCTGATCACCTCGGCCAGCTCATTGAAGTGGTCGGCTTCCAATTGATTGCCATGCAGCAGCAAAATCTGTTTGGGCTCGTACCCAATGATTTCCTTTGACAACTGTTCCGAATACGCGAACACCGCGTCGGTATACTCCAGATAACTTTTGACCAGTTGCTGTTGCAGCATCACATCCGCGCGTTTCTTGGCGTCTTCGTAAACTCCCCCATACATCCAGTCCCACGCATCAAGCGTCACCGGAGCAATGTGATACCCGCGGGCGACAAGAAACGCTTCCGCCTGGCGCCGCGTCTCCAGATCCCGCCCCGTGTCCAAATACGGATGCCGGAAATATCTCAGCTTCATATTGTGCTGGGCCAGCAAAAGCCGTGTCACCGACTCGCCCTGTATGACGTCGTCCTCCCACGCTTGCAACCCAACCCTGTTCAGCGACGAGTGACTATAAGTGTGGTTCCCAAGTTCAAAGCCCGAGTCCACCCACATGCCGAGAGCTTTGATCCTTTCGTCCACTTCGCCGAACTTATAGAGTTTTTTCTCATTCACGAATCCGACGGCAGGAACCTTTTGTTGCCGCAAAGCCGCCAGCAACTTGGATGTCATCTCGGTAATCGTCGCCGCCGACATGGCATTCGCCGCCCCCGCCGGCAAGTCATCCACCGTGACGGCCACTTGCCGGTCGGGCCCAGCGACAGCCACCGACGAAACCATGTAGGCCAAGGCGCAGACGAGAAGACACAGCGCCCACATTGCGTGTCGCAACCTCCACAGCAATTTCATGGAAACGGCCCTCCTACCTGGCGAGTAACAGACGTCTGGCAGAACCCACGGCGGCGTCCCGCGTCTGTTTCGTTAGACCGCGTATTAGATCATGAAACGCTCGATCATTGCTGTCCCTCGCCGTGCATCGCCCGAATGGCGAACTCCCACCCATCGGCACTCGACGCACAAAACGATTCCTCTTCCGCGCACCCGTGCAGCGTCTCGATCCTTCCCTCGCCTCGCAGCAAATGCCATGCCTCCCGATATCGCCGGTATTTGTGGCGAGGGCTGTTCGGCGTGAAATGCAGCGAGCAGTTCTTCCAGCCCGTCAGTTCATATGGAATGATGTACCAGGCATCAATTGGGATCAAATACACCGCAAAAAAATCCAGCACTTCACTCTCATAGCGCTTACGTTTGGGACCCATCACATTTAAGCTGTACCCTTCCCCGCGTCGCTTGAAGATCGTGGATTTCACCTGCACCCGCAAAAATCGCCCGCGATATTCCACTCCCACGTCGTATTTGGCACAATCCCCGTGCGGCTTGAAAACTCTCACTCCCTCTTCCGCCGCCCGCGCCATAAAACATAGCTCGGGCCCGCTCCCCGCGTTCCTTGCACCCCTTCAGCCGGCTTCCCCGCATCTTCTTTCTATTTTTCTTCACGTTGTCTTTTTTCGTATTCTTATCTTTTTTCGCGTTCTCGCCTTTTTCCCATTCTCGTCTTTTTTCACATTCTTGTTTTTCTTCACGTTGTTTTTCCTCATGAGTTCGGCCCGTCTCTTTCCTCTGTTTTTGTGCCTGCACCGTCGCCAAAATAAAAACGCGGCCCGAATCAGCCGCGTCTCAAAACAAATCAATCCTCAAGAAAAAATGTCATCCTGGAGCCCGGCGTCCTTTGCCGGGCGAAGGATCTAGGCGTGCCGCGCGACGCGCCCCGTTTTTGGGCGCACAAACGCGCGTCTGGCACGCTTCCTAATGTCCTTGGGGGGCCAGAAATTCTGCCCCTATATTTAGGCTAGCAAATCCGAGGGGGTGAATGGGACATTTTCGGAACCATTATCTTCCCAATACAATGAACAACTTACGCGAAAACCGCCTCCCAAAGGGGCTTGACAAGATTTTTCTCAAATCGAGAAAACTCCGCTTTTCCCCGAACGAAATTCCCGAATCGGGATTGCGGCCCTGAAGCCGAAGACATTTCGATCCAGAAGTTCAGACTTTGAGCATTAACGAGATTTCCGCGATCTGTTCTTGGAAGCACTCCAATACGAGGTTCTGAAGGGGGCCCAAATTACCCTTATCGGCTGCCTTCAGACCTGTCACATACTCGCTCTTGCGTTTCTTGAGTTTTGCGGGAAGTGGCTCTCCCTTGAATATCGGCGCAACTTTTGAAGCCATCACCAGATACGCCAGCGCCCTTGCCACGCGCCCATTCCCACCGTTAAAGGGATGAATGTGTTTTACTTTCCAGAGCACATACGCAGCTTGATGGAGGGGGGTATCCTTACATCTTAGATTCCTACTCCGTTAGGTATATAGACCAAACGGAGTAGGAAGTTTTTAATTGAGAGCTAATGATCTGGCGTCAAGTTTACGAGCACCCGCTCGTGCTCCCGCAACTCATGCACCGATAGCAACTCCCATTTCGCGTCATGATGCTACCGCAGAAGCTGCAGGTTGGGGCGTCGCCGAGGTCCACGATTTCGCGCAGCGCGTCGGCGGCGTGGATGCTGCCGGTTCTCAGTTCACGGTTTTCCGTTTCCCGAGGAGAAGCCGAGCCATTCAAATCCCCGACACCTTCCGAGTTGGGAACTGAGCCACCAATCGCGGCACCCGACGGTCTCAGGCGCAGGTTATCGAACAGCAACTGCTGCTGCCCGGTGAGGAAACGGAGCTGCAGCCAGCGGAAGATGTAGTCCATGATCGACTTGGCGAAGCCGATCTCGGGAGTGCTGGTCCAGCCGCTGGGCTCGAAGCGGGTGTGGGCAAACTTCTCGCACAGCAGCTTCAACGGCACGCCGTGCTGCAGCGCGATGGAGACGGCGCAGGCAAAGCTGTCCATCAAGCCGCTGACCGTGGAGCCTTCTTTGGCCATGGTGATGAAGATTTCGCCCGGACAGCCGTCGGGATAGAGGCCCACGGTGATGTAGCCCTCGTGTCCGCCAACGTTGAATTTGTGGGTGATGGAGGCGCGCTCCTCCGGCAGACGATGTCGCACCGCCCGCGGCGGCGCGTTCAAGTCTTCCTCTTCGTGTGGCGCGGACACTCCTGTCCGCGTAGCATCTTCTTTCTTCGACAATGCCGTCGAACTTCCGGCAGCCGACAGCGGCTGCGACTTCTTGCAGCCGTCGCGATAGATCGCCACAGCCTTCAGCCCCAGCTTCCAGGCCTGGAGATAGGCTTCCATGATCTCTTCCACGCTCGCCGACTCCGGCAGGTTGACGGTCTTCGAAATGGCCCCGGAGATGAACGGCTGCGCCGCCGCCATCATGCGTAGATGTCCCATGTAATGAATCGAACGCGTACCTTTGGAAGGCTTAAACGAGCAATCAAACACCGCCAAGTGCTCGTCTTTAATATCCGGCGCCCCTTCAATCGTCCCGGTAGCGTCAATGTAGCTGACGATCTTGTCGGCCTCTTGATGCGTGTACCCCAGCTTGAACAACGCCGTCGGCACCGTCTGGTTGACGATCTTGATCATCCCTCCGCCCACCAGCTTCTTAAACTTCACCAAAGCCAAATCCGGCTCGATCCCGGTTGTTGCGCAATCCATCATGAAGCCTATTGTGCCGGTGGGGGCCAGGACCGTCACCTGGGAGTTGCGGTAGCCGAATTTTTCGCCGTGGGCGAGAGCTTCGTCCCAGCATTGTTTGCTGGCTTCGTAGATGGCGGCGGGGACGTTGGTTTTGTTTATGTTGTTGACGGATGCGCGGTGCATGCGAATCACGTCTAGGAAGGGCTCACGATTGATGTACCAGCCGGGGCAGGCGGCTCCAGGCATGACGTTTTCGCGGAGATTGGTTTCGGCCAGGCCTTTTTGTGTCGCTTCCGTCGCGGGCACCAGCGGTTCGCAGAGTTCGGCGATGCGTGACGATTGCAAGTACGCCTGACCGCACATGATGGCGGTGACGCAGGCGGCGTAGTCGCGTCCGGCATCGGAATCGTACGGCAGACCCGCGGCCATCAGCAGCGCACCGAGATTGGCGTAGCCCAGGCCGAGCGGACGATAGTCGTGCGAGTTCTTGGCGATCATTTCTGTCGGATAGCCGGCGTTATCCACCAGAATTTCCTGCGCGGTGATCAGAATGTCCACGGCGTGGCGATACGCGCCTACGTCGAACGTGCCGTTGGGCGCGAACTTCAGCAGGTTAAGGCTGGCCAGGTTGCAGGCTGAGTCGTCGAGGAACATGTACTCCGAGCACGGATTCGAGGCGTTGATGCGCGCCGTATTCTTCGAGGTGTGCCAGCGATTGACCGTAGTATCGAACTGCATACCAGGATCACCGCATTGCCAGGTAGCTTCGGAAATCTTGCGCAGCAGGTCTTTGGCTGCGTAAGTCTTGATGGGGCGGCCGTCGCGGATGGCGCGGGTGGAGAAATCAGTGTCGCGCATCACTGAATACATGAAATCATCGGTGACGCGGACTGAGTTGTTGGCGTTCTGGAAAAATATGGACGAGTAGGCTTCGGAATCGGGTGAAGACCCATCATAACCGGACGCAACCAGGGCATGCGCCTTGGCCTCTTCTTTGGCCTTGCACTCGATGAAGTCAACGATATCGGGATGGTCAATGTTGAGGATGACCATCTTGGCAGCGCGGCGCGTCTTGCCGCCCGACTTAATTACGCCGGCAAAAGCGTCGAAACCCTTCATAAAGCTGAGTGGACCGCTGGCAGTGCCGCCGCCGCTCAGGCCTTCCGTCGAGGAACGTAGGGAAGAAAGATTGGTTCCCGTCCCCGATCCCCACTTAAAGAGCATGCCTTCGGTCTTCGCCAGAGTCAGGATGGAATCGAGAGAATCTTTGACCGAGTTAATGAAGCATGCCGAACACTGGGGAGTGCCATAACCGGTCTTGGAAAATTCGACGCGTGTGGCTTGCGGATTCCAGTGCCAGTTCTGGGCGTCAGAATTGGGCTCGATGCGATCGCATCCCACGTTGAACCAGACCGGCGAGTTGAATGCCGCGTACTGGCGGATCAGTATGTGGGCCAGTTCATCGTGAAAGGTCGCACCGTCTTCCGGAGTGCGGAAGTAGCCCTGAGCCAACCCCCAGTCGCGGATGGTTTCGGCGACGCGCGTAACCAAGGCGCGCACACCCGATTCACGATCCGGCGTGCCAACGGTGCCATGCAAATACTTGCTGGCCACAATGTTGGTGGCGGTCATGGACCAGTCTTTGGGAACTTCGACGTCCTCCTGCTCGAAGATCACGTTGCCCTGAGCATCGGTGATCTGTGCCAGACGGCGCTCCCATTCAACTTCGTCGTAGGGCGACACGCCGGGCTTGGTAAACAAGCGGCGGAAGGTGAGGCCCGGGGCTCTCTTTTTTGTGGTCGTCGTCTGCGGAGTGGCGACAGTTGGGGCGTTGGTTGTTTTGACTTTTTCGCTCACTTCGGACATCTCTTCTCTCTCCTGATTAGATTCCGAACCACAACTGGTTGATTCCGTGATCCTTGGGCCTAAAAACCGGACGGTAATGGCGCCGGCTGCACCATTTTTTCACGCCGCGGGGTTTCGGCTGGTCTGCTTCTCTCACAAACGTTTTCAGACTGTCTCTTTCCGGGAAAAAGCTCTCGGCTTTCCGGCTCAGTCAGCGGCAATGCGACTGGCGTCGTCTCCTCACGAATGTCTCGTACCTGCTTCGTCTCCACGGACGTGCTTTGTGACGGCTCACCTAGGTGGAAGAAGTCAGCCGGAATGCCTGATACCGATTCAACCGCCGATGCCAGCCACTGCTGCAGGGCTGCGAGAGCCGTGCGCCGCTGGACATCATCTTCGATTACCACATAGCGGGCGAAGCAGCGCCCCTCGGCGAATCGTTGACGCAGCGGGCTGTTGGGAGCGAAAAGACGTGCCATTGCCATACCGAGATCAGCGGCCTCGGCGATCTGAAATATGGCCAGCATGCGTTTGCCGCCGGTAGCAGGGACCTCGCCCGGCGCCACCACTTCCTCGCCCAAGGCAAACAGGCCGGATTCGCCGGGAACTAAAAGGAAGCTAAAGCTGGATTCACAGCGAAACCAGCGCGACCATTGCAGGCGACGGTAATCTAAGGGCGTCTCGAAACCATGTCGTGCCAGGGAATCAGCAACCAGGCGGGCTAAACCTTCCATCGAGGGCTCCCTTCGCCTCCAAGCCGCGACACTCCGGACTAGCGGCGCGGCAGAAGGTGGCAGTGGCCGCGGTTCGACCAATTTCACCTCTGTAAAGCTTGCCGCCACGACGATCAATCCCCGCCTTAAAGGCGGTGCCAAAATGATGCCAAGTCAATCCCCCGAGGGGATATTCGGCTGACGCCGAACCGGGGGAACAGCCACCGCAAGCCACGCGCTCCAACCCGCAGCATGCCGGACAGGCCTGCTGCGGTTCCGTTCACTTACGGGGAACGGAACCAGTTGACGGGGCGGTGCGGGGTCACCTCAACCGACGCGTCCGCCCCAGTTTTTTCTTAGCCGCCGAACTCTTCCATTGCCGATTTCGGGGGCCTGCATCACCTTATGGGATCGCTACAGTACGCCTGTATATAGTACCTGTCAAGAGGGTATCGCTATATATTGTATATCAACAGCTTAACGGCACAGATGCGAGCCCCCACTGCCCGACTAACCACAAAAAGACACTTTTTCCACTTAGACCATAATGGCGCGCCGCGAGGCCGTGCGACGGGCAGCCGCCGGTTCCAATGGCAGAGCTCGCTTATCCGGCACGGGCCAGTTTTCACCAGCCGCGCCGATGGGCACGTAGATGTCTTCAAAGATTTCGCGCGGGGCAATCCGCTGCGCACCATCGGAGGACTCCACCAGGTAATCCCCTGGCTCACCGTGATGCTCGCGACCGAGTGCATCCACCAAAGAGAATGATTCGGTCAGTTGCCTGGCGCTAATCAGAAATCGTGTGCGGTAGATTCTCCATTCACTTGCTGCATTGCTCACGTGCATTCGCCCTTGGGGGAGGGAGAGATGAATTGGGACTTTAAGTCTGCTAATGCTGCCGGTAGTTTTGCTCTACAAATTCTCTGTCAATTTCTGGCTGGGAAATGTCGGCCGAGGTGCGACGAATGTACGCGGCATATCAGTCGCGGTCAATTCCAAAAGATTGGTGCAGTTTGAAAAAAAATGTCTAACAATTTTCGCGCGAGAGAGAGTCTGGGAATAAATTGCGCAGCGCTTTGTTTACAACGTTTGTAGGCGTGTTTTTAGCAAATCTCTCCGCACAAATCCAAAGTTTGCTACACTCGCCAGCCGTAATTTCCACATGGGCGCACAGGAAATGCAGAAAAGTAGTGGTCGGTTGTAAGTTAGTTCGCCGTTCTGATAGAGAATGCGAATGAACCATGGACGCGCTTGCGCGTCAGAAGAATGGATGGCCGTGATGCGACTTCTTGTGATTTTATTTATCGGTTTGAGCCTTACCTCGCCTGCATCCTCGCAAAGCAAACCAGAACAATCGCCCGCGAAAACAACTTACATTCTTTGCGACAGCCTGCTCGATGGCAAATCCGATCAGCTTCGCAAGAATGTTCTTGTAGTTATCGAAGGTGACAAGATTTCCCGTATCGGGCCCGCGGCGAATACAAGCGGCACGGACGTTATTCACCTTGCCTCGCACACTTGCATGCCCGGCCTGATTGATACGCATACCCACGTGCTCTTGCAGGGCGATATCACGGCGGCTGACTACGATGAGCAGCTTTTGAAGCAATCGCCGGAGTACCGCACCATTCTGGCGACGGTGAACGTGCGGCGCGCGCTGGAATATGGTTTCACCACAATTCGCGATCTGGAGACCGAGGGCGCGGGCTATGCCGACGTGGATCTGCGCAATGCCATCGACCGGGGCGTGATTCCCGGGCCGCGCATGCAGGTAGCAAGTCGCGCCATGGATGTTACCGGAGCATATCCCCTACTGGGTTACGCGCCCAACGTTCCGGTACCTCACGGGGTCCAAGTCGTAGACGGGCCGGAAGACGGCCGCAAGGCGGTGCGCGAACAGCTCATGCTCGGCGCCGACTGGATCAAGGTGTATTCCGATCGCAGCTATCGCGTCCGCGAGGACGGCGTCCTGGACGACATACCGACGTTCACTCTGGAGGAGCTGCGGGCCATTGTGGACGAAGCCCACCGCGAGCGTCACAAGGTCGCGTCTCATGCGATGGCGCTGAACGGCGTCCACAACTCAGTCGAGGCCGGCGTGGACACCATCGAACACGGCAACTACATCAGCGATGAAGACTTGAGGACCATGGCGGCCAAAGGCCTCTACTATGTTCCGACAATTTTCGTCGGTGAATACGTCGCCCAGGGTCGGGCGCAAGAGGGTGCTCCAGTATGGGTGAAGATGCTGAAGATTCACGAGGAAACATTCCGCCGGGCCATGAAGGCGGGGGTGAAAATTGCTTTCGGCACCGACGCCGGCGGTTTCGATTGGAAGGTTAATCCCGCGAAAGAGTTTTCTTCAATGGTGAAGTTCGGCATGACACCGGCGCAAGCCATACATTCAGCAACCCTAACCGCCTCCGAGCTGCTCGGCATGCAAGACAAGATCGGGACGCTTGAACCCGGCAAGCTGGCCGATATGGTGGCGGTGCCGGGCGATCCGCTGGCCGACGTCAGCATTTTGGAGAGAGTGGATTTCGTGATGAAGGGCGGGATGGTTTACAAGAAGCCCTAAAAATCGAGATCTGCCGCGTGCGCACGGAGGGCCACAGCAGAGTCATCGGTTTGCCTCTGAAGTGAATCCTAGTGTCATTTGCGAAGTCACGCCCTGTGCAATCTTTTCGCCAGATAATTCTTTCTCCAGGTGTTTCTTGAACCAAATCCTCCTTACGGCATTACCGTAAAGGTTCCTGAACTGATCGCTGTGCCTCCCTAGCGTGGTGATCCCGATCTTGCCGGTCACTGCGCCAGTCGGAACTGTCGCTGTCACCTGGGTATCGGAGTTAGCGGTGAACGTTGTCGCCTTCACTCCGCCAAAGGTGACTCTCGTGGTTTGAGTGAGCGATTCTCGCACTCTCCGCGATCGTTGTAGAAAGCGAAGACCTGAGAGGCAGGGCGGTCGCAGTTGGTGATCAGGAAGCGCAGGTTGGTTGCGGCGACGGTATGTTCGGCCTTGTAACAGATGCGGGGCTGGCGCGGCCAACTGCGGGGGCGATGGCGGAAGCTGGAAAAGCTGCGCTGGGGTAATTGGGTGCGGCGATAGCGCCGTTGCAACTGCTTCTGCCGTGGTTGGGCGCGACGCTTGAAGACGCAGTTGGCGGGGATGTCGAGGACATACTCGATAGCGAAGAACTCGCAGAACTGGTAGAGCAGGGGCAGAGCAAAACCGGCATCGCCGCGCAGTTTGATCTTTACGGCGGGGAAAGCAGACTGCAAACGCGGTACCAAGCGCAGCAGCATGGGCACGATGCGAGCATGACTGGAGGCATTTCCCGGTCGCAAGCGTGCGGCCAGCAGACATCCGGTGTGACGCTCGAAGATCAGCATGGGGTGATACATGTGCTGGCCATAACCACCGTTGAAGAAGCTGAGTTGTTGC